>NZ_JBHTZA010000011.1:155331-165758 GCF_042790555.1 Arthrobacter sp. NPDC056727 | reverse complement strand
GAGATTTTGGTGGCGAGGAAGGAGTTGGCGGCGGCCTTGACCAGTTCGGCGGTGGCGAGGTCGGTCACCACCACGGGGGTGCCGTCCGCGGTGATTGGGGCGTAGCAGGTCTCAAGCAAGGAACGGGCGTGTTCGGAGGCGACACCGAAGACGAGCCGGTCCGGGTGCAGGGTGTCCTGGACTGCGTGCCCTTCGCGGAGGAATTCGGGGTTCCAAGCGAGTTCGGCGCCGGTGCCGGCGGGGGCGTTGCTGTGCAGGAACGCTGTCAGGCGTTCGGCGGTGCCGATGGGGACGGTGGATTTGCCCGCGACGAGGCAGGGTCTGTCCAGGTGCGGGGCAAGCCGGGCGAGGGCAGCGTCGAGGTAGTGGAGGTCGGCGGCGGGTGAGTCGGGTTGCTGCGGGGTGCCGACGCAGAGGAAGTGGATGTCGGCGCCGGCGGCGGCTGCGAAGTCGGTGGTGAAGCTGAGCCTGCCGCTGTCCAGCATCCGGCGGAGGAGTTCGTCGAGTCCGGGTTCGTAGAACGGCAGGGTGCCGGCGGAGAGTGAGCGGATCTTGCCGGCGTCGACGTCGATTCCTACCACGCGGTGGCCCAGCAGCGCCATGCAGACGGCATGTGTAGCGCCGAGGTACCCGGTCCCGAGAACCGACAGGAACAGGCCGCCGGCTGGGGGTTCGGCCGCCGGTTCTCCGGGGGCGGACGGGTCAGACGGACCGGACGGATGGGATGGATCGGCGGTGTCCGATGGGTTGGACCGGTCGGAGGGCGCATTCGTGCCCGCGGGCGGCTGGTGGTTCATGTCAGGCTCCTATCGGGGTTCGTTCGGGCAGTGCCGGGCCCTGGGAATTGAGGAAAGCAGAGGCAGCGGGGTGGGCAGTGACGGTGGGAAAGGCAGAGACGAGGTACTCGGCGGCGCGGGCACCCCAGGGCGGCCGGAAGGAGTAGAGGCAGGCCAGCCGGAGCCTGGTGGAGGCGGCGTATGCGGCGAAGCGGTGCGGGCTTACGTCCAGGCCTGCGGCGGCTGACATCACCGCCGAGTGGGCGATGATGTACCGGCGCGTGGTGAGCAGCTTTTGCCGCCACCGCAGTTCCAGGTGCACGTCGAGGTTGGCCAGGTCCAGGGCTGCCTCGGCCCTGCACGACTCGTCGAAATCCAGCAGCCCGGGCGCGCCGGCGCCTTCAAACATTTCGCCCCCCAGTATCTGCTTGTCGTGCAGGTCGCCGTGCGCCCAGCCCGCCGGATCCGGGGGTGTGCTGAGCAGGGTCTCGGTGACCGCCCGGGCCCGCGCGAGGAGCGCCGCGCGTGCAGGGGCGGCGTCGGCGATGCCCGCGCTGTGGCGCAGCCAGTGGTCCACCCAGCGCTGCAGGTTCGCGGCCTCCATCGCGGCATCGCGGTGCGGAAGCTGCCGCAGGCTGTCCTGGAATGCGGGGCTGCCGGCTGCGGTCACCGTCCCTGTCCAGGCCCGTGACCAGCGCGCCCACATGGCGGCGAACGAGGCATCGGTGGCCCAGGCCCGATCGGTGACTCCGGCGTGGCTTTGGCCGAGCTCGTAGAAGGAGCGGCCCGCCAGACGGCTGAAGACCAGGACATCGGATCCTGTGCTGACCAGCCGCGGTGTGTCGAAGCCGCCAAGGGTCAGGGCATCGGCCGCGGCCCTGTGGCTGACGGCTGCGGCCAGGGCACGGCCGGGCCGGAACACCTTGATGTAGGCCTCCGGGGCGCGGAGGACAGCGCGCTTGTGGGCGCGGTGCACCACCAACTCACCCCTGGCTGACTCGGCGGCGAGGGCGGGAAGGCGGCGGTCATCCACGGTAACGGGCTCGAACCTGCCGCCGTCGAAATGTCCCGCCACGACGCCAGCCTTTTCCGGGGACCGGACTTCCACGACGTAGGCGCCCTGCGATGTTCCGGGCCACGCCCGCTGCACAGTCCAGGCGCTTCCCGCGGCGTCGGTTACCCGGCGGGGGACGGGCGGATGCCAGGTCATGAAATCAGCTCCTTTGCCCGGCTCAGCTGCCAGGTCATGTCGGCGGCCCAGCCCTGCGACCGGTCGCGGAAAGGGTCAACGCTGCTGTTGAAAAGCCGGCAGGCTGCCCAGGCGTCCACGGCAGCCTGCGAAAAGCGCCCTCCGGCGTCGAGATAGCCTTCGGCGAGCTGTGCCGTTTTGGGGCCCCCGGCAGGAGCGCCATCGGCGACGCCGTCGGGAACCGGCAGCGCAGCCTCCTCCGCGGCGGCGAATGATCCCAGATCAGCCTCGGCCAGGCCCATCCCGGCCCGGTCGAAGTCGATGAGGCGCACCTCCGAACCGGCCATCAGCACCTGGTCCGGGGAGAAATCGCCATGGACCAGGACCGGCGCTGTCCGGGGCTGGTCAAGCAGCAGTGCAGCGAGCCTGGTTTCGAGGTGCCGGGCCAGGCGCTCCAGGTCCGGGACCAGCAGGGACACCATGCCCCGCGTCGCCTTCAGTTGCGCCGCGTGGTCTTCGCGCCAGCCGCCCGCCGCCGGATGGCGGACCGGACCGGCAACCCCGGAACCGGCGGGGGCGCAATGGAGTGCGGCGAGGGCCTGCCCGGCAGCATAGGCGGTGCGTGAACCCGCATTCTCGTGCGCTGCGAGGTCGCCGGCGCCCCAGGCCGTGCTGGCGCTGACACCATGGGAAAGGCACTCGGCGTCGGCCAGCTGGGGGAGCAGGGGGACGCCGTGGCGGCGCAGCCGGTCCAGGAAATGGGGCTGCTGCCCGTGGCCGGCCGGCTTGGCTGCTGTTTTGATCACGACGGCGGAGCTCGCGTTGTAGGCGAAAAGCACCAGGCGCCGTTCCGGCTTGTAACGCAGCACGCTGCTGCCGGCGAGCACGCCCGAGCCGGGTTTGGTGTGGAGACCCAGCCGTCCGGCGCCGTGGGAGCGCAGCCAGGTGAGGTTCTTCTGTAGGGCCCAATCGTCCTCCACCCCGCCCACCGCCACCACGGTGTCCGGATCACCCGGGTCAGGCCGGAGGATGCGCATATCCCCGCCACGGGTGCGGCTGGTGCGCTCACGCTCGAGGAGCTTGCCGGCGCCGGACGGGGTCCGGGTTGTCGCCCAGCCGTATTCAAAGTTTCCGTTGCGCAGGCGCCGGTAGGCAACGAGCAAAGAGGTGCCGGGCTTGTAGCGGACCCGGGTGACGCGAACGGTTTCGCCGAGCAGTTCGGACAGGCGGGTGCTGTCCAGCAGCCAGGGGAGGCCCGGTAGCAGCGTGTCGCGGCGGGCGAGGGAACGTTCGGCCTGCGCCGAGCCTGGTGCCAGGGCGATCATGGCACCACCACCCCCACGGGGCCGGTCACAGACTGCACGCCCGGGGCCTGCTCCCCGATCCAGCGGGCGAACTTCGAACCGGGGTCCCGGAGCAGGTGCTCGGGCCGGCCGACCTCCAGCAACCTGCCCTGTTCAAGCCAGACGATGCGGTCGCAGGAGCGGGCGGAGTGGACGTCGTGGGTGATGGTGATGGAGGTCCGTTCGCGGGTCAAAGCGCCGAGGGCCTGGAGGACGGAGTTGCGGGACACCGGGTCCAGCCCTGCGGTGGCCTCATCCAGGATGACGATGGGCGCCTGCCGGAGGATGGCGCGGGCGATGGCGATGCGCTGGCGCTGGCCGCCGGAGAGGTCCTTGGCTGCTTCGCCGAGGACGGTGTCGTAGCCGTGGGGCAGTGCGCGGATGAAGCCGTCGGCCTGGGCCAGGGCGGCGGCGTGCTCGATCTCCCGGTCCGTGGCGTCCAGCCGGCCGAACCGGATGTTGTCCTGGACGCTGGTGCCGAAGAGGACGGAGTCCTGGAGCAGGATGGACACGTGCGAGCGCACGGAGGCGATGGTGAGGTCACGCAGGTCCTCGCCACCGACACGGACAGAGCCCGTGCTGGGGTCGATCATGCGCAGGATGAGGCTGGCCAGGGTGGACTTGCCGGCCCCGGAGGGGCCGAGGATGGCGAGGTGCTCGCCCGCCGGGATGGTGAGGCTGATCCCATGGAGGACCGTACCCTCGCCGTGACCGGCTGAAACGTTGTCCAGCACGATATCCGGAGCGCTGGACCGCAGGGGCCGGGCGTGGGGCTTTTCGGGCAGGTCGGTCTGGGCCTCGAGGAGGTCCGCGACGCGTTCGCCGGAGGCGGTGGCCCGGGCGATCCGGCCGGTCTGTTTGGCGAGGTCCTTCAGCGGTTTCATCCCGGTTTTGAGGTACATCAGGAAAACCACCAGGTCGCCGGGCGTGATGGCGTGTTCCAGGACGCGCCAGCCGCCGCCGGCCAGGACCACCGCCGTCGCGACGCCGATCAGCACGTCGGTGCGCCGCTCGAGCCCCGCGGCCAGCCGCAGCGCGGCTACGCCCGTTCCCAGGGTTGCCTGGTTGCTCTTGCGGAAGCCGGAGCTGATGGTGTCCTCCAGTCCGTAGGCCTGCACTTCGCGGATGGCGCCGAGGGTCTGCGCCGCGGTAGTGGCGAGGCTGCCCTCGCCTTTGCGGGAGTTGCCGGCGGCAGCGGTGATCCGGCCGGAGCTGGCGCGGGAGAGGACAGCGAACACCCCGCCGGCCAGGAAGACCACCAGGGCCAGGAGCGGGTCGAGCCACAGCAGGATGACCGTCATCAGGACCAGGGTGAGCATGTTGCCCAGCAGCGGCAGCCCGGCCGTGACCGCGACCTCCTGCAGCCGGGACACGTCACCGACGAGCCGCTGGACGGTGTCGCCGGTGGAGGCGCGGGTGTGGTGGCGCATGGACAGGCTCTGGACGTGGCGGAAGGCACGGGCCCGCAGATCCGACGCCACCCGGGATCCGATCAGGGCGAAGCAGATCGCGGACCAGTAGTTGGCCAAAGCCCGGCCCAGCGCTATTGCCACCACAGCGGCGCCGCACAGCAGCAGGGTCTGAAGGCCTGCCTCCATGGAGGGCCCGGGCTTACGGAGCGTCGCACCCAAAGCCCGGGAGACGGCGTCGACCACCATCTTCACCGGCCACGGCTCGATGAGCCGGAACACGACGTCGAACGCCAGAGCGGAGAATCCGCCCGCCATCAGCCACCGGTGGCCCCGCAGGTGCGGGCGCACACACCGCAGCGTCCGGCGCAGCCCGGACTCCGGCCGGGCAGGCAAGGCGCTTTTCGGTACCGTTCTCGAGCCCATGGTCAGGCCACCTTCTTGTCGGATGCCAGTGCCAGGCGGATGGTGGCCAGCACGCTGTCCCAGCTGTAAAGCCCGACGGCGGCGGCCCTCGCCCGGGTGCCCAGACGGACCCGCAGTGCGGGGTCCGAGCCGAGGCGGAGGAGGGCGGCGGCGATCGCCCCCGGATCGGCCGGTTTCACCAGCAGCCCGGTGCGTTCATGGTGCAGGATGGACGGAATCTGCCCGACGCCGGACGCGACCACCGGCAGGCCTGCGGCCAGGTACTCGTAGACCTTCAGCGGGGAAAAGTAGTCGTCCCTGCCCGGAGCCGGAGCAGGATAGGGGGCGGCCGCGGCGTCGCATTCATGCAGCAGGCCGGGCACGGAATCCGGAGCCACGGCGCCCGTGAACTCGGCCTCCACGCCGAGCAGCGCGGCGGTCTGCTCGAGGTCCTGCCGGCACGGTCCGTCGCCAATGATCTTTGCCCGCCATGTTGGTCCGGCACTGCGGATGTTGGCCTGGGCCACGGCCTGGAGCAGGTAGCCGACGCCGTGCCAGGGCTTCAGGGTTCCCACAAAACCCGCGGTGAAGGAACCGGAATGAAGCCGGACGGGGCGCCGCGGCGTGACGCGCCCGGTGTTGACGCCATTGGGTGCCAACAGCGTCCTGGCCCCCGGAACCCGGTCCTGCACCCACTGCACCACGGGCTCCGAGACACAGGCCACCACGCTGGCCGCAGCGGCGTTCGTGGCCAGCATCCGCTCGGCAAGCCCGATGTCAGACAGGTCGCGGTACCGCTGCTGTTCCTCGATCAGCGGCGCGTTGACCTCCAGCACAGCCGGGACGCGGAGGGCGCCGGAGACCATGGCCAGCGCCGGGCTGAACAGCGAGTAGCGTTCGTACACCACGTCGCAGCCGCCCCGGACAACCGCCTCGGCCAGGGCCACGGCGGCCGCCCGGATGGCCTGCTCCCGGGCAGCCCCGGCAGAGGCAGCCCCGGCAGGTGCCGCCCCGGAAAGAGACTGAGGCCGGATTTCGGCGACGCGCAGCCCGGCAAGGTCGGCCGGCCGGTCGGTCCCGGCACGGGTGCAGTAGACGGTGACGTCGGCCCCGGCCCGGTGCCATGCACGCACGATCTCCTGGACGTGGACGGAGGAACCCTTGGTGCCGAAGACGGGGACGCCGGGGTCGGCGCAGATGTAGGCGACGCGCATCAGGCCACCGCTTCCGGCTCTGGTTCCGATTCGGTGGGCAGGGACAGGAGGTCCTGCGGAACGGCAAACTGCGGCAGGGGACTTTGTGCGCCGGGCCGTTGCACAACTGCCTGGCGCGAAAGGCGGCGCAGGGCAGCGGCCTGCCGTCCGGCGTCGTACTCGCGTTCAATGAGGTCCCGCGCGTTCCGGGCCAAAAACATCCTGTCCGTCGCGGGCGAGATGATCCGCCGGATTGCCTGCTCCAGCAGTGCGGGGTTGCCGGGCTCTATGAGGATGCCGGTGCTGCCGTCGCGGACGATTTCCGGGATGCCGGTGACGGCGGTGGAAATGCAGGGGGTGCCGGTTGCCATGGCCTCCAGCAGGACCGTGGGTATGCCGTCGGCGTTGCCGTCCGACCCCACCACGCACGGAGCCACGAAGACGTCGGCCCAGTCCAGCAGTTCGTGGATCTGGTCCTGGGTCTGCGGGCCCAGCATCCGGACATGCTGGCTGAGCCCGAGACGGGCGAGGGCGGACTGGAGGTCCTGGGCCATCATGCCGGTGCCGGCGATGCGGACGTCGGCCCGGACACCCGAACCGGTGAGGGCGGCCAGCGCCGGGAGCAGGTGCTGGAACCCCTTCTTCTCCACGAGCCGTCCGACGGCGGCAATCCGCACCGTGCTGCCGGCCGGCCTTGGGTCGCGGTAGGGGAAGCGGGCCAGTTCCAGGCCGTTCCGCACCAGCCGGATCCGGTCGGCCTGCTGCGGAAAGTGCCGGCGCAGGTACTGCAGGTTGTAGTCGCTGATGGTGACCACGTGATGGGCGTCCGCCAGCTTTGCCCGCAGGTCCTCCCGGCTGACGCTGTCGCGGAAGATGTCCGCGGCATGCGCCGTGAACGAATACGGGATGCCGGTGATCAGGGACGCGAGCCGGGTCACGGCCGTGGCGGCGGAGGCAAAGTGCGCGTGCAGGTGCCGGATGTTGCTGTGCTGCAGCGCGGCAGCCAGGTTGATGGCCTGGACGGCGTCGTCGGCGTCGGCTGCGGCGAGTTCCCTGAATGCCCCGGACACCTCATCCGTCAGCCCGGCAGATGCGGCTGCCCGGAAGGTCTCCCACACCCCGCTGCTGGACTGCGGCCGGCCAATATAGGTGACCGGTGCCTTGACCCGCGCCAGTTCGGGATGGAACCTGGCGTCGGTGGTGGGGCGGAGCGCGAAGATTTCAATGCGCTCGCCGGCGGCCTCGCGGGCCAGGATTTCCGAGACAATGAACGTCTCCGAGAAGCGCGGATACATCTTCAGGACATAGGCGGTGGCCGGCTCAGACTGCTGCACGTGCCGCACCTCCCCGGAGGCTCTGGGCCAGGTTGCTGATGATCGGCTCGCTGGTCATATGCTGGCTGAGCGGCCGGATGAGCGCCTGTGCTTTGAGAAGCTCGGCGGCCAGTCCGGGCACACGGGACAGCCCGTCGAGCTGCGCGCCCCGGCGGTCCATCCGCGTGCCGGCCCGGCCCGCGATCCAGCCGGCCAGTACATCGGGGGTCAGCGTGGCCAGCTCATGCTGTTCGAGGTAGCCGGCGGTGGCGAGGGACACGGCCCGGATCCGCTGCTCGTTGCGGGTGTGGTCGCGCGGCACGATCAGGGCGGGAACAGCCGTGCTGAGGATTTCGCAGACGGAGTTGTAGCCGCCCATGGACACCAGCGCATCAGCGTTGCTGATATGCGACAGCATGTCCTCCACTGCTTTGACAATTACGACGCCGGGACCCGCCTGCCGCCGCAGCTCGCGCCTTTGCGCTTTGGGCATCTGCGGTCCGGCCACAATGAGGTGCCCAAGGCCGGCGGGGAGCGGGGTGGCTGCGGCCAGCCTGGCCAGCTCGTAGCCGTCGGCGCCGCCGCCGACGGTGGTCATGACGTACCTGCCGGGCATCCTCAGCTTTCCCGAGCCCTTGGGCCGGCCCGCTGCCAGGTAACCCGTGTAGCTGATCATCCGCCGCAGCGAGGAGGGGATTTCACCGGCGGCCACGGGATCGTGGACTGCGCGGTCGCCGTAGATCCAGACGGCGTCGAAGAGCTCCTGGATGCGTTGCGGGCCGCCGATGCCGTCCCACTCGGCGCTTGCCGCCTCGGGGGAGTCGAGCACTTCGCGCAGCCCCAGCACCACCTTGGCTGAACCGCGTGCCCGGAGCCGGCGCAGGGCTCCCTCCAGTTCCCGGTGGATGCCTGTTGCGTGCCGGTCCACGATCACCAGGTCGGGACTGAAGCCCTGCAGCAGCGAATCCAGCAGTTTTCCGCGCAGGGACACGAGGTCCTGCAGGGGCACGGTCAGGTCCCGGGGCTCGTAGCCCGCCAAGCCTTTCATGACGCCCGGCAGGATCACCCAGTCCCACCCGTCGGGGATGCGGAACCCTGGCGCGAGGGCGGTACCTGCCACCAGGACACCGGTGACGTGCCTGCCCGTCAGGCGGGGAAGTTGGCTGGTCAGGGCGCCGGCCAGTGCGAGATTGCGCCGCACGTGGCCCAGTCCGAGCGAGTCATGCGAATACAGGATGATTCTTAAGTGCTTCATTTATGGGCCCCCACAGCCTGCCGAAAGATTCGAATAGAAAATTGACTAACCGGGCGGCCAGGTAAATCTGGCGCCGTAAAGAATTTGCCGCGGCTAACAGGGGGACTTCCTTCTTGGGTGGCGCCCTGTTTGACGCTTCAACTGAATTGTTGAGGCCGGGCGTTCGGAAAAACCTGCGCGCCGGTTGGCCCTGAAGGGTGGGCCGCGGCCCCCTCAACCCCCTCGCTGGTCCCCCCAATAAAAGGCGAGGTCAGCGCAGGGTTTTGGACAGTTCGGGGGCTGCCGGCTACGGCGGGGGTTGCATGGGGAAGGCACCATTGGCGGACACTGGGGGGACTGCTCGTGGCTGCATGGCTCCACGGTAGGGAAACCCCGTCGAGGATTGATGCAGGGGAAATACAAGAGTTGTCAAAGATTTCACAGGCTGTTGTCTGCGAATTCTCAGGATGGCGTGGCATGGGCAACGGGTGGGGTGCTATGCCGGGAGCAGTTAAGGCGTTCGCCGCTGTTCCCGGAGCCGGGACGTCGAGGCGAATGTGCCGACGCCACTGACTTGGACGGTTCCGATGACCAGCGTGCCGTGCCGGGCCGCCGGGCGGATGTCGAGGCCGGTTTCCGTGATGTTGAGGTTGTCTCCGCTGATCACGAGGATGTTCCCGGAGTTTGCTGCTGCCTGGAGCCATTCGGCGTCGTCGGCGTTGGCCGGGTGCAGCTGTTCCCGGTAGAGGATTTCCCCGTCGAGTCTGAGCCGGAGGAGGCCGCCGGGGGCGATGGTGATCCTGCAGTTGGCTGCGGCTTCGGCGGCCTGCTCCAGGATGGCGGCGTAGTCGTGGCTCATGGCCAGCTGGAAGCCGCGGGCGAGCAGGAGTGCCACCAGGGCTGAGGTGAGCTCGCCGCCGTCTTCGCGGAAGCTGAGTACCGGAACGAAGGTGAAGGCGAGCGCCGGCACCACCCTTGCCTGGCCGCCGTCGGACTTTTGGGTCAGGATCACCCGGGCGGCAACAGGGGAGAGGGTTTCCGGCTGCCACGGTGTTTGCCGGACGGTCAGGGCGGGGCCACTGCACCGCCGGTGGCAGACGGAGTCGGTGAAGGTGAGGTATTCGGTGCCGTCCGGTGCCGCGCTTTGCGTGATGTCCACGAGCAGGGACACGGGTTCACCGGGCTCGAGCGGCACCCGGCAGCTGGCACAGGTTTTCGCGAGGTCCGCGGCGGTGGTGACGTAGAGGGTTGTGTCCCTGCCTTTGAAAGCCTGAAGGCGCCCGTCCCAGGCGACGTTGCGTGTGGTGGGCATGGGTCAACGGTAGGCAGCCCTTATCTAGGAAACGTACAGGGAATATCCAAGATTTATCCAAGATCTGCGGGAGCGCTATCATTTCACATCCACCCTGCGGAAACCTTGAAAAGCCCACCCGACGGCCGGCCGCCCGCACGACCCTCCCGCAACGTTGCGTGGAGTTTTTTTGCCCAGTTGGGACCGGTGGCCAGCCAGCAGAGGAACCACAACAAAAAAAAAAACAAGCCCCCCAAGGGGCTGGAGGTAATGA
>NZ_JBHTZA010000011.1:149632-155321 GCF_042790555.1 Arthrobacter sp. NPDC056727 | reverse complement strand
GGCCTCTCCGGCCGTGTCCGGGAGATCTGCGTTGAAGCGCAGCGGCGGTCACCCAGTGACGGCTTGGACATTCCGCACTCCGGACCGCTAGGGGCGTTCCTTGAAGGATTCAACCTTCTGCGGGTCGCGTTCGGCCACGGGGTCCAGCAGCTCGTCGATCCGGGCCATCAGCGAGTCGTCGAGCCTGACCCCGGCGGCCTTGGCGTTGTCCTCGAGCTGTTCGGGCCGGGACGCCCCCACGATGGCCGCGGAGACATTGCTGTTTTGCAGCACCCAGGCCACGGCCAGGCCGGCCATGGACAGGCCCACCTCCTCCGCAAGGGGCCTCAGCTGCTGGACGCGCTGCAGGATGTCCTCGCTGAGATAGCGGTTTTCCTTCAGGGATCCGTCCTCGGAGGCGAAGCGTGACTGGGCCGGAGCGGCCTGCCCCGGCAGGTACTTGCCGGTGAGGATGCCCTGGGCGAGCGGTGACCAGCAGATCTGGCCGATGCCGAGTTCCACGCTGGCCGGGACCACTTCCTCCTCGATGACCCGCCACAGCATGGAGTACTGCGGCTGGTTGGAGATCAGCTGGATCCCAAGATCCTTGGCCAGGGCAGCTCCGGCCCGGATCTCCTCAACGGTCCATTCCGAGACGCCGATGTAGTGGGCCTTGCCTGCACGGACGACGTCGGCGAACGCCTGCATCGTCTCCTCAAGCGGTGTTTCGTAGTCGTAGCGGTGGGCCTGGTAGAGGTCGACGTAGTCGGTGCCCAGGCGGGTGAGTGAGCCGTTGATCGATTCCAGTATGTGCTTGCGGGACAGGCCGCGGTCGTTCTTGCCCTCACCTGTGGGGAAATAGACCTTGGTGAAGATCTCCAGGCTTTCACGGCGGGTGCCGCGCAGCGCCTCGCCGAGGGCGCTTTCGGCTCGGGTGCCCGCGTACGCGTCAGCCGTGTCGAAGGTGCTGATGCCCAGATCCAGGGCCTTCCGCACGCAAGCGCTTGCGGCCTCCTGGTCGATCTGTTCGCCGTGCGTAACCCAGTTACCGTAGGCCAGGGCGCTGATATACATTCCGGATGAACCAAGCTTGCGGTATTCCATTAGATCTCTTCCGTTCTCGCTGGGGAGTTGGGGCTTTGTGCGGGGCTGGGTGAAGCGGACGACGGCGGCGCGGTAGTTCTGCGCAGAACCAGCCGGGTGTCGATGAGCCGGTCAGCCGGGGCGGCCCCGGGCGCGGCGCTGAGGGTTTCGAGCAGCAGTTCGGCGGCCGCCGCCCCCTGCCCGCGGATGTTCTGGTCGATGGTGGTGAGGCCCATGACCTCCGAGAGGTCGTGGTTGTCGAAGCCGACGACGGAAATGTCGCGCGGGACGCTCATTCCGGCCGTGCGCACCACGCCGAGGGCGCCGAACGCCATCTCGTCGGACCCGACAAAGACGGCGGTCGGCAGGACCGGCGCGGACAGCAGCCGGGTCATGGCCTCCGCCCCGCCGGATACGGAATTGGGGCCGAACTGCTCGTACTCGGCATCCACCGCAATCCCCGCGGCCAGCAGGGACTGGCGGTACCCGGCCAGCCGCGAAAGCGGAGGCGTGCTGCCGGTGGTGACCTCGTCGGCGTCGTCAATTCCGATGAGTCCGATGCGGCGGTGGCCGAGGTTGATCAGGTGCCGGACGGCGGTCCGGGCGGCGGCCCGGTCATCCACACGGACGCTGGCGAAGGCCTCGGAGCCCTGCCCGAGCATGACTACCGGCAGCCCCAGGGCGCGCAGGCTCCGGCTCTCGTCCTCGGACAGCCGCAGCGAGAGGACCAGAACGGCATCGGCGCGCCCCCGCAGGGTCTGCCCGGCAAAGAAGCGCCGGCGCCCGTCCGCATCTCCGAGCTCGTAAAGGAGCACGTCCCGCCCGGCCGCCCGGAGCGCCGCGCCGGCACCTGAGATGACCTGGCCGAAAAACCACTTGGTTGCGTCCGGGACGATCACCGCGATGGTCCCCGTCACGCCGGTTGCCAGCCGTGCGGCACTCGGCGAGGCCAGGTATCCAATCTCCGCGGCGATGTCCTTGATCCGCTGCCGGGTGGCCAGCGATACGCCGGGAACGTCACGCAGCGCCCGGGACACGGTGGATACGGCCACTCCCGCGCGCTCTGCAACCTCTTCAATCTTCGCCGTCACAGCTAGCCACGCTACGGGACAGGCATGGCTAACGCAAGCGCTTGCGTTGATAATCCACTGGAGTTTTTGTACAGATATCGCGACTTCCGGGGCCTCCAAGTCGCGATATCTGTACAAAAACTCGGAACCGGCGGGTGCACTCCATGTCCGGGCGCTTTCCGCGGGGTGTTTCCGCCGGGACCTAGGAAAACCCGGCGGGCGCACCCCCGGATGGGGGTGGCCAGGAGCAGATTGGGGGGCGTTCCGGTGTCCTTTTTCCATGGTGGGGGCACGAGGCTAAAGACAGGTGCGAGTGGAAGGCGGTGCATAGTGAGGAAGTGGCTTCCGTTGCTGTTCATTCCGGTACTCGCCGCGGCCGGCGGCCAGGTCTGGAATGAAGCCTGCGCCCAACCTCCGGCCGCGGTCTTGCCTGGGATCGTCGTCGATCCGGGGCCAAATCCCAGTACGACGGCGGTTGCCCGGCGGCCGCTTCCGTCTGTCCCGCCGTCGGGGAACATCGCTGTCAACCGATAGGGCCTGCCCTTGCCGGGCATGCGGCGGCGGTCCCGCCCGCGCCGGTACTTAGGCAAGTCAATGGACTTAGGAAAACCGCTGGAGAAATTAGCGAACATTTTATTTGCCTAATTTCGATCCCGGGCTGTAATCTCCCGGTTTAGGTTTACCTAACTACGCACCAACTAAGCACCATCACTCTCCCCTCGCAGGCCGCCTGTGCATCGCAGCACGGCGGCCATCTGCCGGCCCGCATCGCCGGCATCCCCTTGAAAGGCACCTCCATGTCCCCAGCAGCACCGCCGGCCCCGACGCTTCACGAACCGCAGCCCGTTCAGGAGGTGCCCGCCAGGAAGGAGGCGACGCTGGCGAAGCAGGTCCGGGCGCGCCGGAAGCGCCAGCGAATCCGGTTGGTTCTGCTCGGAGCCCTGTGCACGGCGGGATGGACGGCCTCGCTGCTGGTCGGGCACTTTGTTGACTGCGGGCCGGAACTCCACCGGATCGGGCTCGCCATCCACATCATCGCCCTCGTGCTCTCGTTCGGCACCATCCTGGTGGTGGACTGGCTGGGCCTGCTGTGGCTGCTGGGCAAGGTGCAGATGCACGAGTCCGGGAAGCTGGAGGCGGCCGCGAAGCCGCTGATCTGGGGCGGCCTCGCGCTGCTGCTGGTCTCGGGCTCCCTGATCGACCCCGATCTGACCAACCCCGTCACCGTCGTCAAGCTCGCCTGCGTCCTGGTGCTGATGCTCAACGGCCTGAGCATCGCGCCGGCCATGCACCAGCTGCTGGCCCTGCCTGCATGCACACGCTTCGGGGAACTCGGCCGCCGGCTGCGGCTGCGACTTCTCATCGCGCTCAGCATGTCCCAGGCCTGCTGGTGGACGGCCGTTCTCATCGGCCTGGTCAACAGCACGCTCAGGCGCTGGACGGTCGCCTGACGCTGACAGCCGGCATCCGCATGCCGGCCGCTCCAAGGGGCCGGGTGAGAAGGCACCGGGCCCGGGGAGGGCCCACCGTTCCCGGTGCCATGCCGGGTTTCGCGCGGCAGACGAGTGTCCGGCAAGAAAATTCTCGCCAGGCAACCTTGTAAAAACCTTTGGGCGCGCCACAGCTCCGGGGGTACTTTGGCGGTCGGCCGGAGGGCCTTTCCGCCGAGCCCGAAATGCATGGGGGACGTTCCGGGCCCGGCGACCGGACCAGCCATCTTGCCCTGACAGCTGACCTGTTGCGAGTAAGGCAACTGTGTCCGGCGGTCCTTGGGAAAAGGTGGAATGACCTTGGGGCCCAGCCGGAAGCCGCCGGCAGACAAGCAGAGGCTGCCCAGGAACTACCCGCCCCAGACCGAGAACGAGCCGGAATGCCCGGTGATCACGCTCTGGTAGATGACAAAGAGGCCTGCGAGCACACCGACCGCCAAGGCCGCAATGCGGACGGGACGGGGCCGCTGGAATGCTGCCAGTGCCGGGATCCGCTCGGCCAGCGGCGTGAAGGTGGCGGCCAGCATCAGCACAACGATGAAGAAGAAGACGACGGCGGTGATCTTCAGGATGTCGCCCTGCCGGGCGTGGACCGCGATGGCGTCGGTGGCGCCGCGGACAGATTGCAGCTGCTCGCCGACTGCGGCCGTGACCAGCGCCATCGGGGCAAGGATCAGTGCCAGTACACCGAGCGGCCAGGCGAGGTACCGGCGGGTCGGCCGGGCCAGGCCGTACACCACGGCGCCAAGACCGGCGAGCGGCCCGAAGACGACCACCCCGTGGACCAGGAGAATGTGGGCCGGAAGGCCGCCGATCAGGATCACGGGAAGCTCCTTGCAGGTCAGAAGGGCGAAAGCACCTTGAATCTAACACCGGGGGAGCGCATGGCCTATGGGGTGCTGCCACCGGATTTGGGCGGCCGACGGCGGGTGGCAGCCGCCCGCCGTCGGGCAACAGCAGGAGCGGCAACAGTCATGACACCGAGCCCCGCCAGACCGATGGCCAGGGCCAGCAGGACGGTGGGACCTGCACCGCCGGCGGGTCCCAGGGTTGCGGCCATGATCTGCCGGCTCATCAGCAGCATCTCCTGCAGGTCACCGGCCAGCGCGCGCGTCCCGAGGACATAGCTGACGGAGATAAACAACGCCGGAACCACCCACAGCAGGGCCAGGTCCGCCAGCCACACAACCGCCCGCCGCGCAGGACGAAGGCCGCACCATGCCAGGGCGCAGCCGACGAGAACCGCGGGGAGCCAGCGTGCCGCTGAAGCCACCCACACGGGGAGGTTGGCCGGCCCGGTGAAGGCGGCGACCCACCCCACCGCCCACGACGTGAACGGCACCGCCATGAGCCCGGCGCCCAGCGCCGCCAGGGCCGGTGACTTCGCACTGAGGAGCAAAAGTGCCACGAGGCCCGCAGCCATGGACGCGATGACGCCGGCGAGCAGCCCGGCGAAATAGATGCCGGCCATCGACCCGCCCGCCAGGCCGCCGTCGAGCACCGAGAATGACTGCACGGCAGCGGTGAACTGGACCGCAAGAACACCGGATGCCGCGCACCACGTCACCAGCCGCCGTCGGGCGGGTGACCAGGCGCGCACGGCGAGCCCGGCAACAGCACCGCCGGCAGTGAGCAGGCCCACCAGCGTGGTCAGCTTGTACTGGCTTAGCGGCAGCAGCGAGACGGGCATCTGCTGCGGCAGGACCTCGGCGGCCCACAGGTTCTGCAGCGGCAGCTGCGCCCCGGTGACCAGCCAGGGTCCCAGGCCGAGCAGTCCGGCCAGGATTCCGAGCAGGCAGCCCCGCAAGGCATCTCTGCCGGGAGCGGGCGTGACCTCGGCGGGACGTGTTGCTTGATCCGGCAGGCTCACAGGGCTCCTTGGGTGAGTATAAGATCGGCGCAAAATCGCGGCCAGAAGAGATAATACATCGAATGGATTAACCCCGGGAGCGCGAACGTACAGTTGCGGCCCCAAATCCACCCCAAAACACGGCGCAAACAGTGGAATGCGCCCCCCGCCCCCCGGGTAAATATTGAAGGCCGCCCGCAGTTTTTTGTTTTTGGGCC
>NZ_JBHTZA010000011.1:0-149622 GCF_042790555.1 Arthrobacter sp. NPDC056727 | reverse complement strand
AACGTACAGTTGCGGCCCCAAATCCACCCCAAAACGGGGCCACAACTGTACGTTCGCGCCCAGGCCGCCGGGAAAATTTTCACAGGCCGACGCAATTTTTAGGAATTTCCCGCAGGCTTCGAACGTTGCTTGGATAACGCCACAGGCGTACCGCGCCAGGGGCGCAAGGGAAAGGACGAGGCGATGAAACACATCGGCCACTTTGGACCCCGAAACTCCGCTGCGGACGCAACGGCCCCACACCCTTGGAGCCGGTATGTGGCAATTGGAGATTCGTTCACCGAGGGCGTCGGCGACCCCGAGGAACGCTGCGCCGGAGGGCTTCGGGGCTGGGCGGACCGGGTGGCAGAGGAGCTCAGTGCGGAGCGGAAAGACTTTGCCTACGCCAACCTGGCCATCCGCGGACTGCTTCTGGAACAGATTCTTGACCAGCAGACGGAGCCGGCGCTGGAGCTGAAGCCGGACCTGATCACGCTGTCTGCCGGCGGAAACGACATGGTGTTCCACCGGACCGATCCGGACAAGCTGGCCTCCAAACTGGAGGCGGGCGTGGAACGGCTGAGTGGCACCGGTGCCACCATCATGCTGTTCGCCGGGCCGGACTGGCGGCACACGCCGTTCCTGGGACGGAGCCGTTCCAGGGTGGCCATCTTCAACGAGAACATCCGGATTGTCGCCGCCGCGCACGACTGCCTGCTGGTGGACCTCTGGACCCTGCGGCAACTCAGGGATCCGCGCATGTGGGACCCGGACCGGCTGCATTTTTCGCCGCTGGGCCACCACACCATCGCCATGCAGGTCCTGGACACGCTCCAGGTGGAGCACTCATTGCAGCCGCTGGTGCCGAAGGCCCTGCCTAACAGCAACTGGCGCGATGCCAGGGCCGGGGACCTTGCCTGGGCCCGGAACTACTTCCTGCCGTGGGCGTGGCAGCGCATCGCGATGCAGCGCCTTCCCCTGCCGGGCGTCCACGACCACCCGGCGCCTGCGCCGCTGCTGCCGAAGCGGCCGGTCTTCGCCCCGGTTTACGCGGTGCGGACGGTGGCGGCCAAGGTGGCCTCCGAGTTCCTGGTGTAGGAACCTGTTGAGCGTACGACGGCGGGTGGGAACCCGCCGTCGTACGCCCGGTTTTGCCCGGGACGGGTTAGCCGACGGCGGCGGGCGCGAGGGTGATGTTTGCGAACTCGGGTCCGGTGGTGGCGGCGATCCAGTCGATCACGTCCTGCCGGTCGGTGCGGTAGGAGAAGTTGGTCCCCTTGCAGTAGCGGTTGTGGTTGAACGACGTGATGCCGGTGATGGTGTTGGACCCGGCGGTGCCGTAGAACAGCGGCCCGCCGGAGTCGGCGGTGCAGGTGCCGCCCAGGCCGTTGCCGTTGCCGTTGGTCTGGACGTTGTAGCCGTCGGTGCTGGCGCTGGTGAGGTTGGTCAGCCTGGACTCGGCCATCAGCCGTTCCCGGAACGAGGTCTCGCCTCCCGGGCCGGCCGCGGAAATGCCGTAGCCGCTGGAGGTGAATGTGGTGTCCTGCTGCCCGCGCCTGGCGGCCAGTGCGTCCAGCGTCCCGGGCGCGGCAAGGCGGGCGTATTCGTCGAGGGCGATGGGCTGGTCCAGGATCACCAGGCCGGCGTCCTTGGTTTCAGGCACGGCGGCCATGCTCGTGTAGCCGTAGTTGTGCACCTCGTGGGAGGTGGCGCACTGGGTTCCCAGCGTTCCCTCCGCGCAGGCGCCCGGATAGCCGGTGCCCGGATCTGTGCCGGTCTGCGGGCTCCAGTCCACGCCGGCATCCTGCTGGAAGTAGACGCGGGCCGAGGAAACACCGGCGGCGCAGTGCCCGGCGGTGAGGAATACCGTCGGCGTCAGCAGGGCACCCGAGCACCTGTGGTGGAACCCGCCGTCGGGACCGTAGAAGACAATCAGCCCCACGAACGGGTGCTCGTTGTCCTTGACGTAGTCGCCGGTGATCGCGCCGGCCGGAACCGCCGTCGTCACTGCCAGCAGTGCGGCAACGGCCAGCGCCCCGCTTCCGGCACAGAGTTTTTTCAAAAAGCGCAGTCTTTTCAATAAGCGCATACAAGCCCCAGCTTCCTTGCACGGGCGCCGGCAGCGCGCATCGATGTATGCGGCAGGCGCCGAGGTGGTGTCTCGGCCCGAATGGGACGGTGACTCAAGATACCACCTGTCAGCAGGCTGTTTTTCTTGACGGATTCTTGACCTTTTGCGGCATGGATCCCTGAGTTTGCCCCTGCATTGTTCTTCCCAGCAGGACATCCACTCGCAAGATTTGAAGGGGTCTCATCATGAAGAACAGCGCACTCATCAAGGGAACCGCCGCCATCGCCGTCGGTGCAGCGCTGCTGCTGGGCGGCGGCGGCACCCTGGCCTCCTGGAACGCCTCCCAAACCGCCACCCCCGGCACCATCGTCTCCGGCGACCTGAATGTCAGCGCCGCCGCCGGCGTCTGGACGGACCGTGCCGGTGCCACCATCAACATCGCCAGCTACAAGGTTGTCCCCGGCGACAAGCTGACCTACACCCAGGTCCTGAACGTCACCCTGACCGGCGACAAGATGGCCGCGAATATTACCACCTCTGGCACCGGTGCGGCGGACGGCTTCACCGCCGGGAACGTCACGGTGACCGGCCCCGCCCTCACCATCGGCGGCACTGCGGTAACCAACCCCCTGAAGACCTCCCAGACGGTTACCGCCACCATCACGTTCGAGTTCCTGTCCACCACGTCGGGCCGGTCCGACGTCGGCAAGAGCTACAACTTCGGCAACGTCGGCTTCAACCTGAACCAGATCACCCAGCCGGGCCTGTCCTAGCCCTAACTAGACTGCTTCCGGCAGCCGCTCAGGGCTCCCGGAAGCGCACGACGGCGGCCGGTCACCTTCCCCCAGGGTGGCCGGCCGTCTCTTTGGGTCTGGAGTTTTTGTACAGATAATGGGGGCTAAACACCCCGGAAGTCGCGACAACTGGACAAAAACTCCCAGCGCCACAGGGGTCCCGGTCAGCTTTCGGTGGCCGTTGCCTTCGGGTCCCGCGGTGCCGCCCGGAGGTGGGCGCGCTCGCCCTGCCGGCCGAACAGGCTGAGGAACTCCACGGGGCCGGCGCCGGTGGCGCCGAACCAGTGCGGGGTGCGCGTGTCGAACTCTGCGGCTTCACCCGGTTTGAGCAGCAGGTCGTGCTCGGCGAGGACCAGGCGGAGTGTCCCGTTCAGGACGTAAACCCAGTCGTACCCCTCGTGCGTCCGAAGCTCGGGTTCGGCGTTGTCGTCGCCGGTTGGCTTGACGATCTTGTAGGCCTGGATGCCGCCGGCCCGGCGGGTCAGGGGCAGGATGACCGAGCCGTCGCCGGAGGGAACCGGCCGCAGGTTGATGAGCGGGTTTCCGGTGGCGGGAGCATCCACCAGCTCGTCGATGGTCACGCCGTGGGCCCGCGCAAGGGGAAGCAGCTGTTCGAGGGTGGGGCGGCGGAGTCCGGCCTCAAGCCGGGACAGGGTGCTGACCGAGATGCCGGTCTCGCCGGCGAGGTCGGTGAGCGACAGGTCGCGGCGCTGCCGCAGCCGCTTCAGCCGTGGCCCGAGCGCATCGAGTGTCCGGTCGATGGAGTCGTCCATCAGTTGTCCTTTTCCGTTTGGCAAATATCTTTGCTGATCTTCATCCTTATCCGGAACCATTGTCAACAACGGACGGGAAATGACAGCCAGGAGGAGCAGATGGACAACGGATTCAAGCAGATGCGCGACGTAATTGTTGTCGGCGGGGGAGCGGCGGGACTGAGCGCGGCAATGATGCTCGCACGGTCACGCCGGAGCGTGGTGGTGGTGGACGCCGGTTTCCCGCGCAACGCTCCTGCCGACGGGGTCCACGGGCTGCTGGCCCGTGACGGGATGAGCCCGCTGGAGCTGCTGGCCCGCGGCCGCGAGGAGGCGCGCGGCTACGGCGCCGACATCGTGGACGGGGAGGTCATCGAGGTTTCGCACGCGCCGGACGGGTTCACCGTGACCCTGCGCAGCGGCGAGGTGCTGCACGGCCCCCGGCTGCTGATCGCCACCGGCCTGGTGGACGAGCTGCCGGATATCCCCGGTGTGCGCGAGCGGTGGGGCCGCGACGTCCTCCATTGCCCCTACTGCCATGGCTGGGAGGTCCGGGACCGCCGGATCGGTGTGATCGCGTCCGGGCCCACGTCGGTCCACCAGGCACTCATGTTCCGGCAGCTCAGTGACCGGGTCACCTTCTTTGCCCAGGACCACGAGCTCGACGCCGGCGAACGGGCCAAGTTCGACGCGCTGGGGATCGCTGTCATCACCGGTGATGTGGCCGCCGTCGAGCTCCAGGACGACCGGATGAGGGGCGTCCGCCTGGCTGACCGGACGCTTGCCGACGTCGAGGTTGTCGTGGTGGCGCCGCGCATGGTGGCCCGCTCCGAGCTGTTTGCCGGCATCGGCATCCAGGCCACCGCCCACCCGGCCGGCGCGTTCATCGAGACCGACGAGTTTGGCGCCACCTCGGTGCCGGGGGTGTGGGCAGCCGGCAACTCCTCGGACCTGAGCGCCCAGGTCGGTGCCGCGGCCGCGGCCGGTGCCCGGGCTGCCCAGCACATCAACGCGGTCATGGTCATGGACGACGCCGACCGGGCCGTCGCCCGGCAGGTCACCACGTCGGCCGTATCCCAGTAGCCCGGACGCGGCAACCCCCAAACCCTTGGAGTTTTTGTACAGATAATGGCCGCTAAACGCCCCTGAAGTCGCGACAAGTGGACAAAAACTCCAAGCGAAGAGGTCAGGGCAGGGGGCAGGCGATCTTGTTGTTCGAGTCGGTGAGTGTGAGGACCAGCTGGGCGGATGCCGTGGTCCCATCCGCGTAGGTGGCCGTTGCCTTCAAGGTGAGGGCTCCGCCGGGGCTGTCCTTGATGATCTGGGAGTTGACGTCCAGGCTGAGGGCGGAGCCGGGTGCACCGCCGTTGACCGTTCCCCACGTATACGTTTTGGGGATGGATCCGTTGCTCTGGAGCGCCCCGTAGGTGACGGTTGCGGTCTGGGGCAGCTGCAGGGTCAGTGTCGCGATTTTCTGGCTGGAATTGTTGGCGCAGGTCAGCGCGGTCACCGCCGGTCCCGGCCAGGCGGATGCGGCGGAGACTGACATTGTGGCCGTGGCCGGCTGCTGCCAGAGCGCGTGCGCGGCAGCTCCGCCCCCGCCGAGCAGCACCGTCAGCACGAATGCGACCATCGCGGCTCTTGCTCCCGGCACCCGGTCCACACGGCTCACTCTGTTGCTCCTCCATTCACGGCGCCGAATTCGCTTCCCATTGTTCTCCCTCAACCTCAGGTCTGCCCGGGGCTAATTCGCAGGATCGGCACAGGATCAGGGCAGGCTGGCGGCGTCGTAACTCACCGGTAAGGGCGGTCTTGTCCTGCCGTAGAGCGGGTTTTAAAGTTTGTGGCTATGAGCACCGTTGATCAGTCGGATGATTTTGAGCAGCTGCATGCCCTGATCTCCAACGCCGAGGACATCAAAGGGTTCCTGGACGGGATGACAGGTTTCGCGGCGGCCATGATGACGCGTTCCGCCGCCGCCCGGATAGAGTGCGCCGTGACCCTGCAGCGGCGCAAGCGCAGCGCGTCGATCGCGGGCAGCAGTGACGAGGCAGTCGTGCTGGACGAAATCGAACAGCACCTGGGCCAGGGGCCGTGCGAGGACGCGCTTCGGACGGGCGTCCCGGTGCTTCTCGCCGACGTCGCCACCGATCCGCGCTGGCCGCAGTACCGCGCGGCCCTTGAGACGGCAGGCTGCCGGAGCGTGTTGGGCATTCCGCTCAAGCTGGGGCCGGACGCCGCCGGAGTGCTGAACTTTTTCGCGCCGGCCACCGGCCTGTTCACCGAAGACGCCATTGCCGATGCCGAGATTTTCGCCGTCATGGCCGGGCAGGCCCTGCACCTGGCGCTGCGCATCGCCGCGGCGGACCAGCTCGCCGCGAACCTCAAGGCGGCCATGGAAAGCCGGACCGCGATCGACCTCGCCTGCGGCATCATCATGGCCCAGAACCGCTGCTCCCACGGCGAAGCCTTTCAGGTCCTCCGGCGCGGCTCCAGCACACGAAACCAGAAGCTGCACGCGCTCGCCGCGGACATTGTCGCGGGGGTCTCCGGTGCGGCGGTTGCGGTCACGCACTTCGAAGGACTGAACTGGGCGCACCGTTTATGTCTGGGCCAGTCAAGGGGGAACGTTCGACGGCGGTGGCTGGCCGACGTCGGATGTATTAGTGCTGGTATATTTCCCGGCGGTGGCCGACCGCTACGACGAGAACGATGAGTTGCGCATCCCGGATTTCATAGATGATCCCCCAAGATCATCGGCGTCGATCAAGGCTGCCACGCGGCGCCGGCGGCGCAGCAGATAAACAGGCTCATGACTGACACGGGCCGTGTCAACCGCCTCCGACAGGCGGCTCCGGGCATGGGTAACGGTCATCTCTGTCATGCAGCAATTTCAGGTGTCATAGCGCCGAAATGTACATAAGCGCCAGAAACGCGAGAATGATCAGAAGGGCCTGGAGTCTGACGACGGCGGGTGGCCGGCCGACGTCGGATGGTGTTCGGTAGCGGTTGGCGGCCGGATTGCTAGCTGAGTGACTCCAGCAGCGCGGTGCAGAGGTCCTCGCAGCGGCGGCAGACCTCAGCGCAGATCCTGCAGTGCTCATGCATTTGTGCGTGCTTTTCGCATTCGGCAGCGCACGCGGCGCAGGCAGTCCGGCAGGCCTCGAGCAGGGACCGGACGATCGAGGAACTGTCGCCGGTCTGACGGGTCAGGACTGCGCCGGTCGCGGCGCAGACGTCAGCGCAGTCCAGGTCGGTCGAGATGCACCTGGCGAGATCAGCCACCGTTTCCTCGGCCAGGCAGGAATCGGCGCAGGCGGTACAGATCTGGGCACATTCGAAACAGGCGGCGATACACGCGGCCAGCTTCTCCTTGTCCTCAGAACCGGTGCCTCCGGGGTGGGCGTTCAGCATCGCGGTGATGTGGTGCGGCATGGTCTGCTCCTGTCGGTGGTGGCTGCGCCTGCCTTTGATGACGCCACCATAGACCCGCCCGCCGCAGGAAACCATGGTCCCGTGCCGGCACCGGCGGCGCGGGGCCGCCGGTGCCGGAAGGATGCCGGCCTGGTGCTGGCCGGGCTGGCTCAGGAGCCGGTCAGAGCGTGGCCAGCAGGTCCTTCATCTCCTGGATTTCCTTCTGCTGCGCTGTGACGATGTTCTTGGCCAGGGCGACGGCGTCGGGGTTCTGTCCGCTGCCTTCCTCGGTCTTGGCCATCATGATGGCGCCCTGGTGGTGGGCTGTCATCTGGGTCAGGAACAGCTTCGCGGCTTCGGTGCCCTGGGCGGCGTCGAGTTTCTTCATGTCGTCGTCGCCCATCATGCCGCCCATGCCGGCGCCGTGGCTGGACATGTCGTGGCCGGCGGCTGCCCCGGTAGGCTCATTCCAGCTCCTGAGCCAGCCGGTCATCGTCTCGATCTCCGGGGCCTGCGCGGCCTTGATCCTCTCCGCGAGGGCGACGACGTTGGCCGGGATGTTCTTCTTTGCGAGCATCATGTCGCTCATCTCCACCGCCTGGGCGTGGTGGGGGATCATTGTCTGCGCGAACATCGTGTCGGCCGCGTTGTGTTCCGCGGCGGCCGCCGTTGTGCTGCCGGATGGGGCCGCAGTGGATGACGCAGGCGCGGATGACGTGCCGGTTGTGGTGGTGCCGCCGGATCCGCTGGCGCAGCCGGCCAGGGTGAGAGCCGCCGCGAGAACGGCCGTGGGCAGGGTCAGGGACTTCTTGTTCATGTAAATCAGGTCCTTCAAGCGTTCAATCGGCGCCGGGCGCCGGAAAAAGGGGTCAGCGCATCGGTGACGCGCGGGAACACGCGGGCATCCGCCCGCCGTCGTACTTGTGCCGGGTGGTCCCGGCCGGGCCCTGTTTTACGTCCGGCTGATGGACAATTTGCAAGGTGTTGGCGTGTCCGGCCTGTGGGCACTGCGCCCGCTCACCTGTCCCGCCGGGCCGGCGCGGACATACACTGCGGCAAACACGGCTGTCCCCGGCATCGGCGCGGCCAGGGTGCCTGTCTTGCCTAAGGGGGTGCACGAGGCGGTCACTACCTGTGTGCCGCTGCAGTTCCCGTCCGGGCATCCGGCCGCAGCCGAAATCTCTTCGCCGGCGGCATGGGCGGCACCTGCGGTGACGCCGTGGGCGGCCTCGCCCGCCGGGTGCGAGTGGTTCGAGTGGTGCGGGCGGCCAGCGGATGCGGCCGCCACCGCACCGGCCGGGCCGTGCATGAGGTGGTGGCCGCTCATCACATGCATGCCGAAAATGCCGGCGATCAGGGCGAGCACCAGGGAAAACATTCCGGCACGGCGCAGGAAGACCGTGGCAAGCCTGCGGACTGCAGTCATGACGGTTCCTCCTTCCGCGCAGGACGGGTGGTTTCAGGGGTACGTCTCTTAAAGCTACCCGGCGGAGGGGCCGGTCCGGGATGATTACGGCCCGGCAGGGTTCACCGGAACTGCGCTGGGTTCAGCTTGATCCGGCGCAGCAGTTGGGCGTTAAGTGCGACGACGATCGTGGACACCGACATGAGCACCGCGCCTGCCGCGGGGGAGAGCATGACGCCGGCGAACGCCAGCACGCCCGCCGCCAGCGGGACGGAGATGACGTTGTAGCCCGTGGCCCACACCAGGTTCTGCCACATCTTCCGGTAGCTCGCGCGGGACAGGTCAACCATGGAGAGCACGGCCCGGGGGTCGTTCCCGGCCAGCACCACGCCGGCCGATTCCATGGCGACGTCGGTTCCGGCGCCGATGGCGATGCCCACCTCGGCCCTGGCCAGGGCGGGGGAATCGTTGACGCCGTCCCCGACCATGGCCACCCTGAAACCCCGGTCCTGCAGTTCGCTGACCTTCTTGTCCTTGTCCGCGGGCAGGACCTCGGCGAAGACCTCGTCGATGTGCAGTTCGGCCGCCACCGCCTGGGCAACCTGCCGGGCGTCGCCGGTGACCATGGCCACCTTGATGCCCCGGTCCTGCAGGGCTGCGACCGCCTGCCGCGACTCAGGCCGGACGGCGTCTTCGAGGCTGACGGCGCCCAGCACCCGGCCGTCGGCCAGGACGTGGAGCACGGCGGCGCCGCGGTCCATCCAGCCCCCGGTCGTCGCGGCGAGCTCCGCCGGTTCGGTCACCCCGAGTTCCCGCAGCAGGGAAGGCCCGCCCACCTGCACCATCCGTCTGGACAC
Organism: Arthrobacter sp. NPDC056727; assembly: GCF_042790555.1. NCBI lineage: Bacteria > Bacillati > Actinomycetota > Actinomycetes > Micrococcales > Micrococcaceae > Arthrobacter > Arthrobacter sp. NPDC056727. The sequence continues at coordinate 140,350 of NZ_JBHTZA010000011.1, read as the reverse complement.
GGTGGCTCTCACGCCCCGGCCCGTCATGGAGGCGAACCCCGTGGCGGGAGGAACGGAGAGGCCCCGATCCCTGGCCGCCCGCACGATCGCCCGTGCCACCGGGTGCTCGCTGTCCGCTTCCACCGCGGCAGCCAGCGCCAACAGCCCGTCCCGGCCCACGCCGTCGGAAGCGGCAACAACGTCCCGCACCTCCGGCTCACCCCTGGTGAGGGTGCCGGTCTTGTCGAAGAGAACGACGCCGACCGTCCGCATCCGCTCCAGCGCCATCCGGTTCTTGATCAGGACCCCTGCCCGGGCAGCCTGCTCGGTGGAGATCGCGATCACCAGCGGAATGGCCAGGCCCAGGGCGTGCGGGCAGGCGATCACCAGGACGGTGACCGTGCGGGTGACCGCCTCCGGGACGCTGCCCAGCAGGGTCCAGACGATGAAGGTGACCACGCCGGCTCCCGCGGCGAAGTAGAACAGGAACGCCGCGGCCCGGTCCGCGAGGGCCTGCGCCCGGGACGAGGAGGCCTGCGCCTCGGCCACCAGCCGCTGGATGCCCGCCAGCGCGGTGTCGTCCCCGACGGCGGTGATGCGGACCCGGACCGAATTGTCGGTGGCGACCGTCCCGGCGATGACCGCCTCCCCGGGGGAGCGCGGCACGGTCCTGGATTCGCCGGTGATCATCGATTCGTCGAACTCGGCCTGCCCTTCGGTCACCGTGCCGTCCGCGGGCATCCGTGCCCCGGACCGGACCAGCACCAGGTCCCCGGCGCGGAGATCGGACACGCTGACAGTTTCCGTGCCGGTATGGGTGATGCGCTCGGCTTCGTCCGGCAGCAGCGCGGCCAGGGCGTCGAGCGCCCCCTGCGCCGATCCGGGGGCGCGCATCTCGATCCAGTGGCCCAGGAGCATGATGGCCACCAGCAGGGCAAGCTCCCACCAGAAGTCCAGATCGAAGCCGCCGATGCCCAGGCTGGTCACCCAGGAGGCAGCGAACGCCACGCTGATGGCCATGCCGATCAGCAGCATCATGCCGGGGCGGCGGGTCTGCAGCTCATTCAGGCCGCCCCGGAGGAAGGGCTGGCCGCCATAGAGGAAGATGACGGTGCCCAGGACCGGCGGGATCCACTCGGAGCGCGGGAACTGCGGCGGCATGTAGCCCAGCAGCTGGCTGAACATCGGGCTGAAATAGACCACCGGAACGGACAGGGCCAGGGTCAGCCAGAACCGGTTCTTGAACATCGCGGTGCTGTGCCCGGCATGCTGCCCGTGGCTATGGACCACACGGTCGTCGTGGCCCGCATGCGGACCGTGTCCGACGCCGGCAGCCCGGGCAGGTGCGGGAGTGGACGTTGCGTTGTGTTCCGCGAGGTCGGCGGTCGCCGTGCGCGGTGAGGCGTGCTCTTCCATGATGTGTCAGCTCCATTCCACTGTGACGGATGGGGGCGCTGGGGTTGAACGGCTGTGACGGGGAGGCAGTCCCCTGGACATACCACTTCACTGACAACATCGAAAATATACCCCCGGGGGGTATGTAGGTCAAGAGGCTTTGGTCCCTTTGCCGCGGGGGTTGTCGCCGGCGTCAGTGGTGGATGGTTTCCTGGTCGCGGTGGGCGGCCGGCTCGATCTGGAACGTGGAGTGTTCGATGCTGACTTCGAAGTGTTCGGCCACGCAGCGTTGCAGGTCGGCCAGGATGGTGGCGGCGTGCCCGTCCTTCATGCAGGTGTCCTGGACGGTGACGTGGGCGGAGAGGACCGGCGTGCCGGAGGCGACGAGTGAGGCGTGCAGGTCGTGGACGTCGATGACGTGGGGCAGGGCAAGGATGTGTTCGCGGACCTCACCCAGGTCCAGGCCCGCGGGGGCGTTTTCCATCAGCACGTTGACCGTGTCGCGGAGAAGCTTCAGGGTGCGGGGGATGATCAGGGCGCCGATGAGGAGGGAGACGACGGCGTCGGCCCGGGTCCAGCCTGTCAGGGCGATGATGATGGCGGCGGCGATGACGGCGACCGATCCGAGTGCGTCGTTGAGGACTTCGAGGAAGGCGGCCTTCATGTTGAAGTTGTGGTGCCGTCCGGATGCGAGGACCAGGAGTCCGATGGCGTTGCCTGCCAGGCCGATGACGCCGAACCACAGCATGGTGGATCCGGCCACCTCCGGGGGTTCGAAGAGCCTGCGGATGCCTTCGACGATGACGAATCCGCCCACGCCGAGCAGCAGCGCGGCCTGCCCGGCGGCGGCGACGATCTCGGCGCGTTTGTAGCCCCAGGTGCGTTTCAGGGTGGCCGGTTTCATGGCCAGGGACGCGGCGATCAGGGCGATGAGCAGCCCGGCGGTGTCGGTGAACATGTGTCCGGCGTCGGCCAACAGCGCCAGGCTCCCGGTCAGGACCGTGCCCACGATCTCCGCGACCATGACCGCGGCGGTGATCGCGAAGACAACTGTCAGTTTCCCGCGGTTCGCGGTTGCCGCGCCGTGGCTGTGGTCGTGGCCGCTCATGATCTCCCCTCCGGGCGGTTGGCGGTCACCGGCAGCCCCAGCGGCTGCGGTGCCGGATCCTCGGCGCAGTCATCGCAGCACGCGCCGGCCGGAGCCGCATCCGTGACGGCAAGGCCGGCATGGCCGGCTTCGGCGGCCGTATGCGGAACAGTGCAGCAGATGTCCCCGCGCCAGGCGTTGACGCCTTCCCGGACGGCGATGGCGGCAATCACCAGGGCTGCGCCGGCGTCGGCCCACCACCAGCCCAGGGTGCTGTTGAGGACCAGGCCGAGCAGCAGCACCGCCGACAGGTAGGTGCACAGCAGGGTCTGTTTGGAATCGGCGACGGCGGTTTTGGAACCGAGCTCGCGGCCGGCCCGGCGCTGCAGCCACGACAGGACCGGCATGATGGCCAGGCTCAGTGTGGCGATCACGATCCCGGCAATGGAATGCCGGGCTTCGCCGCCACCGGTCAGGGACCTGACGGCGTCGACGGTCACGAACGCCGCCAGGGCGAAAAAGGACACCGCGATGATCCGCAGCGTCAGGTGCTCACGCCGCTCCGGGTCCCTGGCGGAGAACTGCCAGGACAGAGCCAGGGCCGAGGCGACCTCGATCACCGAATCCAGCCCGAATCCGAGAAGTGCCGACGAGTCGGCCACTCCGCCGGCCCACAGCGAGGCCGCCGCCTCAATGAGGTTGTAGCTGATCGTCGCAGCGGCAAAGATCCGGATCCGGCGGGTCAGCACGGCCCGTTGCGCCGGGGCGGGGGAGAGTTGCACCGCGCCCGTGCCTGGCACTGCACTCATACCAGGCATGTCCCGTCAGGATCGCAGCAGGCCGGATCGACCGCCAGCACCACCCCGATCAGGTCCCGGATCGCATGGCCCAGGCGCGCGTCCGCGAGTTCATAGCGTGTCCGCCGGCCATCCGGAACCGCCACCACCAGGCCGCATCCCCGCAGGCAGGTCAGGTGGTTCGAGATGCTCTGCCGGGACACCCCGAGGGAATCGGCCAGATCGGCGGGGTAGGAGGGGGCGTCCGCGAGGGCCAGCAGGATCCGTGCGCGGGTGGCGTCCGAAACCGCATACCCGAACCGGGCCAGCACGGGTGCATGCGTGAGGGTTTCCATACGCTCAAAGTACATCCGTGGATGTACTCACGCAAAGATGTACTCGCCGGATACCCGTTCGACGGCGGTGGTCCGGTTCCGGGCGTACCGGATCGAAGCGGCCCGCCCGCCCTATCCCCGAACGTCCGCAGGCCATAAGCTCCACCCATGGCTTCCGTCATCGTCTGCAGCGGCCCCCACGACGGCCACGTTTCGCCCATGCTCGGAGTGGCCCGGCAGCTGATCGGCCGCGGACACCGGGTGCGGTTTCTGACCGGCCCCAAGTACCAGGACGCAGTAAAGGCCAGCGGCGCGGAGTTCCTGCCGCTCGGGCCGGGCGCCGAGGAGCCGCCGGAGAACAGTGACGCATCCGGGCTGCAGGCCATCCGCGACGGTGTGAAGGCGCTGGTCATCGACCCCGCCCGGGGGCAGTACCTGCCGCTCGCCGCGGCCATCGCCGACGAACCCACGGACGCCGTCCTGGCCGAGATCAGCTTCATGGCGGCATCCATTCTCACACGCCAGCCCCGGGCCGGCCGCCCGCCGGTGATCGCCTGCGGCATCCTGCCCCTGACGCTGTCCAGCCCGGACTGCGCACCCTTCGGGCTCGGGCTGCCGCCCGGAAGCGGGCCCGCCTCGCGCCTGCGCAACCGGGCGCTGAACTGGCTCGTGGCGAACGTGGCGCTGAAGGACACGCAGCGGCAGGTGGACCAGCGGATGCGCGAACTGGGCGGAGTGGGCCTGAACGGTGACTTCTTCCTCGACTGGGCGCGCAACGCCGACCTCTTCGCCCAGTTCACCGTGGAGGAGTTCGAGTACCCGCGCTCGGATGCCCCGGACAACCTGCGCTTCTTCGGCCCGATGTCCCGGCACGCAGCCTCGGCATCCGTGACGCCGAAGCCCGATTGGTGGGGCGAGCTGGACGGCTCCCGCCCGGTGGTCTACGTGACGCAGGGGACCGTCTCCAACGAGGACTTCACCGCCCTGGTGGGCCCCACGCTTGAGGGCCTTGCGGGGGAGGACGTCACCGTCGTCGTCAGCACCGGCCGCCGTCCGCTGGGCGCGCTTCCGCCGCTCCCGGCCAATGCCCGCGCCGCCGAGTTCCTGCCGGACGCGGAACTCCTGCCGAAGGTCGCCGTCTACATCACCAACGGCGGCTACGGCGGGCTCCATTACGCCATGGAAAGCGGCGTGCCCATCGTGGTCGCGGGGGATACCGAGGACAAGCCGGAAGGGGCCGCCCGGGTGGCCTGGGCCGGCGTCGGAATCAATCTCAGAACGGGACGGCCCAAGCCGGAGGCCATCCGGGATGCCGTGCGGAAGGTCCTGGGCGACGGCCGCTACGGGGCCGGAAGCCGGCGGATCGGGGCCGCCATCAAGGCCTCGCCAGGCGTGGACGGGCTCATCGAGGAAATGGAAGCGATGCTGCGGAAGGAGTGAACGGCATGGACAATTCAGCGGACGGCGGCAATGCACTGACGCACCTCCAGCACCCGCGCTTCGCCCGCGCCTATGCGCGTGCGGTCGGGCGGATGAACCGCCGCGGTGCCACCGAACACCGCCGCCGCATGCTGGCCGGCCTGCACGGGACGGTCATCGAAATCGGTGCAGGGGAAGGATCGGCCTTTGCGCTCTACCCGCCGGCCGTCACCCGCGTTCTGGCCCTGGAACCCGATGACTACCTCAGAGGCCTTGCCCTGAAACGGGCCGCCACGGCCGCCGTGTCGGTGACGGTGATGCCTGCCGCAGCCGAGCGCATCCCGGCCGGCGACGGCAGTGCGGATGCCGTCGTCGCCAGTCTCGTGCTGTGCAGCGTCGCCGACCAGGCTGCCGCGCTCGCGGAAATCCGGCGCGTCCTGCGCCCGGGCGGGACCCTTGCCTACTACGAGCACGTCCGCTCGGAGCGCCCCGTCCTGGCCGCCGTCGAGGACCTGCTCACGCCGGCATGGCAGCGGCTGGCCGGCGGGTGCCACCCCAACCGGGACACCCTCGCCGCCATCACCGCGGCCGGATTCACCATCCGGGACAACCAGCGGTTCGGCTTCGCCGTCCAGTCCCTGGCCCCTCCCGTGGCGCACATCCTCGGCCACGCCACCTGCCCCGGGGCGTCATATTGAAAGCGCAATCTGAATCCCACAAATCAGGTGCTGTAAAACACCTTTCAGGCTTGTAACGTGTGATGTGGGAGTGGACTTGGAACTGGTGCTGGGCCGGTTCGAGGATCCCCCGGACGTGGAGTTGACCATGAACGCCGTGGAAGTGGCGGTCGTCATAGAAGACGACGTCGACATGCGCAATCTGCTGCAGGCAGTTCTGGCTCAGGCTGGTTTTGCCGTTTACACCGCCGTGAACGGGCTGGAGGGGATCGACGTCGTCCGGCGCCGGGCTCCCCAGGTGGTCACCTTGGATGTAGGTCTTCCGGACATCGACGGGTTCGAGGTCCTGAGGCGCATCCGGTCCTTCAGCGATGCCTATGTCGTGATGCTCACGGGCCGGGCGCAGGAGTCGGACGTTCATGACGCGCTGCAGGCCGGGGCGGATGACTACGTCATGAAGCCGTTCCGTCCCCGGGAACTGCGGACCCGGATCGCGGCGATGCTCGGTCCCGGACCCGCCGAGCGCATTCTTCCGGGGTAGCTTCCGCTGAATGCCGATGGCCGTCACCGGCCGGGCCGGGTCAGCTGCAACTGTGGAACGCCGCACTCAGGAGGCGTTGACCGTGACAGTGCGCGTGGCCAGGACCTCCGATGTGATCCAGTGCAGGAACTGCACGCTTATGGTGTACTTTCCCGGGGCGGGAGGGTGCAGCAGGTAATCGAACTTCTCCGCGGCACCCGACTTGATGATGTTGGTGAGGAGCGGCTGCCCTGCGATGGAGGGCTGCACGGCCGGGCCGTTGGGGTTTGGAGTGGTCCAGAACGGCCGGCCGTCGTGGGCGATCAGCTCGGCAATCCTGGCCGGCCTGCCTTCCGCGTCCGTGATCATCGTGAGGGTGGGGAAGTAGTCCACGTTGAGGAATCGGACAAGTGTGGGGTGTTTGCCGTTCCGGACCACATTGGCCCGCATCTGCGAGATGGCCCAGACGATGTCGTCACCCTTGGGGCGGCTGGGGATGTTGCCGCCCAGCAGGAAGAAGTGCTTGGGCTCGAACCGGTTCAGCCCGGCATCCTCGCCGTTAAGTCCCGCAGCGTGGTTCAGCTCGTGCCACCGGGGATCAAGGGAGTAGGGGGCCATCAGGGTTTCGGTCGCGATGTCGTACAGCGGACCTTCGAAGGAATGGCGGCGCGCCCCAGCTGGTGCCGGCATGGCCGGATTCGAGGGAGGGTCAATGACGATCGGGCCGAACATGCCCATCTGGACGTGGAGCGGGGTGTTGACGTGGCAGTGGTAGAAGTAGGTCCCCGCCGAGCCCCGGTTGGGATTGCCGCGCTCGGCCAGGTCCGGCCTCCACTGGTATGTGTAGTGTCCGGTGACCTCGAAGGAGGTGTGGCCCACGCCGTCGTTGCGCGGGTCCGGTTCGATGCCGTGCCAGTGGATCGTATGGACCCTCTTGCTGGGTTTGATAGTGGCCTGGAACAGGTGGCCCTCCTGCATCCGCACTGTTGTTCCGGGGATTTGGCGGCCGAACTTGTTGCCCTCGAAGGTCCACATCTCGTGTTCGGAGCCGTCAGGGAAGGTGAACTTCCGATTGAAGAAGTCCATCTCGAAGAAGACGGCCCGCTTCAGCGGAAATTCGGTCTTCGGGCTGCCCTCATGGGGCTGGTCCGAGGAGAAGTCCACCTGGCTCCTGAACGTGTGGTGCGGATCGGCGGCAGTGGGCGGCGTCCCTTGCACCGGGGCGGGCTGGGCGGCGAGCACCCAGTCCGCCACAAGTCCGCCGGGGTAGAGCCCGCCGCGGGCCGTCTGGGAAGGTTCCGCGTGGCAGTGCATGGGGTACGTCCAGTCCTCGTTCCTGGCGTTCCACACCTGGTCCACTACATCCGGTGCCCTGCGGACCGGAAGCATAGATTCCTTGCGTTCCAACGGCTGCAGCTGGATGGTGTCCTCCCATTGCTGGAGCTGGACATCGCCCTGCGGTGACACCCGGCCGTTGGACCTTGGAAAGTCGATGCCGTTTGCCCGGACGGTCCAGACGTGGTTGCCGTGGTAGTGGAGCTGGTGGTCCACGATGCCGGCGTTGAGCATCCGCATGAGGTGACCGGTACGGATGGCTCCGGCTGACGGGGTGGCGCTGAAGTTGCGCACGTCGGTTTCGCGCGGGTGGCCTGAGGGCAGCGTGTCCTCGTGCCGCCGGTCATTGAAGGCCAGGTCGGTGGTGACGGCCAGCGACTGGAACCCGGAGAACCCGTTGATGGTGAAATAGTTCGGCACCGGCGGGGTGGCGAGTGGGTCAACCGTCTGCCCCCTCGAGGAGATGCGGGCCCAGTTGGAGTCCACGTCGTGGCACAGCCACAGCCACTGGCGCTCGAATTCCGCGGCGCCGGCCGCAAGCCGCCAGGCGTTGCGCGGGTCGATCACTACGAGGGCGCCGTACAGGCCGAGGGTCCGTTCCACCGGCTGGTTGCCCGGGTCCGTGTACAGGTAGGTCCCGGGCCGGGGGACCGCAAACCGAAGGAGCTTCGATTTTCCCGGCGCGACCGGACCGGAGCCGATGTCCGCCCCGCCGGGGCCGGCTCGGTGGAACCGGATCTCATGCGGGTGCGCGAGGTTGTTGTGCACCATCACCTCGAGGGTGCTGCCGGTCTCAGCGATGAGGGTTCGTGGCGGAAAGAAGCTGGCCCAGTAACCGCGACGGGCAAGGAACTGCCGGGCTTGTGAAGGGTCAGGCCGCAAAGGTGTCGGCCTCCCATGGGGAGGCACAGGAGCGCCCAGCGGATACGTCCGGCTCGCGACCACCCGTCCGTTCGCCGTGATGACCCTCGGGCTCAGCGCCAGCGCCGGGTTCGGATCGTTGACTCCCGTGCGCCGGTCCCCGAAACCCCGGTGGTAAACCAATGATCCGTCCACCATCGGAACGAACCCGTCGTTGACGTGGATATCCAAGGCTGCCATTGCCGACCTCCTGTGTCGTGGAGACCGGGAATAGATGCGGAACACAGGTCCATGTCGCCCCCAATTGCGTTTACAGACAGCACTCATGGTGGTTACCGCATGCTACGAAAATCTTGGGGTTTCTTAATGTCCTGACATGCACCGCTGTAGCGCGGACGGGCCCTGCCAGCGAGGTTTCGACAAGCTCAACCAGTGGCTCTTGTGGTCAGCCCAGGTTTTCCTTAAGCAGCGCCCGGTGTTCGACGGCGGCCGCTTGGTGGAGCTTGCGGCCCGCCTCGGTCAGTTCCAGGTAAAGCGAGCGGCGGTCGTCGGCACAGGACTGTCGGGTCAGCAACCCGGCCTTCTCCAGCCGGTCCACCACCTTGGAGACGGCGCTCTGGCTCATGGGGGTCCGCTCGCCGAGTTCCTTCATCCGGCATGATGACTTGCTGTTCTCCGCCACCAGGTCCAGGATCTCGAACTCGTTCAGGCCGATGCTGAACTTGGCTTCCAGCGTCCGGCCAAGGGCGCACGAGGTGCGCAGGTACGCGTCCTGGATGCTGCGCCATTGCTCAACCAGTGTGCGGTCCGTCGTCGATGCCATGCCCCGATTTTAGCCGAAAACGAGAGTCAAGTCCACGTCATAATATTCCACGTCATATTCCTTGTCATTGAATGACGTGTCATATAGATTGGCGGCATGACCTCACCTAGCACCCTCGAACGAAGTTCCGGACAGATCGCCACGGCCGTCCGCTGGACCCGCGCCCAGTGGCTCCTGCTGATGGTTGTCTGCACCGTCCTGGCCCTCGACGGCCTGGACGTGTCCATGGTGGGCGTGGCCCTGCCCTCCATCGGGCACGAACTGAACCTCGGCACGGACTCCCTGCAGTGGATCGTCTCTGCGTACGTCCTCGGCTACGGCAGCCTGCTGCTCCTGGGCGGCCGGCTCGCGGACCTTTTGGGCCGCCGTCGCATCTTCCTCATCGCCCTCTCGGTCTTCGCGGCTGCCTCCCTGCTGGGCGGGCTCGTGAACGACCCCACCGTCCTCATCGCCACCCGCTTCGTGAAGGGCCTCGCGGCCGCCTTCACCGCCCCCACGGGCTTCTCCATCATCACCACCAACTTCGCCGAGGGCCGCGAGCGCAACAAGGCCCTCTCCATCTTCACCACCTTCGGTGCCAGCGGCTTCTCCCTGGGGCTCGTCGTCGGCGGCCTCATGACCAGCCTGAGCTGGCGCTGGACGTTCCTGGTCTCCGTGCCGATCGCCGTCCTGGTGGTCATCCTGGGCTACAAATTCATCCCGAAGGACACCCCCGACGCCACGGACAGCGGCCACGACATCTGGGGCGCCGTCACCCTGGCGCTGGGCATGCTGGGACTCGTCTACACGCTGGTGTCCGCACCGGAACAGGGCTGGGGATCTGTGGCAACAATCGCCGGATTCATCATCTCTGCCGCGGTGCTGGCAACCTTCGCCGTGATCGAGAACAAGGTCAGGCACCCGCTCATCCGCTTCGGCATCCTCCGCGAAGGCTGGGTGGCGCGGGCCAACCTCAGCGCGGTGGGGCTGTTCGGCTCCTACCTCAGCTTCCAGTTCATCGTGACGCTCCTGCTGCAGTCCGTCCTCGGCTGGAGTCCGCTGTCCATGGCCCTGGCCCTGCTGCCGACCGGCCTGATCGTGGCCACCAGCGCCCCGTTCGCCGACCGCCTGATCAACGTCTTCGGCGCCACCAAACTGATCCTGACAGGGCTTGTCTCCCTGGGCCTCGGCTACGTGCTGTTCCTCCGGGTGGGCACCACGCCCAACTACGCCCTTGACATCCTGCCCTCGATCATCCTGCTGGGCATCGGCTTCGCCCTGGCGTTCCCGTCCATCAACGTCCAGGCCACCGCGGGCATCAAGGACTCCGAGCAGGGCCTGGCCGCGGGCCTCATCCAAACCAGCACCCAGGTGGGGGCCGCCCTGGTCCTGGCCGTCACCACCGCCCTGGTCAGCGGCGGGCATTCCGACGGCGGCGCCGTCCCCAGTGCCGCGGCCATGCTTGAGCAGTACCGGCCGGGCCTGGTGCTGAGTGCCGCCGTCGCGATCGCCGCGCTGTTGGTTGCCGCAACACCTGCACGACGGCGGACGGTCGCCTTGGCGGCCTAGCCAATGGTTGAGCCTGCCGAATCCGGCCAGCGGGATTCGGCAGGCTCAACCGGCGGGACGCGTGCCCGCGTCCGTGCCCGGCCCCGACGTTGGAACGAAATTCCAGTCGAACGACCCGTTGGGCCGGAGTGTCATCCGAAGGAAACCGTGGGTGTCGCTAAACCGTTTCGCGATGTACGGCGGGCTGCTGGTGAACGACCGGAGGCCGATGCCTCCCGTGGAAACCTGGAACGCTGTCATCCCGTCCCGGACGCACTGGTCCGCGTTGTTCACCGGGCACGAACGTTCGTAGTTGTGCTGTGAGCCTGAGAACGTGAGCCGCACCCGGTGCTTCCACATCACGTCGATCCACGGTTTGTGGTCGGCGGCCCGCGAATGTCCCCTGGTGTTCGACGTGAAGTACGGCTCGTGGTAGACGACCGCAAGGTGCAGACCCGCCTTCCTTGCGGCGGCGAGGTCCTTGTCCAGCCAGGTCGTCAAGGCCTGGGCCTGAGCCGGGTAGTACCGCCAGTGTGCTGACGACAGGAACGCGAAGTGCCAGTTCCCGAAGTTCGCCGAGTACGGTGCCCCGTTGCTGATGAACCCGCGCTGCTGGTTGATGGCGGCCTTGGCAGGGGCGCCGGGGCACTGGCCGTTCATGAAGTTGTCGAGGTCCTCGTTCCGTCCGGGCTGCCAGTCGTGGTTGGGCGCGGACACCCAGTACAGCTTGGATTTCGTGCCGCCCCACAGCGGCGTCCAGGAGTTCACGTAATCGGCGCAGTAGGCGGTGTCGTACTGGAAGTCCCCGAGCCCCAGGAACGCGTCTATCTCGTTGTTCTGCGCGAGCCTGGTGATCGCCGCCCCGTTCCGGCCGGACGGGCTGTCCGGCGCCTTCATATCCCGGCCGTTCATGTCACCGACGGCAGCGATCCTCACGTCACGCGCACGTGCAGCGCTGTCGGGGACAGGCGGCGGGGGTGGCGCAGCGAACGTCGTCGCTGGATCCGGCACTCCGGCGGTCTTCCCGTCGCCGAGCGCGAGGGACGCGGCCCAGAGGCCGGCGACGCCCAGGAGGACAGCGGACGTTCCAGCAATAACACGATTGCGCCGCATCGGGGTTCGCCTCCCGTCGTTGGCGTGCGGTGTGTATGAGTGTAGAACGGCCGGCACCCCACGGGGGAGCCCACAAAGCAGGTGCACCGCTCCACTGTTTTCCCAACCTTTCGCCCATACAATCCGGTGAGCTTGGGACTCGCGGCCCTACGAAAGGGAGGCGCGATGAAAAAGACAGCTCTCGGAGTAATGGCCCTGGCCGGAACAGTCTTCGTTCAACTCGCCGGCGCCGCACCGAGCACCGCGTCGCAGCGTGCCGACGTTACGAAAACCGTGACGAGAGGCCAGGGACTGACAGCGGAATTTGACCGCGCCGACGGGTGCATGCGGACGAGGGTCAGCGTGTTCGGCAGTGTCTTCACCTTCAGCGGAACGCCAACGCCGGACAAGCTGGGTTTTGTGTCCGTCACGCAGGAAAACACATGCACAGGCGCCACACTGATTAATGGGTTTGGCGAGACCGAGTCCCTGAACCTGGTTGTCTCGAACGGGTTGAGTAACGGGCGTCTGAGGATGTCCATGGAATTCACCAACTTTGCCGACCCCGACAACCCGGTGGTTTCGCCGATGACGGCTGACGTGTCCTTCCGGGCTACGGCTCATGCCACCACGGCTTCCACAAAGTCCAAATCCCGTTCCGAGGGGACCCGCTTCGAATCGTCGGAAGACACCAGGAGCCGGCCCGCCTCCGTCGGCGGCACGGTAAAGCTGGGGGCTCAAAGTGTACTTTCGCGGAGTAATTCGTCGTCCTCCGCGACGGTCGGCTCGGTGGTCACCAAAGAGAAAACGGAAGCCCGGTGATTGAACCTGGTCATTCGGGAACCACTGCGCTGACCGCGATGAAACCCCCTTGCGGGTCCCCGATGACCGCGTTGCGGAAACCCGGCGTGCTCATCGGGGCCATCAGGACGCTGCCGCCCAGAGCCGCCGCGCGCTCGGCGGTGGCGTCCGCATCGCTGACGGCAAAGTTCACGCTCCAGTGCGGCGGGACCCCGGTCCCGCCGGTTGGCGTAACGGCCGCCACCACTTCGCCCGAGCGCCGCCACAGCGAGAAGCCCGCATCCGGCACCGGCCCGGAATCCCAGCCGAACACGGCGCCGTAGAACGCCTTCGCCCGCTCTACATCCGCGGTGTGCAGCGAACTCATGGCCCAGGAGTTGGGCACGTCGGCGACCCGGCCGCCGTCGTTCCCGCCGGGCTGCCACAGGCAGAACGGGACGCCGGTGGCGTCGGCGAGTACGGCGAGGCGTCCTTCCGGGCCCGCCCCAAAGGGACCGGCCAGCAGTGTCCCGCCCGCCTGCTCGGCACGCGCGATTGTCTGGGTGACGTCGTCGACGCGGATGTAGGTGTTCCAGACAGTCGGTGTCAGCGGCGGTGCCTGGCCGATCCCGGCCACCAGACGCCCGCGGTAGCGCGCCGCGAAGTACTCGCCCCCGAGCCCTGCCGGCATCGGGGCCGGATCATCGAACGTCCAGCCAAAAAGCGGGCCATAAAACTCTGTGGCGGCTCGCGGATCCGGCTGGAACGTGTCCACGCGGCACGGCACGCCAACAGAGGATGTGTCTCGCGATGGCATAGGGATGCACTCCTTTCGATGGTCGGTGATTCAGCCTGGCGAAATCAGCCTAAAGGCTCACGACAGCACCAGCCAGACGCCTATCGCCCCGAGGGCAACACACGCGCCCGCCGTCCAGAAGACGGCCGCGGTGTCCGGCGGCAGGCGTCCTGCCCTGATGCCCTCGACGCTCCGCCCGTAGCGCCGCCGCTGGGTGAAGTAGATGCCGCTCCCCGCGGCGACCGTCAGCCCGAACATCGCCAGCACAAACGGCCCCTGCTCCGGAACCCACCGCAGGCAGACGGCGCTCGCGGCGATCAGCGTCAGCACCGTCCGGCCCCAGGCGAGCGCTGTGCGCTCGGGCTGCAGCCCCGGGTCACCGTGGAGGGGGCCGTCGCCATCGCGTGGCAGGGGAGCGGGGGCAGGAGTGTCGGTCAAGGTTCAGGCAAGAACGACGACGGCGATCACCACGCCCGCCGCGACGGCGCAGCCGGCGGCGAGCAGCGGACCGATCAGCGGCAGGGGGAGTGGGCGGTTGGAGCGCAGGCTGCTTTCCACCCGCAGCCAGCGAATGGCGGAGCCCGCGCTGAGCAGCATGCCCAGCAGGAGGAGCAGGACCGAGAGCCCGCGGCGGACGGGTTCGGGGAAGACGTCGGTGGTGAAGGCCTCCACCGCAATGCCGCCGGCCAGGAGCGCCAGCGACGTGCGGATCCACGCCAGGAACGTCCGCTCGTTTGCAAGGGTGAAGCGCGGATCCGGTTCGGTGCCGCCGGGCAGGAGCCGTTCGGCAAGCCTGCCTCTGCGGGATTCAGGGCCGGACGGGGATGGCGGGGTGGACGGCACGCTCACAGTCTAGCTTCCGTGGTTCCCCCACCTGACCCGCAGTAGTTGTCGTTTTGAGGGCCCAAAACGGCCCTGTTGTTTACAGGCTGGTGAAATTCTTGTCACACAGGGGTAAAGACGGTTGACTCGCGCTTATGATGCATCCAGGGAGCAAAGTCGGGGGGTGTGCCTTCCACCGGCAGGTGTCCCAGCCGTCGGCCGGCAGGCCGGAAGCAGAGGAGTGTCCATTGGTTGATTCCCCGTTCCCCGACGAGGACAGCTGGCCCGGGGACGAGCGGCCCGGCTCAGAGGTTCCCCTGGTGCGGGAGCAGGCCTACGAGATCATTGACGCTGTCCTGGCCGGCACGGACCCGGAAGGGGCCGAGGTCCGGGACCGGCTGAGGGAACATGTGGCAGCGCATCCCGGAAACCCGGAAGCAGCGCTCCACGAGCACCTGGTCTTCACCCGCTCCCTTGCCAGGCAAACACGCAACAAGCCCCAAGACGGCGAGCAATCGGCGCAGTATCCGGCCGGGATGCAGGACGATGCCGCGCGCCACGGACAGGCGGACATCGAAGCGATCCTGCACGCCGGCATGCTCGTCACGGCTTTCCAGCCGATCCATGACCTGCGCCGCGGGGGCGTCATTGGCGCCGAAGCCCTGACGCGTTTCCTGTGGGAGCAGGACGGCGACGGTGCCGGTTCCTGGTTCAGGAATGCCGCCGCCGTCGGGCTGGGCGCGGACCTGGAGTTCTCGGCGCTGCAGGCGGCCGTCGCCGCGGCGCAGGATCTGCCGAACCACCTGGTTGTGGCATTGAACCTTTCCCCGGCAGTGTGCCTGGATCCCCGGCTGCCGGGGGTGCTGGAACACGCGGGCATGGAACCGTCGCGGATCATGCTGGAACTCACCGAACCGCTCCAGCCTGAGGAACTGGACCCGCTGCTGGACGTCCTGACGCAGCTGCGCATGTCCGGCATGGGGCTGGCGGTGGAGGAGTCGGGCGCGGACGCTGCCTCCATGAGACACATCCGCTCCCTGCGGCCGGACGTCATCAAAGTCGGCCGCTGCCTGATTGCAGGGATAGACGCCGATCCAAGCCGCCAGTACCTGATCGCCGACCTTGTCGAATTCGGACGCCAGACCGGGGCGGCGCTGGCCGCCGTCGGAATCGAAACCGCCGCCGAACTTGCGGTCCTGACCCGGCTGTCCGTGTCCGCCGGCCAGGGCCACTTCCTGGGAAGGCCAACCATCAGCGTGAAGGAATGGGCCACCTGGGCCAGCCCTGCCACGCCGGAGGCCGAAGGCGCGCACGGCAGGCACGCGGCAGCGCGGCCACCACAAACGAACGGACACCAGCGTTAGCCCCGCGCCGCCACGGCTCCTCGCGGAGAAGAACAATGGCGGCCGTCCCTTGTCCGGGGGAGCGGCCGCCATCAGTGTGAAGAGTTAGGCCAGTTCGACGACCTCGAATTCGAGGAGGTCCGCTCCGGTCGCGACCGGCTGGCGGTCGCCGCCGGCGTGCGCTTCGCGGGCCTGGCCGCTCCGCCAGTTCTGGAAGTCCTCTTCGGTGGCCCAGGTGGTGACCACGAAGTAGCGGTCGTCGCCCTTGACCGGGCGGAGCAGCTGGAAGCCTTCGAAGCCCGGCTGGCCGTCGACGGCGTGGGCCCGGGCGGCGAAGCGCTGCTCGAGTTCGGGGCCCTTGCCTTCGGGGACGTGGATGGCGTTGATCTTCACAACAGACATGGTGTTCCTTTCAGACGGTTACTAGAGGTCTTACCAACGCCCATGTCTGGCGTGCAAGGCGCGTCCACAACGGGTTACCCCTGCTGCGCCGCCCATTCCTCGACCCGGCGGTTGCTTTCTTCCTCGCTGAGGTCCTCCACGCGGGTCATGATGGACCAGCGGACGCCGAAGGGGTCCCTGATGCTGGCGTACCGGTCGCCGGAGACGAACGTGGCCAGCGGCTCGCGGATGGTGGCTCCGGCCTGTTCCGCGCGCTGTACCAGGGCGTCCGCGTCCGGGCAGTAGAGGCCCAGGGAGTAGCAGTCGTCCTCACCCTCCGGCGCCGGAACCAGGTGGTAGCCCGGGTTGGGTTCGCCGAGCTGGAGGTGGCCGTTTCCGAAGTCGAGTTCCGCATGCACCACCACTCCGCGCATCTCCGTGGCGCCCACTACGCGGGCGCCGAACACGTCCTTGTAGAAGGCGATCGCTTCCCTGGCGTTGGTGACGGCGAGGAACGGCGTGAGGCTGGTCAGCCCGTTCGGGATTCCGTGGGTTGTGTGCTCTCCGTGGGCGGCAGTGGTGGATTCGGTGCTTGTAGTATCTGTCATGTTCATGACGCTACGTGTCCGGCCAGCGGCGGCGCTTGGAGATTCGCGACAGTCTGAGGGGACTGATGGAGAGTTCGTACAAGGGGATCCTGTACCCGGCCCGGCTTCCCAGTTTTCACCGCCTTCCGGCGCCGGCCTCCGTGGCGGAGCTGGTCCGGTGGTTCTGGATTCCCGAGTGGGACATCGAGCCCGGCCGCACCTCCCGCCAGCACCTGATCGCGTACCCCGGCTCCAACCTCGTGGTGCAGCCCGGTGGCGTGGTCTTCTCCGGCCCCACTACCCGGGCCGCCCATCGGGACCTGGCGGGACGGGGCTGGGCGGTGGGTGCGCTGCTGCGGCCGGCGGCCGTGCCGCTGTTTACCGAGGACCCCTCCGGCCTGCGGGACACGGAAGTGGCTGTGTCCGCGGAAGATCTGCACACTTCCGTCGCGGAGGCCATGAACACGTACGACGGCGGCACCCGCCGCGGGCGGGCAGTGGATGCCTTTGCGGGGTGGCTGGCTTCCTTTGCAGGTCCTGGGGTATCCGAGGAGGCGTCGCTGGCCAACCGGCTGATGGACGTGATCGGTTCGGACGCCGGAATAGTCCGGGTGGAGGACGCGGCGTCTGCGCTGGCGGTTTCGCAGCGGACCCTGCAGCGTGCAGCCAGGAAGTACATCGGCCTCAGCCCTGCCGCGCTGATCCGGCGTCGACGGCTTCAGGACGCTGCCGAACGGGCGCGGCTGGACGCTTCGGCGGACCTGGCAGCGATAGCTGCCGAGCTGGGATACGCCGACCACGCGCACCTGACCAACGACTTTCAGAAGTATCTGGGGTTCACCCCGAGCACGTACCGGCGGGAACTAAACGGATAGTTCCGCCCGGCGGTACCGCAACTCCTTGACAGCCCTGTTCAGTGGGGACCCGTGGAACGGCAGCGCTTGAAGATCCACGGAAGCTGCGGCCTTCAGGGCGGCGGCGTTGGCTGACGCGGCGGCCCGGGGCGGCAAGCCGATCTCAGTTGCGAACTCGGCCCAGTGCCGTGCCTTCAGGTTCTTCGATTTGCCGGCTACCGGCAGTGCCATGGTGATGTCGCCGTAGATGAGTGTGCAGGGAACGTCATAAACCGGAGCGACGACGTAGCCGCCGCCGTGCCGGCCGCCCAGGACGGAGAGGTTCTTGGCGTGCAGGTCGCCGTTGCCGGTCAGCCAGGCGAAAACAAACTGCAGGTACAGGTTCCGGGCGGCCACCGCCGGCGCCTTGCACACCCGGGCCAGGGCTGAAACGACCTCTTCGGCGGCCACGTTGTACTTCGATGCCGGAGGCAGCCCCAACACCTGCGCCCCGTCCTCCGCCGGCAGGTGCACCCACTGCCCGCCCTCGCCGGCCCGGTCGAAGCGGGTGACCAGAAGACCGGGCAACCCGTTCTTGTCGTGGACGACTCTGGCGGCGGCGACGGCGATTTTCAGTACCTTGGCCGCAGCCAGATGAGCCGCCTCGTTCTGGATGAGGCTGGCGTGGGTGGGCGGGTTCATCTTCAGGATGTATCTACCGCTGCCCAAAGCCAGTGGTGCTGACAGCATGGATGCGCTGACTTTGGGCTGAACGCCGGGCAGCCCGTGCAGGTCGAGGGCTTCGGCGAGGACGGTGAAGTCCAGGACCGCCGGATCCGTCGTATCCGCCAGCGGCTCCGGCTCGGCTGGCGCTTCGCCGGCCGGGACGATCTGCACGTCGCCCGGCACATCGGATCCGACGGCCATGATCAGCGTCAACTCATCATCGAGGCTGGTCTTGGCAGCGTTCTTCAGCACGGTCAGCCGGTGACCTTCGGGCAGCAGGCCCGCGAAGAATGCAGGCAGGCCGCCTCCGTGGGTGACAATGGGCTCCGCTGCCGGCGGCAGTGTGGTGGCAATGCCGGGCAGCCCTGCCTTCAGATACTCCGGGAGGTAGGTGAATTCAGTGCCGCCGCTCCCGGTTCGGGCCAGTCGGGCGGCCAGTTCCCCTTGCTTGTAGACGTCGGCGGCTGGAAGGAAGCGCAGCCGCTGCAGGTCACCGGCCATCAGGCGGCCGCCACGTGCAGCCCGAGGACGTTCGCCACGGAGACGACGGCTGCCAGCGTGGGGTTGCCGGTGCCTGTCTCGATGGCCCGGACGGTGCGCTCCGACACTCCGGCCAGATCGGCCAGGTCGCTCTGCTTCAGACCTGCCTCCCTGCGCGCCAAACGGACGGACAGCCCGATGCCCTGCATGTCGCCTTCTGCCATCAGCCAGCCCCGCTTCCATCGGCATGATATTGCCGTTCCCGGCGCTTCTGAACCACAGTGTGCCCCATTCCGCCCGTTTCGGCAACATATTGCCGCTTTCGATTCTGGTTGGCTTTTTGGGCACCGCTGGGAGGCGGATCGGCAGGATGTTGCCGATCCGGGCAAAGCTTGGGATCAGCGGATCAGGCTGGCGTCGGCAGGATGTTGTGGTTGTAGCGGAACACGTTCTGCGGGTCGTAGCGGTTTTTGACGGCCACCAGGCGCTGGTATTTGTCCTGCCCGTAGGACCGGCGCGCGGCCTCGATGTCCTGCTGCCCGAGTTCGGCGCCCAGGAAGTTGACGTATTCGCCGTGCTCCGAGAACGGCTGCATGACGGCGTAGGCCTTGCGGGCGAAGGCGGTGAGCCGTTCGTCCTCGGCGGCGTCCTTCCAGAAACCGTACACGTTGAGCCAGAAGCGCGCGGACCGGTTCGGGAACGCCGTGGCGTCCTCCGGCACCCGTCCGAAGGCACCCTCCAGATGGTGGATGTCGATCCCGGTCCCCTGCCAGGCCAGCTCGGAGGCGAAGCTCAGAAGTACGCCCGCCACCTCCTCGTCCAGGCGGGAGAAGGAAACGTTCTTCCAGTAGCCGCGTGAGCCCTTGGGGAAAACGGCGTCCATGGCGCTTTGCCAGTCCAGCCACGACGTCGGCCCTACTTCCTTTTCGTCGGGCGGAACCTGGACCCGCAGCTGTTCAATGAGGCCCAGGCCGGTCTGGAGGTCCGCGGACGCCCAGGCGAATCCAATCACCATCCACGGTTCGTCGCCCATTCCGAACTCGGGCGGCAGCACCAGGAAGGAGATGATCGGGTTCATCTGCTCGGGCAGATTGCGGGTCCAGGCCGCGAACCCCATGAGCGCGTTCCGCCAGTGCTGTGGCCGGTAGAAGAAGTTCCCGCCCAGGGGTGTTGCCGGCAGCGGATGCGCGCGGAAGGTGAAGGAGGAGGCCACGCCGAAGTTCCCGCCGCCGCCGCGCAGTCCCCAAAACAACTCGGTATTCTTCCGTCCGCTGGCGTGCAGATGGTCTCCGCCGGCGGTGACGACGTCCACAGCCTCCAGGTTGTCCAGGCTCAGGCCGTAGGAACGGGTCAGCCAGCCGACGCCGCCGCCCAGGGTGAGTCCGGCCACCCCTGTTCCGCTGATCACCCCGAGGGGAACGGCCAGGCCGTGGGCCGCCGTCGCCCGGTCCACATCTGCCAGGGTCGCCCCGGGCTCCACCCGGACGAGCCCCTTGCCGGCGTCGACGTCCACCTTCCTCAGCTGTCCGAGGTCCAGGACGAGGCCGCCCTCAACCGTGCCGTGCCCGGCGATGTTGTGCCCGCCGCCGCGGACAGCCAGCGCCAGTCCGCTGCGTTGTACGGCGTCGAGCACCGCGTCGATGTCCCGGACAGCGCCCGCGCGGACGACGGCGAGCGGACGGACATCGACCATGCCGTTCCATACCGCCCGGGCTTCCTCGTAGAGCGGATCCTGGGGCTCGATCAGCTGTCCCGACAGCCGGCCGCGCAGCTCGTGCAGCGTCTGTTGGATCTCACGTTCGGGGCTGTGTTGATGAACTGTAGCCATCGGGTCAGTGCTTCCGGGTCAGAGGGTGAAAGCCCTTGGAACCTTCTGTGATGTCCAGAGTTTAGGATCGCGGCCTGCGCCGGGCAACAGCTTTTTTGTTCCCCGCCGGGCGGCATAAACGCGCCCGACGGCGGCCGTCCGGGCAGCCGCTGTTCCGGTGGCCGCCAATCACCGCTAAGCTCCACTTTGTGACGTCAGGCTATGTCCCGGCACAGCCGGTGTCCCGGCGCCGGTGGGTCGAGCTGGCGGCCGTTTCGGGCATGGCCGGGGCGGTCCTTTTCGTGGCCGCCTTCACCATCCAGGCCTGGATGTACCCCGGCTACTCCTGGACCGGCATGTTTGTCAGCGAGCTCTCCCTCGGCCCGCGGGGCTGGATCCAGATCCTGAACTTCCTGCTGACCGGCGCCCTGATTCTGGTGTTCGGCCGCGGCCTGCGGGCCTGTTTGAATGCGGGCGCGGCTTCCCTGGCCGGGCCGCTGCTGGTGCAGTGCTTGGGGGTTTGCCTGATGGTGTCCGGGCCTTACACCACCGATCCGTCGGCGTTCTCCGGGCCACCCACCGCGCACGGTCTGGTGCATGGCGTCTTCGGGGCCCTTTTCTTCACGCTGGCGCCCGTCTGCTGCTTCGTCTTCTACCGGCGCTTCCGCAGCGACCCGGCCTGGCGCCCCCTGGCGGGATGGACGCTGACCGCCGGAGTCCTCCTCAGCCTCGGGATCATCGTGCTGAAAATCAGCCAGCAGCCCGGGACGGGACTTTTTGAGTGGAAGGGCCTGGTGCAGCGCATCCTGCTGGTCACGATCATGGCCTGGATCTTCGCCGTCGCGTTCCGCCTTCGCACCATTTCCAGGCCCACGGTTGGGCCGGCGTATTAAGAGGTGGCGCATTAAGAAAACGTCAATTTCTGGGCTGACCGCGTATGGAAAGCGTTAAGGCCCGGTCCCCGGGACGTCGCCGGTGGTGTCATTAAGCATGAACACCACCCCCAGGACGGAGGACGCCTCCGGTTTTGCCCCGGCTCCCGGCGCCGTCCGGGATTTCGTCGCCGTCGATGAGAGCGGGGAGTTTTCGTATCACCGGTCCGAGCAGGACCTGGTGGCTGCATTCGAGTACACCGCCGAAGCCGCTTGCATCATGGACCGCAGCGGCGCCGGCTACCGCCTGGAGTTGGGCCCGAACCGGCACCTGGTTCTGGGACCTGCTCGCGGCCCGGTGGAATTCCATTGGCTCCGCCAGGCGTGGCTGGACGCGCAGAGCACCCACCCCGAAATGTACCGGCTCCGCCGCTTCTTCCCGCCAACCCGGGAGGCGGTGGTGCAGGACGTGTTCGAAACCCTCAGCCTTGAACACGGGCCGGAGCCGGCCGAGGGTTCGTGGTCCCTGGGCCTCAACGGCGCAGCGTCCTATCCAGCCAACCTGCCGGACATCGACAGCTGGCTCGCACGCCAGGACCGGCTGGAGCACGTCCTTGTGAAGGACCCGTTCGGACATTGTTACCGGCCGTCGCGGCACCGCGGGCACTGGTACCTGCCGGCACAGACAGGGCTCATTCTGTACGTTGAAGTCCCGGCGCCGGCCGCCTCCCACTCCGGCGGTTAATTCGATATTGCCGCCCTCATGACGGGCTACTACCATGTGCACATCTTGAGACCAAAGGAGGTCGCCGCCATGTCATTCATCATCACGGTTAAGATTCCCGGTGATACGAGTGCCTTTACCAAATCGCTCGAGGAACGCGCCGACGAGTACCGCGAGATTTCGGGGCGCGGCCGGGCGGCGGGTGCCATCCATCATCAGTTCGCGGTTGGTGATGGCTTCATCCTCGTGGTCGACGAATGGGAATCCGCGGACGCATTCCAGAAGTTCTTCAGCGACCCCGAGCTGAAGACTTTCATCGGATCCGTCGGCGGCGACCCCAACGCAGCCCCGGAGGTCACCTTCGCCGAATCCATCGATTCCCCGGACAGGTTCTGACCGGGCACCTACCGCTAGGACTGGCCGCCGAAATCGCGGATGGTGATCCCGGTGAAGTTGGCCGGGCCGCCGTCGGCATAAAACGAGATTCCCGTGTCGCCGTCGGCAAAATGCACCTGCTGCGACAGGACCGTGTACCCGGAGTTCACGAACACCTCGACGCTCTGCGTGTCAACGAAGATGCGAAGATGCACCGACCGCGCGGCCGCATCGATCGGTGCGGCCGCACGCGTGTAGGGAACCAGCGAGTAGCCGCTCAGGTCCGAGGGCGCACGGTCGACGTACAGCTCGCTGCCGTACTTGCCGATGTTGGTATGGCGCGATCCGTCCGCTGAGCGGCCCACCGAAACCCCGACGTTGGCAGCGGTGCCCCATGAAATGTCGAGCTCCAGCTCGTACGCGCGGCCGTTCCACGGCAGCACGGAGCTGCCGTTCACGGTGCGGTCGGGGAATGTGGTGGTCGCTGTGGCATACCCCGCCAGTGCCGGAACCGGGGTGCTGAGCAGGCTGTACCAGCCCCCCGGCTGGTGCTCCAGCCGCAATTCCCGCACGATCGAGTTCTGCCCGTTGTACCCGTCGGAGGCATCGGTGGGTACGTCGCGGGCGGCGTACTTCCAGTTGTTCATCCATGCGGTTGCCAGGCGCCTGGTCTCCGGTGCCTCGGCCGACGGCCACGTCACGGCGGCGTACCAGTCCCATCCCCAGTCGAGCCACTGCGGGGTGGGGTCGTCGGCGATGAACGCCGCACCGTCCCAGGTGCCCGTCCAATACGCATAGGTCATCGGCAGGCCTGCACTGTAGGCATCCATGCTCGCGCCGAGCACCCAATGCCGGGTGCCGTCGCCGGCGGTCATCTCGAACAGATCGGGGCACTCGATCCCGCCGAGCGCATGGTTCGGGTAGTCGAAGTTGGATGTCCATTGCCAGTCCCGCAGGTTCGCCGAGGTGTAGAACGCCGCGTAGCGGGCGCGCCCGATGACGCACACCCATTCGCTGCGTGCCGCATCCCAGTGAATTTTCGGGTCGCGGAACCACTCTGCATTTTCGATCTCGGCGGGTGTGCCGGCCGTGCGGCCGTCGCTGTTGATGATCACCGGGCCGGGAAGGGCGGTGAAGGTGTAGCCGCCGTCGGTGGACCAGTGAAGGTACTGCTCCTGGTACCTGCGGATCCCGCCGGTGGGCTGCGTGGCGAGAGCGATCACCGCCCCGGCGCCGAAGCCGGCAGTGTTGGCGGTGTCGACGACGACTGATCCCGACCACACCGGGAAATCAGGCTGCAACGGCATGGCCACGCCGTGGTGGGTGAATGACACGCCATCGCTGGTGGTCGCGTGGTCCCATCCGCCGGGGCCGTTGTTTTGCCCCGAGTGCAGATAGTAGAGCTGGTAGGCGCCGTGGGTATGTACCGGGCGCTGGGGATCGCACAGCCAGCCCGAGGGCGGCGTCATGTGATAGACCGCCCGCAGGGACGGCTGGGCGTGTGCTGCAACGGGTACTGCACTGCCAGCGAAAAGGGTAAGGGCCCCGATGCCCGTGCCCTGCAGGACAGTGCGCCGTGAGATGCGGTGCGTCATGAATTGGTTTCCTCTCAAGGTTCGGCGGGCGCCATAGCCAGCTGAACTTGGTGGTGGGGGAGCGCATTAGGACGATAGGGGGTTTCGGAGGCTGCGGTCAAGCGTTTTAGCAAAACTGCGGAAGGCAAAAACAAGTTTTGCTAAAACGCTTGATCAACGGGAAACTTGGCGCTAGCTTTACTGGTGATCAAACGCTTTAGCAGAATGGACATCAGCGCCGATGAAACGCCCAGTCTTCTTCCAGCCCTCCGACGGATGGGTTGGGGACCTCATTCCCTTCGAGAAGGACGGAGAGTTCTGGCTCTTCTACCTTCATGAAGTTCGCTCGGACCCGAAGCCCGGCACGTCATGGAACCTGGTCACCACCAAGGACCTCACCCAGTTTGAGAACCACGGCGTGGCGCTGGAGCACGGCACCGAGACCGACCCCGACTTCAACGCGTATACCGGCAGCATCGTCGTCGACGCGGCCGGCACCCACCACCTGTTCTATACCGGCCAGAACCCGCGCCATCTCGGAGCCGACGGCGCCCCGCTCCAGCTCGTCATGCACGCCACCAGCACCGACGGCATGCAAACGTGGGCGAAGCACCCGGAGCACACCTTTGGCGCCCCGGAAGGCTACGAATCCGGCGACTGGCGTGATCCCTTCGTCTTCTATGACGAGGCCGCAGCCCAGTGGAGGATGCTTCTGGCGGCACGGCATTCCGCCGGCCCCGAACGCCGCCGCGGCGTCATCGCCCAGTGCGTGTCCCGTGACCTGACCACCTGGCAGTACGCCGAGCCTTTCTGGGATCCCCGGCGCTACATCACCCATGAATGCCCCGACGTCTTCTCCTGGGGCGACTGGTGGTACATGGTCTACTCCGAGTTCTCCGAATCGTTCACCACCCGCTACCGGATGGCCAAGAGCCCGGACGGCCCGTGGACGGTCCCGAACCTGGACAGCATCGACGGCCGTGCCTTCTACGCCTCCAAGAGCGCCGGCCGGGACGGACGCCGCTTCTTCTTCGGGTGGATCGCCAGCAAGGAAGGCAACGCCGATCAGGGGCCGTGGCAGTGGGCCGGCACGATGTCCGTGCTGGAAGCCCGCCAGAACCCGGACGGAACACTGGGCTTCTCCTTCGCGGATGAGCTCGTGGACAGCTTCTGGGACGAGGTTCCGGTATCGCTGACCAACGATCTGCCCATCCGGCTGAGTGCGCCGGACGGGTATGCGGCCCGCATTTCCGACGGCGACCTGCCGGACCAGTTCTACGCCAAGGCGGTGCTGGACATCGATGCCGGCACCACCGAATGCGGGCTGCTTCTGCGCTCCAGCGCCGATGGCGACCGGTCCTACGTCATCCGCCTGGAGCCGAAACGCGGACGCCTGGTATTTGACCGGTGGCCGCGCACCATCACCGGCGACGCACAGTGGCATGTCTCCGGGGATGTCCCCTTCGACATTGAGCTGGAGCGTCCCTGCAGCCTCAACCCCGGCGAGCACACCCTGGAGGTGATTGTCGACGGCGATCTCTGCGTCGCCGTCGTCGACCGGCAGGTAGCCCTCAGCACCCGAATCTACGACCTGACGGAGGGCCGGCTCGGCGTGTTTGCCGGCGAAGGTTCCATCACCGTCACCCAACTTGAGATACGCCAGCGCACCGACAACTGAATACGCCAGACACCGTCGTCGTCCGTTCCAACCAAGGAAGTTTGCCGCAATGAAAAAACTGATCCGAACCGCTGCCGTGGCAGCTGTCACCGCCCTGGCCCTGGCCGGCTGCGGCGGGGGAGGGGCCAGCACCTCCTCCAACGTCACCCCCACCGGCGAAATCAAGCCCCGCGAGATTTCCTGGCTGCTGTCCCGCCCGGCCGACGGCGCCGTCATCAACATCATGAAGAAGCTCGCCGGCGACTACGCCAAGGACCACCCGGGCTTCTCCCTGAACCTGATCACCACGCCGGACAGGCCCTCCTACATCCAGAAGCTCGAAACACTCGCCGCCGCGAACAAGCTTCCCGAGCTCTTTGACACCGACGCCACCCCGTTCGCCCAGCAGCTGGCCAAACAGGGCAAGATGGTGGACGCCGAAAAACTCCTCAAAACCCTCAACGTCTACGACAACTACCGGCCCGCCGCTCTGGACTACCAGCGCTTCGACGACCGCTCGCTCTACATGATCCCGTTCCAGTTCGAGCTCGAATTCATCTGGTACAACAAGGCGTTGCTGCAGAAGGCAGGGGTGTCCGCTCCGAAGTCCCTGGATGACATCCCCGCCATGTGCACGTCGCTGCGCAAGGCCGGCATCACCCCGATCGCCATCGATGGGCAGGACCAGTGGCCGCTGGAACGCTACGTGGCCTACCAGCCCTTCCGCGAGGCGGGACCGGACTTCATCCAGAAGCTGAAGAAGGGCGAGGCCAAGTTCTCCGATCCGGCAGGCCAGAAGACCGTTGAATGGCTGGCCGCACTGGGCAAGGCCAAGTGCTTCCAGGACGGTTTCTCGTCGCAGGGCTACTCCGATGCGCAGAACCAGTTCACCTCCGGCAAGGCGGCCATGTACAACATCGGCACCTGGGAACTGCCCAGCCTGGCCACGGACAAGCTGAACCCGGCAGTGCGGAATGACATCGACTTCATCACCCTTCCGACGACCGAAGGCTCGGCCACCGCCGCCAACGAATTCGTATCCCCGTCCGGCATCGGCATGGCAGTGAACGCCAAGACGTATGACCCGCTGGTGAGTGACTTCCTCAAGTTCGCCCTGGAGAAGTACCCCGCCGAATACGCGGCCACCGGCGCCCTTTCCCCGACGACGAACGTCAAGACGGCCATCCCCGCCAACGCCACCCCGCTGTACACGAAGGCTGTCCAGAAGGCGGACGGTCTGGGGGACCAGCAGGCCATGCCGTGGGACACCCAGCTTGATCCCACCACCAACGGCAGGCTGCAGCAGGAGCTGGTGCTCCTGGTCCAGGGCGACATCACGCCCGAGCAGTTCACCAGCACGATGGACAGCACAGTCGCGCAGAATGCCCCGAAGTTCTTCAAGTAACCCCTAAGCGGCGGGGGACCCCCGGGTCCCCCGCCCGAAAGGCCCCGCCATGCTTCCCAACCGGTCCCGGCTTTCAGTCCTGGTCTTCCTGCTCCCGCCGCTGCTCCTCTACGGTGCAGCCGTGCTGTTCCCCATCCTCCAGTCCCTGTTCCTGAGCTTCTTCTCCTGGAACGGCATCAGCGATATGGAATTCGTGGGGCTGGCCAACTACGTCCGGATGTTCACCGCCGACGACGTCTTTTGGCGCTCGTTCTTCAACGCCCTCGGATACCTGGCCATCTGCCTGGTCCTGCAGCTGGGCGGCGCACTGCTGGTGGCCAGCCTGCTGACCTCGCTGCGGCGCGGCCGCGAACTCATCAAAACCCTTTACCTCCTGCCGGCCGTCATCTCCACGGTGGCGATCGCCTTCCTGTTCGTCCGCATCTACTCCATCGACCCCGTGGGCCTGCTCAACCAGCTCCTGAACTGGATAGGCCTCGGCAGCCTGGAACGCGCCTGGCTCTCCGACGTCAACACCGTCCTTGCCGCCGTCTCCGCCCCTGAGGGATGGCGGTTCACCGGACTGTACATGCTGATCATCTACGCGGCGCTGATCTCCGTCCCGAAGGAGCTGGAGGAGGCAGCCGTCCTCGACGGCGCCTCCCGCTGGACCCTGTTCACCAAGATCCGCTTCCCGCACATCCGCCCGGTCTGGATCACGACGACGATCATGGCCACCACCTATGGCCTCCGTGGCTTCGACATCCCCTACCTCATGACCAACGGCGGCCCCGGCCAGTCCTCGGAGCTCCTCACCACCTACATGTACAAGACAGCATTCACCAGTACCGACTTCGGGTACGCCAGCACCATCTCCGTGTTCATCGTGATCGAGTGCCTCGTCGCCGTCGGCCTCATCCTCTTCATGCTCAAGCGGAAGGCAGAGTCATGATCACCCAGACAGCCCCCGCCGCACCCAAAGCGCCGGCGCCGCTGGCCGCCCGAGCCGCGCGCCGCCGTCGGCCCCGTCCCAGCGTGTTCCGGACTTTCTCCCGGGTGCTGATTGCCCTCATCGTCATCGTCCAGGTCTACCCGCTGGCCTGGCTGTTCGTGACAAGCCTGCGCAGCGAACACGACTTCGCCACCGGGGACCCGTTCGCCCTCCCGAAGGCGCTCACCCTGGAGAACTACGCCCGGGCCTTTGAAACCGGGGACCTTGGGAAAAACATCCTGAACAGCTTCATCGTCACCATGGGCGCCAACGTCCTGATCGTGCTGCTGGGCATGATGGCCGCCTACGCCATCCAGGTCCTCGGCTTCCGCCTCAGCCGCCTGGTGCGCGGGCTGTTCCTGGTGGGCATCATCGTCCCCGTCCAGATCGCGCTGGTCCCGCTGTTCATCGACTACTCCACGGTGAACCTGCTCGACACCTACCAGTCGATGATCATTCCGCTGGCGGGGTTCTCCCTGCCCATGTCCGTCTACCTGTTCTCCTCGTTCTTCGAATACATCCCGCGCGAAACCTACGAGGCGGCGTCCCTGGACGGCGCCGGACCGTACCGGATCTTCGGGCTGATCACCCTCCCGCTGTCCCTGAACACCGTGGTGACCGTGGTGCTGGTCAACAGCATCTTCATCTGGAACGACTTCATTTTCGCCAACACCTTCGTCCTGTCGGAGGAACTGAAAACCATCCCGCTGGGCCTGCAGAACTACATCGGAGCGATGGGCAAGGTGGACTGGACCGCAACGTTCGCGGCCGTGTGCGTCACCATCACGCCGCTACTGCTGGTTTTCCTGGTCCTCAACAAGGCCATGATCCAGGGCCTGGAAAGCGGGGCGACCAAGGGATGACGGCAACGGCGGATGGATATACTCCTGAAGGAGGGCAGATGGTTTCAAAGGAGAAAAGTGCGGGCAGGCCGGCGTCTGCGGCCCGTGCACCCAGGACGCCCGGGCGTGCCCACCCCGTGACCCTCCGCGAAGTGGCCGAAGCAGCCGGGGTCTCCACTGCCACCGTGTCCCTGGTGATCAACAAGAAGAAGAACGCGCGCATCGCCGAGGAGACACGCCAGCGCGTCAACGATGCCATCCGGCAGCTCGGCTACCGCCCCAACGCCATGGCCCAGACCCTGGTCAGCGGCACCTCGAAGTTCATCGGGCTCGTCGCTGACGGCGTGGCCACCACCCCGTTCGCGGGGCAGATCATCCACGGGGCGCAGGACGAGGCCTGGAAGCACGGGTACGCGCTGCTGATCGCCAACACCGAGGGGAACCAGGACCTCGAAAAGGACGCGATCGCCATGATGCTGGAATACAAGGTGCGCGGCATCCTGTACTCCACGTGGTTCCACCGTTCCACTGCCGTCCCGGAAACACTGCGCGAGGCGGACTTCGTCCTGGTCAACTGCTTCTCCCCGGAGCCGGGCGCGGCCCGCGCCGTGGTACCCGACGAAGAGCAGGGCGGGCGGTCCGCGACGGAAATCCTGCTCCGCAGCGGCCACCGGCGCATTGCCTTCATCAACGCGACGACGCCGGCCCCGGCCCGGGACGGCCGGCTTTTCGGGTACACGGAAGCGCTGAAGGCAGCCGGCATTCCCTTCGACCCGCACCTGGTCATGGAGGCCTATCCGGACCAGGAGGGCGGATACGGGGCTACTGAAGAGCTGCTCAAGCGCGACGTCACGGCCGTGTACTGCTACAACGACCGGATGGCCATGGGGCTTTACGACGGACTGCGGGAAGCCGGGCTCTCCATCCCGGACGACATTGCCGTGGTGGGCTTCGACAACCAGGAGGTCATCGCCGCCCACCTCCGGCCTCCGCTCTCCACAGTGTCGCTGCCGCACTACGAGCTCGGGGCAGCCGGGGTGCGCATGCTGCTGGGCCTGGACGAAGCACCCGGCGACGCATCACTGAAGATCGCATGCCCCACCGTTGAGCGCGCGTCCGTGTCCGAGCACTGACCCGGACGGCGACGAACTCTACCTGGCTGAGGAACCCGCCGAAGCCTGAAACGACTTGTCGCGTCCTCATGGTGCCAGCGTCGTAGCCGGGCCCGGATGCACGGAAAGATGCCTGCCGGGCCCGGCAATCTGAAGCGAGAGGTTCGCGGCAACCTCTGCGGCTTCAGCGACATGACCAGAGTGCACCCCCGACGCTACGAAATGCGGGTGCTGGCGGGAGGGCCCCGGCTCAAATCGTCCCCCGCAAACGAGGGGGACAGCGGTGCGGCCTCAAGAACCCCACAAGCTCATCCGCCGCTCCGGCCGCTGCTTCTTCCCCCTTGCCACGCCGGCACGTCAGGGCAGGTGGAGGGCGATGATGGAGGCGATGAGGATCCGGGCCGCGTCTATCTGCAGCTGGCAACCGGGGCGTCACATGATCGCAGGTGGCCGCGCCGACGGACCCCGGCCGGCAGGACTGCTGGGTTTCTGCAGGGTTCCTCTAGGGCCATGAAAATACGCTCTTCCGGGAGCCGGGACGCAGCGGGCGTCCCCAAGGGACGGAGAATTTCATGAGCAGAATCATCAGATCCCCTTACGCCGTCGTCTTATTCATGGCCTTCATCCTGGCCAGTCTGCTTTACGACGGCGCGGTCGAACCGGCGTCGGCTGCCGGCGTCACCTACTTCCTCAGCGCTGCCGGCAGCGACACGAACTCCGGCACGTCCAGCGCAACGCCGTGGAAGACACTCAGCAAACTCAATACCGCTGTTCTCCAGCCCGGGGACACGGTCAGCCTCCGCAAGGGGGACACCTTCACCGGCGGCCTGATCACGGGCCAGAGCGGGACCACCACCGCGCCGATCACCGTGAACGGCTACGGCACAGGCGCCGCCCCCATCATCACCGGCGGCAAGTCCGGGAACTGCGTCCGGGTCAACGGCAACTTCACCGTCGTCGACGGCCTCCGCGCCGTCTCGTGCGGCTACGCGGGGTTCAGCATCACCGGTGACAGGAACACCGTGCAGAACTCGAGCGCGTCCAATAATGCCGCAGGCATCAAAATCGGCACGGGATCCGATTTCGGCAAATACGCCGGCAACACCCTGACGGACAACAACATCGAGAACGTGAACACGCAGGGAACCAACTGCGGAACCGCCCAGGCCGTCAATTGCAGCGACGATTCCGGCGCCTTCGGCATCCTCATCAACGGCAACGACAACGAGGTCACCGCCAACACCATCTCCGGCTCGGCTGCCGCATCGTTCGACTTCGTCGTGGACGGCGGGGCCATCGAAGTCTTCAACGGCAACCGGAACAGCGTCCACCACAACATCGCACTGGACAACAACAGCTTCTCCGAACTGGGACGCTCATCCGGCACGGCCGACGGGAACACCTACCGTTACAACCTCGTCCGTTCAACGTGCGGCACCCTCTGCGCCCAGGCCAAAGGCTTTATCGCCCGGGGGCCCAGCACCAGCTTCGGACCGACCAACAGCACCGTCTTCGAATTCAACACCGTCTATCTGACCGGTCCCAATTCGCAGGCCATCGTCTGCCACGCCCAATGCCCCTCCACGACCGTCATCAGGGGGAACATCCTGGCGGGCGTCAAGAACTCTCTCTGGATCAACGGCTCAGGCTGGACCGAGAAAGAAAATGTCTTCACGGGTCCGATCAACGTCACCCCGAGCACGACGTCGCGCCGGGTACCCACAGTGGGCTTCGTGACCACCGGAACCGATTTCCACCTCACAGCCACCAGCGCCGCCGTCGACCTCACCTCCTCCACCAGCTCCGCCGTTGACCTGGATGGCCGGCCCGTGCCGCAGGACGGCAACTGCAACGGAACGGCCACAGCGGATGCCGGGGCCTACGAATACGACTCACCGAACTGCTGAACCCGGCGCTTGGCGGCTAGGAGACCCAAAAACAGGTAATCGGTCCACCCTTCAACGAGCTCCCCGCCGGATGCGTGTGATTTCGCCCCAAAACCAAGTGGCGGGGATCAAGATTTCGGGTAGTAATTACTGGTGCCGTGGTCCGGTTCCGTTCCTTAGGGTGAATGGCACGAGGATGCTCTTCCGGGGAGGGTGAGCACCTCGGTAGTCCCTTCAACGCTGCCATCACATGGAACGGTCTCCCATGCCCACTTCGATGGACTCTGTCCTGTCCACGCTCGGTCCAATATTGTTCGTCGGTGTCTCGATCATCGGCGTCCGCATGGCCCTGTACTGGTGGAGTTTTCTGTTCCGCTGGGAGCGCTACCGGCGCCGCACCGCGGTCTCCAACAGGGATCTCCGCGCCGTTGACGTCCCGTTCGTAAAGATCCAGATCACCACGCGGGGGTCCGCGGGCAGCACGGAAGTCATCACCCGCGGAATCCGCAACGCCGTTGGCCTGGCCGGTGAGGATCCGGAGTTCTACAGCCGGTTTCTGTCCGTGGAGGTTGTGACCGAATCCGCGGAGCAGTCGAACGCTCTCCGGAATGCCTTCCGGAGCTCGCCCATCCCGGTGGACACGCTCGTGATCCCCGAGGACTACGAGACCCCGAACGGCACCAGGCTCAAGGCCCGCGGACTGCATTACATCGTCGAGCAGCGGCGAGAGGCGTGGAACAGCAAACCGGGACGCACCTTCATCGTGCATTACGACGAGGAAAGCGTCATGGTCCCGGGCGAGCTGCGCAAACTCATCCATTGCCTGGCCACAACCGACAAGAAGATCCTCGAAGGTCCCATCTACTACCCGCTCGAGTACCTGAATGCCAGCCCCCTCTGCCGGGGCATGGAAGCCAACCGCCCGATCGGCTGCTACGAATGCCGCCACGTCATGGAAACCGGGGTCCCGCTGCACCTGCACGGTTCCAACCTCGTCATCGACGAATCGCTGGAGAACGATATCGGCTGGGACATCGGATGCCTCGAGGGGCAGCCCTTCATCGCCGAGGACTACGTGTTCGGCATGAAGGCCCTCACCGCCTGCGGCAAGGAGGTGTTCGGATGGCACGGGTGCGTCATGCTCGAGCAGCCGCCCTTTTCCGTCCGGAGCGCGTTCAAACAGCGCTACCGCTGGATCTTCGGTGTCCTGCAGGGCATGAAGTCCATGACCGGGAATCCGCTGTTCCTCTCCCTGCCCTGGGTTACCAGGTTCAGCCTGGTCTGGGGCACCCGCTACCGGGTCGGCACCTTCGCCCTGGGGGCCGTCGTCGGACTTCTCTCCGCCATGGTCTTCCCCGCATTCATCATCCGGGCCCTGGAGTCGCTGCTATCGAACGGTGAGCCCCCGCTGCCGGCGCCGGGCAGTGCGTGGCTGGCCCTGGTCGGTGTCATGTGGATGGGGTCGGTCTTTATCGGAGCCTGGCACAACGTGGCCGATTCAGGCATGGACAGGTGGGCCCGTGCCGGCGAAATATCGCTGGCTGTCCTGCTGGCGCCTGTTGCCGGCCTCATCGAAAGCTCGGCGGCACTCTGGGCGGTCCTCCAATGGGCCGCGGGCAAACGGGGCGTCCACTGGGTACCCACCCCCAAGACCAAGAACGCGGACCTTCAGAGCATCAGGAGCGGTGAGTAACCCATGGAACAAGCCTCAGCAGCAGCGGTCCACGCCGGCCAGGCGATCGTGGAGGACGCCGGCAGCCACGTCCGGCCACCCCTGGTGGTCGCCAACCTGGTCATCCATGCGGCCCGGCGGCGGGCCCTCCGGATGGCCCAGGCCAGGTGTGCCGCCTTCATGTTCGCCGCCCTGGTCACAGTGACGGCGTACATTGTGGTCCCCCTTGCGCTGGCCCTGCATGCAGCGGTCCAGCCGGTCCCGGTGGTACTGGTGATCTCCGCTGCGGTCCTGGCCGAACTGGCCCTGGCAGTGGCGATCATCATTCTGAAAACCGAAGGAACCCGGGATGCGGCAACCGAGGATTTTTAGGAACCTGGCTTTCCTGATGGTGGCTGTTGCCCTGACGGCGGGTGGCATCACGGCGGCCCGTCTCACCGCAGACCCGCAGCGGTTCCCGGTGCCCTCTGACGGCAAAACATACTTCGGAGTCCAGCTTGACTCCGAATTCGATACGGTGGGCGGCTACGCCTCCCGCCTCGGTTCAACCCCGGCCGTGTACGGGCGCTATGTCGATTTTCCCTTGGGCGCAGCGGACGAAGGGCTGGTCAGCGAAGAGGTGCAGAAACTGGCTGACCACCATTCGTCCTTCATGCTCACCCTTGAACCGAGAAAGGGCCTTGCCGCCGTCTCGCCCGAGGCCCTGACGGCACTGACCCGCATGCTGACAGCGTGGAACCAGAAGGGCGTGCCGGTCATGGTCCGTTTCGGGCATGAAATGAACGGTGCGTGGTATTCATGGGGCCAGCAGCCTGCAGCCTACATTGCAAAGTTCCGTGAGGTTGCGGCCGCTGTCCACAAGGCCCCGTCGTCGGCGATGCTCTGGTCTCCCAACGAGGGCGCCGGCTATCCCTATGCAGGAGGGCCGTATGAGGCCCACCCCGGCAGCGCCGACTTCCAGGCACTGGACACCAACCACGACGGCGAACTCACCATGGAGGACGACCCGTACGCACCGTACTGGCCGGGAGATGATGCCGTGGACTGGGTTGGAATTACCCTTTACCACTTCGGCAAGGCCTACCCCTGGGGAGAGAACACCGTCCCGGAGCGGGGAAAACTGGCCGCCAAGATCACGGGAACCTTCCACAGCGCCTACACCGACGACACTGCCGTCCCCGACTTCTACAAAGAATATGCGGACGGGCACAACAAGCCGTTTGCGATCTCGGAAACGGGAGCCTTCTACAACACCTCCCGCAGCGATGGGGCCACGGAACTGGCGATCAAGGAGGCCTGGTGGAACCAGCTCTTTGACCCCGGGCTGCAGAAACAGTTCCCGAGGCTCAAAATGGCGCTCTGGTTCGAGTACTCCAAAACCGAGAACCAGCCCGGAAAGCCTGTTGTTGACTGGCGCACCACGGTGGCTCCCGGAATCAGGGAGCCTTTTACCCGTGCGATTCCGGACCGGTTCCTCATGGCACCGGTGGGATGAGGCGCCAATCGGTTCCGGGTCAGAAGTACGCGTCCCTCACAGCGTTGAAGACAGGGATGGCGACATCCACGATGACGAACCAAAAGGATGCGACGACGACGGCCAGGATGGCGACCATCAGGATCCAGAAGAACACGGCCGATTCCGGCCGCCTTAACTTTTCAAGCATGGCATTCCTGCCGGTTTCTCTCATACTGCTGCTTCGAGGGCTTGGGCCCCCATCCGTGGTGCTGTGCAGATCCGTGGACTCGCGGCATTACCCGGAAAAAGCCACAACGAGGATCCAGACGGCAAATGCAGCGAGGACGAGCGCTGATCCGTATTTGATATACGGCAACCAACGGCGCCCCGTCCCCGGGTTGACGATGTGTTTGCCCGACATGGTTCAGTCTTACTGCCGTGAACTGAAAGCAGTCTTGGAGCGGGCCATGAGATTGCCTTGAGCTACTAAATCTGCGCCCTGGCCGTTGCCGTCAAAACGCACGACGGCGGTGCCCGCCGCGGGCGGGCAGTGGAGGCCTTGGTGCTGTGGCTGGCTGGCCACTGGGAAGCTGTATCTACTTGAGGGCAAGCGCTTCGGACAGCACGGGCCTCAGTGACTTTGAATAGGCTGCCGTGAGGTGGACCCCGTCTGCGAACATGGGTGACGTTCCGGCGAAGGCGGGGCAGTGCCCGGCTACGCAGAACCATCCGGTGGTATTCACGTAGTGGACGTTCGCCTGCCCGGCGGGGTCAAGGGCCGCTCTGCCGGCGGCCGTCATGTCCAGTGAGAGCTGCTGCACCTTTGACGCACAGTCCGCAGGCGTGCTGATCTTCGTGGCGCATTCAGCGAACTTGCGGCCGCGCGGAGGCGGGTCAAGCACGAAAACCTGCTTGGCCGAGGCAGAGAGTTCTGTATACAGCTTCTTGGACGCCTCGGTCCACTCGCTGGCCGCGGCACGCCCCGATGCGCCACTGGAAAGGCGCACCAGCGTTCCCGCTGAGCTGGAACTGATCACCATGTCAGGCTTCATGGAGGCGATCTGCTGAAGGGCCCACGTCCGGAAAGGGGCGCACTTGGGGTGCGCGGATTTGGAAGCCTTGACCACATCAACCCCCGCAGCCGGGCACTGCTGCATGGCGTAAACATGGATCTTGTATCCCTGCGACTCGAGTGCGGCGCGTATGCCTGGAACGTAGCTGATGCCCACCGAGTCACCGAGAACCACTGCCGTCTTCTTGGCCGCCGGGTCACCGTAAACGCAGCGGGCTGCATTTTCTGCAGGGTCATCCAGTGCGCCCCGCTCGTCGGCCAGGCACCCGTCCTCCACCCATTCAGGCGCTTTCGCTTCGTCGCCGAGTGTGTCGATCGCAGGCGTAAGCTCTGGCCACTCAGTCGCCGAGAGGGCAAGGGTGAGTTCCTGGCTCAGCTTTCCTGAGGGGGTGTTTGCAGCAGCAGCGGAGGAAGCACCCGCCGGCACCGCCGGGCCCGCAACAGCCGCATCCGGGGCGGCCTTCGCCAGGGTGAAGCTCACGACGACGGCGGCAACCAGGGCAAGAGTGGTGAGCGCTCCGAAGGCCAGCCGGGTCGGGGCCACCTGCGGCGCCTTGACAGGTTTGGCTGCCCTGGCTGCCTTGGGTTCAAGCCACTGCGAGCGCCTGACCGGCTCTTCAACGAAGCGGTAGGACCATGCTGACAACGCCAGGGTGAGGCCTGCAGCACCGGCGTAGTCCACGATGCCATTCAACGGCCGGAGCGCCTCGAGAAGGATGATGACCGGGAAGTGCCACAGGTACAGGGAGTAGGAGATATCGCCCAGGTAGCGGGAGGCGCGGTTCGTCAGCGGGGCCAGCAGCCGTTGCTCCCCTCCGGTCCCTGCGGCGATGACGGCCATGGTTGCAAGGACCGGCACCGCTGCCCATGGACCCGGAAAGGTCAGTTCCGGCGTCATGGCGAAGGCGCCGGCCACGATTCCTGCGAGGCCGAGGTAGGCCAAGGCGGGCCTGACGCGGTCCGGGATGCGCAGCAGGACCGGCGCGAGGACGGCCAGCAGGCCGCCGCAGCCGAGCTCCCAGGCCCGGGAAAACGTGGAGAAGTATGCGACCGTGGGTGCAGCGGAGCTTTCCCACAGGGCGAAGGCAAACGATGCTCCGGCCACGGCAAACAACGCCAGGCCCAGTGAGCGCCGGGCCCCGGAAGACGAACGGCCCAGCCTGGAAGCTCCCCAGCCGAGCATGAGCACCATCAGCCATGGCCAAACAATGTAGAACTGTTCCTCGACGGCCAGGGACCAGAAGTGCTGCAGCGGGGACACCGCCCCTCCGGCCTGCATGTAGTCAGTGCCGGTCATGGCCAGACGCCAGTTGGCCGCAGACAGGAACGCCCACAGGCCGTCCTGGGCAATGCCCGCGAAGCGCGCGGTGGAGAACACGGCCCATGATCCGATGAGCGACAGGACGATGACCAGCGATGCCAGCGGCAGGATGCGCCGCGCCCGGCGCCGGTAGAAGTCCACGAGGGAGAGCCTGCCGGTCCTGCCGTGCTCCCGGATCAGGCTGGCAGTGATCACGAATCCGGAGATCACAAAGAAGACGTCGACGCCGATGAAGCCGCCGGTGGGGTAGGCCAGCAGGTGGTCCGCAATAACCAGGACAACTGCCAGTGCGCGGAGGCCCTGGATGTCATGGCGCTTTGTACCGGGGTGGTCCGTCCTCACCGCCGGGAAATTTGCTTTGCGTTGGGCGGCCCGGCCTGCTGGCATGCCGGCATGAGTCGTGGACAAGAGAATTCCCCCAAATGAGACCGGTGTTGGTCATATTTTACCGGCCAAGCACGGGCAACGCGCGCGTGCTCGCATCACATGGGGTCCGGCCAGTTGCCGATAGCGGTCATGGTCCGATGCTTTCGTTCCGTGTTTGTATCCCCTTTCCAGCCATCTTCCATCATGCGCCCGGGCTCCTGAGAGGAGACTGAGACCGTCACGGCTTCCATTGCTTCCATTGCGCCGTGACGGTCCAGCCTGAATCCTTGGATCATGGACCAAAAGGATCCGCCGTCCACTGCCGCGCTCCCGGTCCAGGCAACAGGGCAAACCCGGCAAGGGCGCTGGATGTCCCTGCGCCGTGGACTCCGCTGGCAGTCCACCTGGGCTGCTGTCGCCGTCGTCGCCGTCGCCCTCCTGACCGGCGGAATGCTGCTGCTGCAGACCCTGGAATCCGCGCTGGTTGCCGGCACGGACGGTTTCCTGCGGACCAAGGTCCAGGACGTTGCTGCCCTGATCAAGAGCCAGGACGCCGAGGAAGCCAGTCTCGCGGTCGCAGGAACCGCGAACAAGGACCCCCTGGTGCAGATCATCGACGCCGGCGGGAGGGTCATCGGGGCCTCCGAGCCCAGGCTTTTGCAGGCTCCGCTCACTTCGCAGAGGCCGGCTGCGGGTCAGGCCGGCACCGACAAGGTGCACGCGCCCGGCCTCCTGGGGGACGGCGACGAGCGCTATCTGGTGGTGCTCGGCGTCGATGATGAGGGCAGCGCGTACTGGGTTCTTGCCGGCCGGACCATTCAGCCGCAGTCGGACACGGTCCGGATCGTCACCTGGTACCTGCTGGTTGCCATGCCCTTGCTGCTGGGCCTGGTGGCGTGGTCGGTGCATTTCCTTGTCGGGCGGTCACTGCGGCTGGTGGACACCATCCGGACCCAGGTCAGCCATATCGGCGCCGGAAGGCTGAGTGAGCGTGTGGACGTCCCGGCCACGGGCGACGAGCTGCAGGCCCTGGCCGCCACCATGAATTCCATGCTTGACCGGATCGAGGCGGCCGATCAAAGACAGCGGCAGTTCGTCTCCGACGCGAGCCACGAACTGCGCGGCCCCATCACCACTCTCCGCACCGGCCTGGACATCTCCGCCGCCGACCCCACCGGCGAAACGTGGCAGGGGATGCAGCCCGTCCTTGCCGAAGAGACGCAGCGGCTGCAGGTTCTCGTGGAGGACCTCCTGACATTGTCCAAGGCCGACGACGAGGGGGCCGCCGTCCGCCGGGAGGATGTCGACCTCGACGATGTTCTGGCCACTGAATTGCGCAGGATCAAAGCCACGAGCACGCACCGGATCGTCGCTGACCTCGTGCCGGCCAGGGTGGTGGGGGACCCGGTCCGCCTGGGGCAGGCCTTCCGGAATGTGCTGGACAACGCCGACCGCCATGCGTCAGGGACCATTGCCGTGAAGCTGTCGGTGACGGTTCAGGCGGTGCTGGTAATCATCGACGACGACGGGCCACCGGTTCCGGTGGCCGACCGGGAAAGGATCTTCGGCCGTTTCGTCCGGCTGGATGAGAGCCGGTCACGCGGGCAGGGCGGAAGCGGCCTGGGTCTCGCGATCACCCGGGGCGTCATCGAGGCCCACGGCGGCCGCGTTACAGCCGCCGAAACGCCGCAGGGGTGGTGCCGATTTGAAATCAGTCTGCCGCCCAAGGCCCGGCAGCCGGCCGACCGCACCGCCGATATGCGCCACAAGCGCTAGTCGGTGCTGAGCCTGTATCCCATGCCCCGCACCGTCCTGAGGGTGTTGAGGCCAAACGGCTCGTCGATTTTCCTGCGCAGGTACCCGATGTACACCTCCACCACGTTGTCGCCGCCCCGGAAGTCCGGGTCCCAGACGTTGTCGAGGATCTGGGCCTTGGACAGGACCTCGTCCGGCCTGCGCATCAGGTAGTCCAGCAGGCCGAACTCCCGGGCGGTCAGGGTGATGGCCTGCCCGTTGCGTGTCACCTGCCGGGTTGCCGGGTCCAGCCGCAGTGAACCGACAGCCAGAATGACGGGCCGTTCCGGGGCGCCGCGGCGGATGAGTGCCCGCAGCCGCGCCACCAGCACCGGGAAGCTGAACGGCTTGGTCAGGTAGTCGTCCGCCCCCAGATCGAAGGCATCGGTCTGGTCGTATTCACCGTCCTTGGCCGTCAGCATGATCACCGGCACCCAATTGCGCCGCTCCCGCATCTGTTTAAGGACCGAGTAACCGTGCATGCCCGGGAGCATCACGTCCAGCACCACGACGTCGTACAGGTTCTCCGTGGCGGCCCACAGCCCATCAACACCGTTATGGGCAACGTCCACGACGAAACCCGCGGCTTTCAGCCCCTGCCGGATCGTCTCAGCCAGCAGGACCTCGTCTTCCACAAGCAGGACCCGCACAGTCGACATCGTCTCACGGGCGACAGGCAACAGCGCCGATCAGCCTGGAAAAGCCCCAGCAGCGCCAGCGGAACTGCCGCCGTTGCTTGACGCCCTTCGCCGCTTCCGCATATCCTGAACGAACGGTCGGTAAATAATCTTTCCGGTACAGACAGAGATCCAGTACGGACGTGAATGCATAGGAGCAACCATGGCAGCGCAGAACCTGCAGTCAGTGCCTGACCAGCCGGCAGCCCCCGGCGCGGCGGCGCAAAACACAGAAGGCGCTGACAACGGCCAGGCCCAGCTGGAGGCCGAGGGCCAGGCGTATTTTGACCGCGTGATCTCCCAGGACTCCCGGATCGAGCCGCGCGACTGGATGCCCGCCGCCTACCGCAAGACCCTCCTGCGCCAGATCTCGCAGCACGCGCACTCGGAGATCATCGGCATGCAGCCGGAGGCCAACTGGATCACCCGCGCCCCCAGCCTGAAGCGCAAGGCCATCCTCATGGCCAAGGTCCAGGACGAGGCCGGCCACGGGCTCTACCTCTACTCCGCCGCCGAAACCCTTGGCCAGTCACGGGACCAGATGATGGACGACCTCATCGCCGGCAAGGCCCGCTACTCCTCGATCTTCAACTACCCGGCCCTCACCTGGGCGGACATGGGTGCCATCGGCTGGCTCGTGGACGGCGCGGCCATCTGCAACCAGGTGCCGCTGTGCCGCGCGTCGTACGGCCCGTACGGCCGGGCCATGGTCCGCATCTGCAAGGAAGAATCATTCCACCAGCGCCAGGGCTTCGAGATCCTGCTGGAACTCTCCAACGGAACGCCCGCGCAGAAGCAGATGGCGCAGGACGCCGTGAACCGCTGGTACGCCCCGGCCCTGATGATGTTCGGCCCGCCGGACGACGATTCGCCCAACTCCAAGCAGTCCATGGCCTGGAACATCAAGCGCTTCAGCAACGACGAGCTGCGCTCGCGGTTCGTCGGCATGATGGTGGAGCAGGTGAGGGTCTTGGGCCTTACCCTCCCGGACAGCGAGGTCCGCTTCAACGAGGACACCAAGAAGTGGGAACACGGCCCGCTGGACTGGAACGAATTCAAGGAAGTTTTGGCCGGACGCGGCCCCTGTAACTCGCAGCGGCTTGAGCGCCGCCGGCAGGCGCACGACGACGGCGCCTGGGTCCGCGAGGCAGCCGCCGCCTACGCGTCCAAGCAGGTTAACAAGCAGAAGGAACACGCAGCATGAGCGACGCATCAAAGGTCCCGGCTTCGGCCCCAGAGACCGAAACTCCGCACCGCAGCGTCTGGCCCCTCTGGGAGGTCTTCGTCCGGTCCAGCCGCGGCCTGTCCCACGTGCACGCAGGCAGCCTGCACGCACCCGATGCGGCGATGGCCCTGCGCAATGCCCGCGACCTCTACACCCGCCGCAACGAGGGCGTGTCCATCTGGGTGGTCCCGGCCGACGCCATCGCCAGCAGCGACCCGGACGCCAAGGGCTCGTTCTTCGAGTCGCCGCAGGGCAAGGACTACCGGCATGCCACGTACTACACCAAGAGCGAAGGCGTGAAGCACCTGTGAACCCGGAGACACAAGAAACAACAGGCCACGGCGACATCTCCGTCGGCGTCGCCGGGGCAGGCGCCAGCGGCGATGGAAGCGCCAGCGCCACCCGCATCACCCCGGGCAACGCGCTCCGCCCGGAAGACATCGCGCTCGAGGTCCGCACAGGCCTGGCCAGGCCCACCGAGGACGTGGCCCAGTACGCGCTGCGCCTGGGTGACGACGCCCTGGTCCTCGCCCAGCGCCTGGGCCACTGGATCTCCCGCGCCCCCGAACTGGAGGAGGACGTGGCCCTGGGCAACATCGCCCTGGACCAGCTGGGCCACGCCCGGAGCTTCCTCAGCTACGCCGGGGGAGCCTGGGAGAAGTCCGAGGATGACCTCGCCTACTTCCGCCGCGAGCACGAGTTCCGCTCCGCGCACCTGTTTGAGCAGCCCAACGGGGACTTCGCCGTCACCATCGCCCGGCAGTTCGTGGTGAGCTACTACCAGTTCGAGCTCTACCGCCGGCTGACCGAATCCACCGACGCCACGCTGGCCGCCATCGCCGCCAAGGCCGTGAAGGAAGTGGACTACCACCGCGACCACAGCACCCAGTGGGTCCTCCGCCTGGCCGGGGGCACGGACGAGTCCCGCCGCCGCATGGTCCAGGGCCTGAAGCTGATCTGGCCGTACGTCGGCGAGCTCTTCGTGGACGATGAGCTGACGCACCGGCTCGCGGAGGCGGGTGCCGCCGTCGAGCCTTCCAGCCTGAAGGCGGACTTTGACCGCCTCACCGGCGAGGTCCTGAAGGAAGCCGAGCTGGACGTCCCCGACGTCCCGGCAGCGCCGGGCGGCGGCCGCCGCGGCCAGCACTCGGAACACCTGGGCTACGTGCTCGCCGAGATGCAGGTGCTGGCCCGCGAGCATCCCGGAGCAAGCTGGTGACTGCCGTGTACATGCAGGACTCCGAGACGAGGACCGCGGAAAGCGCAGAGCAGAAGGCCTGGGCCGTCGCCGCCACAGTGTGCGATCCGGAGATCCCGGTGCTCAACATCGAGGACCTCGGCATCCTGAGAAGCGTCAGGCTGTTCGACGACGGCGGGCCGGTGCCCGCTGTCCAGGTCACCATCACGCCCACGTACTCGGGCTGCCCGGCGATGGACGCCATCCGGGACGACCTGAAGGCCGCCTTCCACAAGGAGGGCTACCCCAGCGTGCACGTGGAGCTGGTGCTCGCCCCGGCATGGACCACGGACTGGATGACCGAGTCCGGCAAGGCCAAGCTGCGGGAGTATGGCATCGCCCCGCCCACCGGCCGCGCGGCCCTGGGCCACAACGGGCCGGTCAGGCTGAGCCTGGCCGTGAAGTGCCCGCAGTGCTCGTCGCTGAACACCAAGGAACTCACCCGCTTCGGTTCCACCTCCTGCAAGGCGCTGTACGTGTGCCAGGACTGCAAGGAACCGTTCGACTACTTCAAAGTCCTGTAAGGAAAAAGCCCATGCCCGTTGTCCGCCAGACCGCAGCCGAATCGGCGGAGGCCACCGGCCGCCGTCGTCCGTCCTTTCATTCCCTCACCGTCGCGGAGGTGCGCCGCCTGACGGAGGACGCCATCGAGGTGACCTTCGCGGTGCCGGCAGAACTGGCCGGGCAGTTCGACTATCTGCCGGGCCAGTACGTGGCCCTGCGCACCACGCTGCCGGACGAGTCCGGCGAGCCGAAGGAGATCCGCCGCAGCTACTCCATCTGCGCCGAGCCGCGCAGCTTCGCGGACGGCAGCAGCGAGATCCGGGTGGCCGTCAAGAAGGATCTGGGCGGGCTGTTCTCCACGTGGGCCAACGCCGCGCTGAAGGCCGGGGACACGCTGGACGTGATGAGCCCCATGGGTGCGTTCGTCTCCAAGCACGGCCGGGACGGCAACACCGTGGAG
Source organism: Arthrobacter sp. NPDC056727 (assembly GCF_042790555.1). Classification (NCBI taxonomy): domain Bacteria; kingdom Bacillati; phylum Actinomycetota; class Actinomycetes; order Micrococcales; family Micrococcaceae; genus Arthrobacter; species Arthrobacter sp. NPDC056727. The sequence continues at coordinate 96,768 of NZ_JBHTZA010000011.1, read as the reverse complement.
CAGAACGTCATGAACTCCATGAACCACCCGGAGGAGCTGGCGGGGGAGGCTGCTTCTAATGGGGCGGGCAACTTCGTGGCGATCGCCGCGGGCTCGGGCATCACCCCGGTGATCGCCATCGCGCGGACGCTGCTGGCCGCCAACCCGGACACCCGGTTCGACCTGATCTACGCCAACAAGGCCGCCATGGACGTGATGTTCCTGGAGGAGTTGGCGGACCTGAAGGACAAGTACCCGCAGCGGCTGGCGCTGCACCACGTGCTGTCCCGCGAGCAGCGGATCGCGCCGCTGCTGAGCGGCCGGATCGACGCCGAGAAGCTGCAGAAGCTGCTGGGCATGGCCATCCACGCGGACGACGTGGACGAGTGGTTCCTGTGCGGGCCTTTCGAGCTCGTCCAGCTGTGCCGTGACACCTTGGCCGAGCGCGGCGTGAAGCCGGAGCACGTCCGGTTCGAGCTGTTCACCTCCGGCAAACCGGACCGGCCGGAGGGCAACGCAGGCCGTCCCGTCATCGCGGACGAGTCCCAGGAGACCTACAAGATCACCTTCAAGCTGGACGGCCTGCAGGGCGACGTCGCCAGCCCCACGCACGCCCGCGAGTCCATCCTCAACGCCGCGCTGCGGGTGCGCCCGGACGTGCCGTTCGCGTGCGCCGGGGGAGTGTGCGGCACCTGCCGCGCCAAGGTGGTCACCGGCACCGTGACCATGGACGAAAACTACGCGCTGGAGCAGGATGAGCTGGACAAGGGCTACGTCCTGACCTGCCAGTCCCACCCAACCAGCAAAGAGGTAACCGTCGACTTCGACGTGTAGCTCCATCTGCATATCCGGTCTCAACCCTAGGAGCCCCCATGATCTCCCTCTCCATTGCCGACGGCGTCGCCGAAGTGGTCCTCAACGCCCCGCAGAAGCTGAACTCGCTGGACGAGCAGGCGCTGGCGGAGCTGTCTAAGGCGTACGACGACGCCGCTGCTGCCGCCTCGCGCGGTGAGGTGCGGGCGCTGCTGCTCAGGGGCGAGGGGCGTGCCTTCTGCGCGGGCCGGGACATTGCCGGCGTTACGCCGGAGAACGACGACGCCGAGGCGTACCTGGGCGGGCTGGTGCAGCCGCTGCTGCAGAAGATGAGCAGCTTCCCGGCGCCCACGTTCGCGGCCGCGCAGGGCGCGTGCCTGGGGGTGGGCCTCGGTCTGCTGCTGGCCACGGACGTGGTGTACGTGGCGGAGAACGCGAAGTTCGGCTCGCCGTTCGCTAAGCTCGGCGCCACGCTGGACTCGGGCGGGCACTGGTACTTCACGGAACGGCTGGGCATGCACCGGACGCTGGACCTGATCTACACGGCGGAGCTGATCTCCGGCGCTGAGGCAGTTGCGCAGGGGATGTTCAGCCGTGCTCTGCCGGATGAGGAACTGCTCGAGTCAACCCGTGCCATCGTGGCGAAAGTCGCCACCGGAGCGACCGGCGCATTCAAGGCCAGCAAGGAGCTCGTGGCGCATATCCGCGACCAGCGCCTGGGCCTGTGGAAGTCCATGCAGGAGGAGAACGCCGAGCAGGCGCGCCTCTGCAAGAGCGAGGACTACGCGGAAGGTTTCAGGGCGTTCCAGGAGAAGAGGGAGCCCAACTTCAGGGGCTAGCCGATCTTCGGAGGCCGGGCTGGTTTAGGCGGCAGCGCTGGCTGAGCTTGTCGAAACCACTCCTCCACCACGCCCAGCACCCAAACCGCCAGCATCGCCCCGGCCGTATTGGCCACGATGTCCATGGCGCTGGGAAACCGGTCGTGCAGGAACAGCTTCTGTCCCAGTTCAATGCAGCAAGACGCCAGGAATGCGCTCAGCACGATCCGTCCCCGGTGAAACGCCGGAAACGCGAGGGCGGTGAGCATGCCAATCGGTGTGAACATCAGGATGTTGGACGCGAATTCCACGAAGCTGTAGTTGATCAGCTCAGGTACCCCCGAGTGGTGGAGGGCGAAGAGTACCGCCTGCAGCCGTCCGGCTACAGGACGGTCAACCGGGGTCGGCCAGAACGCCACGAACGCAAGGGCTGCCAGATACAGACCCAGCAGGGTGCGCGCATAGCCAGTGACGTCGGCCCGGCTCCATTTCCCCATACGGAAAACGCTACGGGAGCCTCTTCCCATCCCGAAATCTGGCCCTGGAAATTTCTCTTTGCGCAAGTCAATTTGTAAGGTTCGATCATGACCATGGGGAAATCAGTACGTAAAGCAGTTATTCCGGCGGCCGGACTGGGCACACGCTTCCTGCCCGCCACCAAGGCGATGCCGAAGGAAATGCTGCCGGTGGTGGATGCGCCGGCCATCCAGTATGTGGTCGAGGAAGCTGTCAGCGCAGGCCTGAGTGACGTGCTGATGATTACCGGCCGCAGCAAGCGGGCGCTGGAGGACCACTTTGATAGTGCGCCGGCTTTGGAGCGCACACTCGAACTCAAGGGCGACCAGGCGCGCCTGGATTCAGTCCAGCACGCGTCGGGTCTGGGGCCCATCCACTACGTCCGGCAGGGCGAGCCCAAAGGCCTCGGCCATGCCGTGCTGTGCGGCCGTCAGCACGTCGGTGACGAGCCTTTTGCGGTCCTGCTGGGCGATGACCTCATCGATGAGCGGGACGAGCTTCTGACCACGATGATCGAGGTCCAGGCCAAGACCGGTGGTTCTGTGATCGCCCTCATTGAGGTGGAGCCTTCCCAGATCAGCGCTTACGGCTGCGCTGATATCTCGGCCGTCGATGGCGAAGGCTACGTTCGGGTGAACAGCCTGGTGGAGAAGCCGTCGGTGGACGAGGCACCGTCAAACCTTGCGGTCATCGGCCGGTACGTGCTGCACCCGGCGGTGTTCGATGTCCTTGAGAAGACTGAGCCCGGCCGCGGCGGCGAGATCCAGCTGACCGACGCACTTCAGACCCTCGCGGCCGCAGAAGGCGAGGGCTCCGGGGTTTACGGTGTCGTCTTCCGCGGCCGCCGTTACGATACAGGCGACAAGCTGAGCTACCTGAAGGCTGTGATCACACTGGCGTCGGAGCGCGCCGAGTTTGGCGAAGACCTGAAGGCCTGGATGAAGGAATTCATCGGATAGCCCCGCTGCAAGCCAAGACGTGGAAAGCCCCGACTTCGGTCGGGGCTTTTCCTATCTGCTCTTTTCCTTCCGAAAACAAGAAAGCGGGCCGGACCCGGAAACCGGATCTGGCCCGCTTCATTGAAGCGTTAGCTTGGTGCTTAGGCAGATGCCTCAGCGTTAGCACGGCGGCGAACGACGACCACTGATGCAGCACCGGCAGCCAGTGCACCGGCACCGACGAGGGACCACAGGACCAGGCTGGAGTCAGCACCGGTGTTGGCCAGACCAGCGCCGCTACCGCCAGTGTTGGCCAAGCCGCTGCCGGTTCCCGCGCCGGTTCCAGCAGCTGCGGCCACTGTGACGCTCTGAGATACGGACTTGCCGGAAGTGTTGCCCACAGCGGTCAGCGTGTAGGTGCCCGGCTCGCTGAGGCTGAGCGGGAACGCGAAGGATCCGTCAGCAGCTGCGGTTGTAGTGAAGGTCTGCGGAGCAGCCAGAACGTTGATCTTCGACGGAACCGACATAGCGGCACCGCCCGAGAAGCCGCCACCCAGCGCCTGCGGAGCGACGGTGAGAGTGACGGTGATGGTGATGGTTTCGCCAGCCAGGAATCCCGTTCCGGAGAAGGTGAACACCTCACCCGGCGTGACGGTGCCGTCGGAAACGGCGCCCGTTGCCGGCGTTGCCGGGTAGTTGGCAGCCATGGCCGGCACAGCTCCAGTCAGTGCAATGGTTCCTGCAAGCGCGAGCGCAGCAATAGACTTCTTCAATTTGTCCCCCCTGAGACCTTTTCAACACGGATGTCACATATTTGTGGAGATTCTCCATCCCCATGTGACCGTGGGGCGAATCTCGTGGTTAGCTCAAGGAGAGATTAGCATCCCAACCGCGGTCGCTCCAAAGTGAATCCAAACACTTTACATACTGTTAATGACTTGGCTACGCAGCCGGATCGCAAGCGGCGGTGCGTGTCGCCAAAACCACTTCGTTTTGACTTTGAATCGTGGGCGTAACCGACAACTGAGGCAGAGTGTGCTGAACGATCTTGCCAAATGTAAATTCGACGGTGCTGCTCTCGCCGGGTTCAAGCCTCACAGTCAGTGCGCCCACAGGTCGACCTCCATGGCCATAGGATGCAAAGCCAGTCTTCTTGCCATCCACCGATGCCGTCTCGATGTTTGACTGCACGGGTCCGTACGCTGTCACGTTCGTCTGGACGCTCCCCGCGGGTACTCCGAATACGCCCCCTCCAGTAACGTAATCCGGCAGTGACTCCGCCGCATCCTTGGGGGCCGCGTTTGTGCTGGTCACCAGTACTTTCACTTCGGAGTACCCATTCGCAGGACACTCCTCGACGAGTTGCACGGTCCTCTTGACGTAGTAATCCATCTTTGCGCCCGTGCCGTCGTTGAAGTACACACCGAACTGTGCCGGCGAGATGCTTGACCCGGTCACAGACCCGCCTAATGGATACTGGGAAATTACTGCCTGTTCATCGGCCCTGGTTGACCAAACTTGTATCCTATGTTCTGCCGCACCTCGAGTGATCCCCTCGATCAATTTTGCTGTGTCGCCGGTACCTGCGGACAGCTTCGCAAATACTTCCTTTGCGACGCCGGCGAAATACACGTCTTGCAGAGACGGCTCGCTGATTCTCTTGTAGACGTCCGAAAGCAGAGTTGGGACGACGTTTTTGGCTGTTAGTTCGAGTGGCAGGCCGCTGGGAGTGGCTTGGACGAGCAGCGGATCGGTGATTCGAACCGGACCGGTGCCTGCTAGGAGGTAGCCCAGAGCGACCGGGTCCATCGAAAGGACGCCGTCCAATTCCTCGCCTGTCCGCGTTTTCCACATCCGTTGTGCGGTTTGTGCGGCTGTGGGGAAGTCTGGGGTGAGATTGACATCCTGCATAAATTTCCCGAGGCGTGCGGAATAGATTGCTGTCTGATCTGGATCTACAGTCACTGCCGGACTGAACACTCCCATGGCGCTGGCACTAGTTTGCGAACCCAGGAAAAGTTTCCCCTTTTCGACGGTGAGGACTGCCAGTGCACCAGGAATCCCGCCGGTAGAACGAGATTCTGCATTGTTCTGGATTAGCAAAAGGTAACGTCGCGGGGAAGAGTCTCCGGACATGGCCGGCAATAGGTTTGCCGCGTCAGCCGCCGAGTTAAGTCCTTTCCGGAGTGAACTAAGTTCCTCTCGGACGCGAACGAGTGGGCCCGAAACTTGTGGTAACAGGTCTTCGGTGTTGATGCCGTTCAACCGGTCAGACGATTGGCTCACTGCATGAGCCGCGGTGACCAGCTTTGGCTCTGCGGCAGACAACGGTTTCAGATTGAGTCCTTGATCGCCCGTCACTAACGATTCCCAGTCAAGCGTCTGGAAGATGCTAACCAGTGGCGCCGCCCCAAGCTGAGCGACGTCGTCAGCGGAGGTAGCGACCTGGCTAACGGCTTGGAAGTTTGCGCCTAACCAAGGCATCGACGCCGACATCGTCCACAATGGGTCGCTGGCAGCGTCTCGCGCCCTTGACGTGTGTTCTTTCAAATTGGCAACGGTCACTGTAGCAGCTTGTGCATCATCCTTAAGAATGTCGTCCCTCAGTTGGGAAACCAAAGTGTTCGCGGCATTCAATTCCGTATTGATAGTGGAGGCCCTATAGCCAAGCCAGGCGACGCCCGCCAGTATCAGCACAAAAAAAGCGCCGCACCATGCACTGGTGAAGATGAGCCGTCGTCGTCGCCGCGTCTGGGAAATTGAGCGACCAGTCCTCTCGGCGCCAGGCACCTTACACGCGTCCTAACCCACGGTAGGTCCAACCCGCCGCTCGCCATTTTTCGGCGTCCAGGACGTTGCGCCCGTCAAGAATTCGGGCAGACTCCACACGACTCAGCAAGGCATATGGATCCATAGTCCTATACTTTTCCCATTCGGTCAGAAGAAGCAAAGCGTCAGCCCTTGAAATAGCATCATGCATGTCTGGCTCAAACTGCAGCTCAGGGAACCGCTTCGCCGCATTCTCCAGCGCCTTAGGGTCCGTTACGGTAACGACCGCTCCCTGAAGCTGAAGCTGGGCAGCGATACTGAGTGCTGGCGAATCCCGGACATCGTCGCTGTCAGGCTTGAAGGCCGCACCGAGGACTGTGATCCGCTTGCCGAGCAATGTGCCCCCACAAAGCTCACGGGTAAGTTCTACTACTCTCGTTCGGCGGCGCATGTTTATCGCGTCCACTTCCCGTAGGAAGGTCAGAGCTTGATCTGCCCCCAACTCACCAGCGCGTGCCATGAACGCCCGGATGTCTTTGGGAAGACATCCGCCTCCAAACCCGATTCCTGCGTGAAGGAACTTTCTCCCGATGCGGTCATCCATTCCGATCGCGTCGGCCAGTTGGGTGACGTCCGCTCCGGAGGCCTCGCATACTTCTGCCATTGCGTTTATGAAGGAGATCTTTGTGGCCAGAAAGGAGTTGGCCGCAGCCTTGACGAGTTCTGCGGTCGGGTGATCCGTGACCAGTCGCGGCGCGCCGGCGGCCAAAGGCGCTTCATAGACCTCATCGAGAATTGCAACGGCCGGGTGGTCCTCGGACCCGTTGGAGACACCGAAAACGAGCCGATCAGGGTGCAATGTGTCAGAGACTGCGTGCCCCTCGCGGAGGAACTCAGGATTCCAAACCACTTCTGCAGCCGGTTCGCTGCTCTTCACAAGTTGAGCCAAACGAGCAGCCGTGCCTACGGGGACTGTAGATTTCCCGACGACGAGGTCACCGGGCGCAAGGTGAGGCAACAGTGCAGTCGCCGCCGCGTCAACATACGTCATGTCGGCGCCGTTCTCACCCTTCTTTTGCGGTGTTCCTACACAAATGAAGTGAACGAGGCTCCCTGCCGCTGCCGATATATCGGTTGTGAAAGCTAGCCGGCCCGTAGCTTGAACCTCTTGAAGCAGTTCGACCAGCCCAGGCTCGAAAAATGGTGCCCGTGCCGACGAGAGTTCGGAGATCTTAACTTCGTCCACATCGATGCCAACGACGTCATGTCCGAGTTTTGCCATGCATGCAGCATGGACGGCACCGAGATATCCACAACCGATCACAGAAATGCGCATAATAGATTTCCTTCCCCCAGAGGGACTTTGTCCGATAGGAGCGCTAGTAGGCGCCTGTACTGTGAAACACAGCCCGGACAGTTCGGAGAATGATAATTAGGTCGCCCGCCAACGACCAATTTTCTACGTAGTAGAGGTCCAATCGGACTGAGTCCTGCCACGAAAGGTTTGAACGGCCGCTTACTTGCCACAACCCCGTCAAACCTGGCTTGACTAGGAGTCTTCGGCGCACGTCGTGTTCGTAAGCCTCAACCTCACTAGGTAGAGGGGGCCTGGGACCCACGAGGCTCATGGAACCGGCGATAACGTTGAACAGTTGCGGTAGCTCGTCCAAGCTGTACTTGCGGAGGAAGTGACCCACTCTAGTAACCCTCGGGTCGTCCCTCATCTTGAAAAGAACTCCGCTACCTTCATTCCGGGCGGTCAGGTCAGCGAGTTTTTGTTCGGCGTCGACCACCATTGAGCGAAACTTCAGCATCCGGAACTGGGAGCCCTCGATCCCCACTCGAACCTGCCTGAACAGGATTGGGCCGTGACTATCAGCCAGGACTAGAACCGCAATGAAAATCATCAACGGGGCAGTCAAAGCAACTAGAGTGGCAGACGCCGCAACGTCAAAAAGCCGCTTCGCCACTCGCTGGCCGCCTTCTAAACTTGGCGTGGTGACGTGGATGAGCGGAAGCCCTGCCACCTGTTGTGTGTGGATGCGAGGTCCTGCAATATCAGTCAACGCCGGCGCCATTATGAGGGCAATATTTCGCGAGGCGAGCTCCCAGCCAAGGTGGCGCAACGTTTGTGGGTGTAATTGGACGCCAGCCGAAACGGCGACCGCATCCGCGCCACACGCTTCAATGGCGCTGATTATTGAAGGAGCGTCGGGTCTGTACCCTAAAACGGGCAAGCCTGACTCCGGTTCGGTTGTGAGGCCCTCATGTGCGCTGGGAACGTAGGCTGCGATAGGAAGATAGCCGGCGTGCTTTACTCTCTCAAGTGAGGCTGCAAGATGCGCGACAGCGCTAGGTCCTCCTAGGAGCAATAGTCGGGACATGCTGTCCCCACGTCGCCGATTAATGTTGAGATGCTGCCTGATGAGCCAACGGCCCATCAGGAGCCCAAGCAGGCCAACGGGCAACGCAACTCCGACGTAGCCCCTTGCAGTGTCGACCCGAAGTACATAAGACACGATGGCGACGAGTCCGAACAACCACAGCGATGCAGCTGCGACGCGCTTATATTCATCCGGTCCCGCTCCGAGAATTCGGCTCTGTCTACTGTTCCAGGCGCCGAGCATGATCCACCAGACCGCAGCCAAAGCGATGGAGAGCCAGGCATAGGTAAACTCCTGACCTGCCACCATAAAGTCCGGCTCGATACCGAACCGGATTATGAAAGCTCCGACCACGGCCCAAACGACGACAAATGCGTCCACAAAGCCCAGTAGGCGGGAAGATTGTTTGCGCCAATCAGTGCCCGCTGGCATCAAGATCCCCCACTTCACGAATAACAGTTGTCAACTAAATCCTGCGCGCCTAGCTTCGCAGCGTTGCCAGATTCTCTCGATACCACTCGACTGTTGATCGAATACCATCTTCAATTCCGATGGACGCGGACCAGCCAGCCGCTCTGAGCTTGGACACGTCAAGAAGCTTGCGGGGCGTGCCGTCGGGCTTCGTAGCATCCCATGCAATTTGACCTCGATAACCGACCGCGCTTGCTATCACTGACGCCAATTCCTTGATGGTTACGTCGGTGCCAGTTCCTACGTTGACCTGGGAAGGGCCATCATAATTTTCTAACAAGTGGAGACATGCGGATGCCATGTCATCAACATGCAGGAATTCTCGTTTTGGAGAGCCCGTCCCCCAATTCGTTACGGACTCAACACCAGAACGGGCGGCCTCGTCGAAACGGCGGATCAGCGCTGGGAGGACATGTGAACCCTCGGGCGAGAAGTTGTCCCCTGGACCGTACAGGTTCGTGGGCATAGCAGAAATCCATGGAAGTCCGTACTGTCGACGAACAGCCTGGATTTGCGTGATGCCAGCGATCTTGGCGATGGCATATGCATCGTTTGTCGGTTCGAGGTGGCCGGTGAGCAGCGAATCCTCACGGATTGGTTGTTCCGCAAATTTCGGATAAATGCAGGACGAACCTAGGAACAGCAGCCGTTCGACGCCGTGCTCCCGGGCGGCGTCAAGAACGTTCACCTGAATGCGAAGGTTGTCGCTTAGAAAATCAACGGGATACGTATTGTTCGCAAGAATGCCGCCCACCTTAGCCGCGGCCAACACAACGTAGCGTGGTTTGTTTGTGGCAAAGAAGGAGAAAACGTCCGTACGATTTTTCAGATCTAGTTCTTCGGATGTGCGTCCCAAAAGATTGCTGAAACCGGCTCCCTGAAGGTTGCGCCATATGGCCGAACCAACAAGACCTCGGTGGCCGGCAACATAGAATGTGGCACTTCGATCAAGTGGCCCGGGGGCGAAATCCACCGCGGTCATTAGTTCTTCCAGCTGTCGAGCTGAACGGTGTCGATCCAGTGGTTGCCGGCGTGCTTCAAGGCTTCGATGTCGGCGTCGACCATGATTCGCGCAAGTTCGGGCGTATGAACAGATGCCTTCCAGCCCAGCTTCTCTTGGGCCTTAGACGCGTCGCCGACAAGAGCATCGACCTCAGTTGGCCGGAGGTATCGTTCGTCGAAGCGAACGTGGTTTTCCCAGTTCAGTCCAGCATGTTCGAACGAAATCTGGAGGAAATCACGTACGGTGTAGTTGCCACCAGTTGCCAGAACAAAGTCTTCAGGCTCGTCGGCCTGGAGCATTCGCCACATACCCTCTACATACTCCGCCGCGTAGCCCCAGTCACGAACGGCATCCAAATTGCCCATATACAAGAGCTCCTGCTTGCCCGCTTTGATCGCCGCGACTGCTCGCGTGATCTTGCGGGTCACGAAGGTCTCGCCACGGCGCGGTGACTCGTGGTTGAACAAGATGCCGTTAACGGCGAACATGCCGTACGCCTCACGGTAATTCTTGGTGATCCAGTAGCTGTAGACCTTGGCCGCTCCGTACGGTGAGCGCGGATAAAATGGAGTCTCTTCATTCTGCGGCGGCGGCGTGGCGCCGAACATTTCGGAGGAAGACGCCTGGTAAAACTTTGTCTCAATGCCCGACATACGCACAGCTTCCAACAAGCGAATGGTTCCGACACCCGTCGTGTCGCCAGTATGTTCCGGTTCGTCAAAGGAGACTCGAACGTGCGACTGCGCCGCAAGGTTATAGACCTCGTCAGGCTTGATTTCTGCGAGCAACGTCACGAGGCGGGCCCCGTCGCTCAGATCTCCGTAATGAAGGAAAAGCTTGGCTTTGGGATCGTGAGGGTCTACGTACAAGTGGTCCACACGGGCCGTATTGAATGTAGAAGCCCTGCGAATTAGACCGTGTACCTCGTAGCCTTTGCGCAGTAGCAGTTCCGCCAAGTAGGAACCATCTTGTCCGGTGATACCGGTGATTAAAGCGCGCTTAGTCATAGTGCCCCCATAGTGCAAGATTTCTGGAATGAATCCTTGGTTAGCTCGCGTCATCCAGCCTCAGCTGCGCGAAACTGCCAAGTGTGTCAGGAACTCATCATACTTCGTCAGTGCCGCTGCCTCAGACAATGTTTCATGCCTGAAACGAAGCCCATTGCGGCCAAGTGTCTTGGCCGCAACTGGGTCCATGCCGAGGGATTCCACCACCTCGAGCAGGCCCTGAGGATCACCTGCATCCACGCGCAGCCCCCCTCCGGAAGCTGCAATTTCCGAGGCCGTCACGCTGCCTGCGTCGGTCGCCGCGACAACCGGAATTCCCGAGTTGAAATACGATGTCAATTTGCTTGGTACAGCCATCTCCTTTACACCCGCCAACTCGTTTACGAGCAACACGTCAGCTGATGCCAAGGCCAACTGGAATTCTTGGTCCGGCAGCGGATCCAGGAACTGGATCCGCTCTACGCCAGCAGCTAGTTCTTCTAATCGGCTCCTTTGATTACCGTCTCCCATAAGAACGACGCGGACACGGCTTCCCTTCGTCTGGGCCAACCGCGCAGTCTCGACAGCGTTTTCGAGGCCCTGCTTTTTCCCCATATTGCCCGCGTGGAGCAGTACAATATCATCCGCGCTCCAGCCAAGTCGTTCCCGCAGTTCAGTAGAGGCAACCGCTTCTTTTTGCGAAAGGTGCGTCCAGTTTCGAATCACCGCGATGTTCCTAGGCAAGACTTTCAAATGCGTGCTCATGTGCTGTTTGAATCGGTCATGTATGGCCACCACGCCATGCGCTGAACGAAAAATTCCCGACTCTAAGTAGGACATAGCCCCAGCCAGATGACTGCTTCCGCTGCCGGTTTCGGCCACGCCCCGACCGTAGATGTCCTGAACCCATAACGCTATGGCCGGCCTTCGTAGACCTAAGCGGGCTCGCAATATTGCAACACCGGAGGAGAACAACGCGGGACTGACGGTCAACACGACGTCCGGCCTGTTCCAACGCGCGAACAGCAGTCTGGCGCCAAAACTAAACTCCATAAGCAAGCGCTGAAGGGCGTTAGGCCTCCGAGGCACATGGTGCCTCAACCGCGTCACTCCGACCTTGTTGATGGTTTCGTGCGTCGTCCACTGTTCGTACCCCTCGGCGATTTTCCATTCCGGATAATGGGGAACCCCCGTAACAACGTGCACTTCGTGGCCCGCTGCAGCAAGACCCTCAGCCAGGCTGGATGTGTAAGGGGCGTTGCCGGTGGGCTCGGGTGCGTAGTTGATACCCACAATGGTTATGCGCAATCTCGCTTGGTTCACAGATGCAACAATAGTGGTTGCCAGCATCAATCTCGTTCTATTGGGGGACACCTTGAACGCTCCGGTCGGAGACCAGCCAAATGTCGTTCCGGTCATTGACCTGTCGAAGGCACCCGGCGAGCGGGGCGCATGGGATCGGCCATCTGCAGTTGTCTACCTTTGGGCGGCCGTCGAGCTTGTTCTAGTGTCAAATCCCCTGCAAATTAGCTCTTCTTTAAGGGTGGCGGCCTTGCGGGTGTTCGGCGCAAAGATCGGACGGGGCGTGATCTTCCGGCCTCGTACTCGTGTCAAGTTCCCTTGGAAACTTGAGGTTGGCGATAGGTCTTGGATCGGCGAGGGTGTCTGGATACACAACCAAGATCACGTGACCATAGGCGCGGACGTCGTTCTGTCGCAGGACGTTTTTGTTACGACCGGGAGTCATGCTCACCGACGAGACATGGCTCTCATCACGAAGCCTGTTTCGATCCGCGACGGTGCTTGGGTGACTTCGCGCGCTATCGTTCTTGGGGGAACTACAATCGGCAGGTCATCCTTGGTCACTCCTGCGAGCGTGGTTTCCGGAACGGTTCCAGACAATGTTCTCGTTCGAGGAAATCCCGCCGTCGAGATCGGCCAGCGACATCCTAGGACAGGTCTAGCGTGAGAATTACACATGTTGTCGCCTACGTTTCAAAGGATGGCGCCTTCGGGGGACCCACAGCTGTTGCCGTAGCGCAATTGGAGGATCTGGCCGCACAAGGTGCAAATGTCCGGCTTGTGGCGGGGTCTGACGGTCGATCCGACCTCAGGACAAGTGTGCCCCGCCGGTTCTATCCGGTACTAAAGTTTGGCGGGGGGTTTCGAGCAATTTTCTCCCCCGGGCTGTATCGGCACATGATGGGGTCGTGGCACCAAGACGATATATTGCACATACATTTAGGCCGAGATTTTGTAACAATGGGAGTTGCGATGATCGCCAGGCTACGAAGGATTCCTTTCGTAGTTCAGACGCACGGAATGATAATGCCCAGACATTCGGTGACCTTTAGGGTATTCGATTTTCTAACCACCATACCTGTGCTATGCGCCGCTCGAAGAGTTTATGTGCTCACGAACCGCGAGAAAGACGCCATAGAGGAGATTTCAGGTGGCCGCGCAAATATCGAAATGCTTCCAAACGGCATCCCACAGAGTGTTCTCGGTGAGGGCGCACACCGAGAAGCCAACCTTGTTGTGTTCCTGGCAAGACTGCATCCACGCAAGCGCGTGCTGACATTCGTCAAAATGTGTGACATCTTGCGCCAGAGAGGTATCGACTTTAGGGCGGAGATCTTTGGTCCTGACGAAGGTGATCTGGCGCCCATGCTTGCCTCTATTGGTGAGAAAAGACTTGAGCAGTTGGTGTCCTATTCTGGGCCGGTAGAGCAGGGCGCAGGAATCGACGTCCTTTCTCGTGCAGCCGTCTACGTACTTCCGAGTGTTGGCGAGGTGTATCCGATGACCGTCCTGGAGGCGTTGACGTCGCGCACCGCCGTAGTAACTACTCGTGATTCGGGGCTGGCCAAGCTGCTCACAGAGTTGGATGCAGCACTTGTAACCGACGGAAGCCCGGAACAGCTAGCGAATGCTGTGGAGCTGGTTCTCGAAGACGAATCCAGGCGAGCGGACCTAATAAGGAACGGCTTTGCTGCCGTCAAGAATAATTTCAGCATCCGAGCGATCACCAGCAAGCTTTCTGAAGAATACAAGATCGCCGCTTCCTATAAATAGCTGTTGTCACTATTATCATTCGCGTTTGAAAAAGGGGAAAAATGAAGTCATTGATAACCGGTGTGGCGGGATTTATTGGCTCGAAGCTTGCGTCAAAGCTGCTAGAAGCTGGCCATGAAGTCATAGGGCTTGATAGCTTCAGCGACTACTACGACGAGCGTCTGAAAAGGCAAAACCTTGCTAATATTTCTGACTCTGACAAGTTCTCCTTTGTCTCCGGCGACCTGTTGAATGTCGACCTCAATGAACTGCTCCGGGACGTGGAATACATTTTCCACCAAGCCGGACAGCCTGGTGTTCGCAAGTCCTGGGGCGATGAGTTCCGGATTTACTCTGAGGCGAACATTCTTGCAACGCAACGGCTTCTTGAGGCAGCGAAGGCCTCAGGTGATCTAAAGAGATTTGTCTATGCTTCGTCGTCATCAATTTATGGAGATGCCGAAACTTTTCCCACTCTTGAATCTGCCTTGCCAAACCCAATTAGCCCCTATGGCGTTTCAAAGTTGGCAGCTGAGCATCTGGTTACACTTTACGGGAGAAACTTCGATGTTCCCACAACGTCGCTTCGGTACTTTACGGTATATGGACCGGGGCAGCGTCCTGATATGGCATTTACACGGTTTTTGACCGCCGCGCTTGCCGGCTCAGAAATTCGTGTGTTCGGTGATGGGAATCAAGTTCGCGATTTCACTTTTGTTGACGACATCGTGTCCGCAAATATCGCAGCCGCTTCGGCTGATTCTCAGTATGGCGCAATCTACAACGTCGCCGGAGGTAGCAGTGTCACGGTAAATGAGGTGCTCGGAACGATAGAGCGAATCCACGGGAATTCACTCAATGTTGTTCACCTGCCGGTCATAGCCGGTGATGTGTTTAGAACTGGGGGATCGACCGAATTGGCCGGCCAGGACCTGGGGTGGAAGAGCACCACAGATTTGGAAACAGGTCTCCGTCTTCAATATGAATGGGCCAAACTGAACCACGAAATTTTGACCGAGGCTACGGCGAAATAGGACCAACCGTCCGGAAAGGTCCTTAAATGCCGAGATATACGGTGGTGATGCCTGCGAAGAACTGTGCCCCAACAGTGGAGGTTGCCCTTCGGTCCGTTCTGCGAGGGTTACCTTCGGACGCAGAGGTCGTGGTGTGGGATGATGGGAGCACGGATGAGACGTCGGAGATCGTTCAAAGTGTAAGCGACTCACGAATCAAGCTCATGCAGTCAGATGAGAGCATCGGTGGGGGCTTAGCAAGACAGAAGGTCTTGGCTACCACTGACAGTGAGTTCGTTGTCAATATGGACGCCGACGATGTGAGCCTACCTTGGCGCTTCAGACTCCAGCTTGCTGAGATGGACAATTCAGACTTCTGTTTCGCAGCAACCCTAAGGTTCGGAGCCGGAAAGTTTGCGCGGCCAACACTTCCTCTCGGATATTCCGATGTGGAAACGCGGGCCTCGCTAGCCTTTCACAATGGACTGAGTCATCCGACGATGGTGGCGAGACGAGCGACGCTCGATCGCGTCGGTGGTTACAGTTCCTCGCCAGTGGCCCAAGACTACGAGCTATGGCTTCGTGCTGCCTCCCAGAAGGCAAGGTTTCGGCGGATCGGCGCGCCTTGCCTCGCATATCGGATAAGTCCCAACCAAGTTTCCAACCAGGCAAACTACATTCAACGAATTCTGGCGCGGCCGGAGATCTTCCAATCTTATTTGGCCCTCGTGGAGAGTCTACTTCCGGGCAACCCTCAGTCTATTCGTGAGGCTCGTGGCATAGCCGAACAACTCGATACGGTTAAAGCCAATTTGCCGCGCTTAATCAGCCTTTTTGGAAGTCGCCTTAGACCCTACTACAGGCAGATCCTGCGGAACGAGCCGACGGGTCCCTTTGCGCTGCTACGGGCTCACGGGGGGAGTTGATTTTGCGCCAATCACTTGTTTCTGCTTGGAGAGGCGTCGACCTCGATCAGCAGCTAATGAAGACGATCAATCCATCGGGATTCAAAGTAAATCCGAAGGTATTGGCACTTCTTGCTAACCCCTCCTTGCAGTTTACGTTTGTCATGCGAATAGCTCGGGGCGGCGGTCTAATAGGGAAGTTCGCGCGAAGCGTTCTCTTGAGTAGTTTCTCTAGTGATGTTACTCCCGGACCACTTTTTTCTCACGGCATCTATGCTCCGCATCCTATCGGTATTGTTATCGGCCAAGGAGCTGTTTTTGAGGGTGTGATTAGCATCTACCAAGGTGTGACCATTGGTTCAGATAAGCGGGGGGCCTATCCCACGCTAGGCCCAGGTTGCAAGCTCTTTCCACACTGCATTGTTGTCGGCGGAATTATCGTCGGCGCCGGATGTACTATCGGCGCCGGGGTTTTCGTGGACCGCTGCGTTGAATCGGGCGGCGTTGTCCGAAGAGCTAACTACTAGCGTGAACTTCGATTTCGCCAGATGACAGGTCTGATCCGTTCACTGTGGTCGCTTATGGAGCGACTCGTGCCCCGAGCCTCATCCTCACTGTTGATGCTATTGCTTGCCTGGCGCACTTCTCCTGAGATCGTCGGACTCTACGTTTGGGGCGTTCTCGCTTATACCTTTGTTGGTTCGCTGACGGATGCCACTATGCGCCAACTGGTAGTGTCCGCCTTGCGCTCGGATAAGGGTGTCGAACTGATCCGTGCGTACCGCCGGTTGGTTGTCGTTCTAGGACCACTAGTCCTTCTGCTCTTTTTTCTTGTCCTGTGGCTGGTGTCTGGTCCGGATCATAAGAGTGCGGTATTGACTCTCCTGCCGCTCGCGTTGGGACCGGCCTTCATGGCTGTGAACATATTCAACATTGGAAGGCTGCAAGGGCAACATGAATGGCGTGCCTTGGCGACCGGGCAATTGGTGGCATCCTTAGCCGCCATGACAGTCGGGGTACCCCTTGTCCTGCTTCTTACAAACCCTTCCGGCGCAGCCATTGGCACGGTCTTAGGGGAGCTTGTAATGATGCTGTGGTGCTGGAACGCGACCCGTCGACTAGAACCGTATACGCCAGTGAAGATAAGATCCCGTAGGCTGTTGAGAGAATACCGATCGATGGCCGCCTATTCGGGATTGGCGTGGGGCCAGGGGCAGACGGACCGCGTGTTCGTGGGGGCTGTGGCCGGCGGCCACACACTCGGCGTACTTTCCCTCGGTATCTCCCTCGCGAGAGCTTTGGGCGATGCAGTCGCTGCGTCGAGTGCGAACTTGCTTCGAGCTGAGCTTGCCTCCGCCGACACCGCTGAGAGGGCCGCGGTTGGGCGTGCCGTATTGCGTCGAGGAATGTTCTTGGCCGCCGCAACCGCCTTCTTGACTGCGGCAGTCGCGAAATGGATCCTGTCGCCGATACTAGGCGAAGAATGGTCGCCGGCTCTTGAGATCGTGCCGATTCTATCCTTATGCGTGATTCCCTCCGTCTTGTCCTGGAGCGCCGCAATTTATCACGTGGATGCTGCGACAGGGAAGAAAGCGCTCATTGGGCCGATTGCGAGCATATTCATTGCTCTGCCGGTCGCAACGTTGTCTTTTTGGTCGTTGCCCGCGCTTGCCGTCGGCGTCGTGCTAAGGGAATTCACGCTGGTGACCGTGGCCTATTTTGCACTTGGACCGACCGCTCCCTGGCGATCACTCGGCCAAGCTGTATTGCTGACTTCGGGCCTCTTCGTAGTTGTTTTAGTCGTGAGCGTCGCCGGGTAGAAAATGTTAGCAATTCCTTGTGGTTATTTGGTGTTTGCCAAGAGCGGGCCCAAGCGTTTTCCGTCTCGCTGCGTGAGTCGGAAAGGGCTTTTTGTAGGATTAGAGTTCAGCGCGGAGAATGATGAGTCTGGTGACTAGAGAAACCGTTCTAATGCCAATTTTTGCCCTTGCCTTGACGGGGATCGGGGGTGCATTTTTGGCCGTTTACATCGGCAAGAGATTGGGTCGCTTCCTAAACTTTCGATCACTCTTGATTTTGAACTACATCCTGGTCAGTAATGTTTCCGGTATCGTCCACCTTATGGAACCTGGCGGGGCATCGCGTGGATACTTCGACGTGCTATCGGCGAGAAGCAGTGACGTCGTGGAATCGGCGACCATCAGTTCCTTATTGGGTTTGGCCGCGGTTTGTGTAGGTTGCATGAGCGGTATTACAACAGTCTCGTCCCTCGTTCCGCAGTCGAGACCGGGCGAATGGCTGCTCTCGAGCGAGAGAAAGTCGTTGTGGCTTCTCGTAGCTGTGCTCTTGCCTTTGTCAGTTTTTTCCATAATCCAGATACAACAGTACGTTCAAAGTCTGGACGCCAGTCGCATAATCCAAGTCGCTGATGGATACGCCCGATACAGCTTTATGTCGGGATGGTTTGTATGGGCGGCGACGTTCACAGCTATTTGCCTTGTATCGGGAAGGCTTGGCACAAACCGGCTCTTTGTTCTATGTGTTTCGTCCGGCGCTTTGATCGCCATCGTCGCGTCCCTTGCTTGGAGCGGGGGCAGGTCCGTGATTGTTGTCATGACGTTCCCATTGGCCTTGGTACTGCTACCGAAGCTGCGCGGGGTGCGTTGGCTTGCGATTCCAGCTGCAACTGCGGCCGCGGCATCCTACATAATTGCCGTAACTGAGACACGTACGGTGGGTGCTGCCTCCCAACTGTGGACGTGGCTAGATTGGGAATGGGGGCGCTTTTCGATGCTTGGATTTGCAGATCAGTATGCCGAGGAGCACGGCTTCCTTTGGGGAGAAACGTTTGTGGCGGGGGTTACGAACATTCTTTTCGGGAGCTTGAGGCTCATAGGAATCGGTATTTCCAACCCTCCTTTGCGATCTTCCATGAATATTACGGGGGAAGAGCTTTTAAATTCGTCGACGGCCATATATATTGTCCCTGGGCTCGGCGCCGAACTTTTTATGAGCTTTGGTGTTCTTGGAGTTGTTCTAGGCTTTTACTTGCTGGGCCGATTGGTTTCCTTTGTTGACCGAAAGTATATTGAAACTAGTGGTGCCATACCGCGGATTCTTTGGGCGTACATCGGAACCCTGTTAGTGTTCCGAACGATTGCAGCCGATTCCGGCTCAATATATAGTTATGTATTATACACTGGCTTTCCGCTACTAATCATTGCGGTGTTCTCCTCTCGAATAAGATCTCGTGAATCAATACCACGGATAGTCTAAGTCTCAATATTTAGTTGTTAGCCTGCGGTATGGGATGTTTGCCGATTTCCCGCATATAGTCACGCTAATCGAAGAGGTTGAATGTGGGTAACTTAAAACAAGAGCGCCCTGAGAAGGTCGTCTTTTTCTATGAAAATGCCGGGGACGGAAACGATGCTGTAGCGGTAGCGATCAGGGAACTGTGTTCGGGGCTAGTGGCCGCAGGAGTTGATGCTGAGACGGCTTTTCCCACGTCGAGACGCCGAAACTCCGCTTCTGCCAAGGTCAAGCTTCTTTTCCAAGTGATTTATCTGCTTCGCGCTGCTCAGGTTCTCTTCCGGCGCAGTCGTCGCCAGCGGGTGGTGATCACGCTGGATGTCCCAACGGGGCTGCGATCTCTTGCGAACCTGGCTTCGTCCACGGGAATTTTCAGAATTACTCACGTCTCGTGGGTAATGGATCTCTATCGATTCACGGACGACGGCGACGCTTCTCATGCTGGACTGATTACGCGCCTTCAGAAAATGCTGGATCAAGTGGGCCTTGCGCATTCCCCGCATACTGTAGTGCTTGGCCAGTGTATGCGCGATTTCCTGAAGTCACTCGGAGGCGTAGAACCCGCAGTAATACCTATCTGGCAGGACCCCGAAAAGTTTCCCAAGATCCTAGACACTGATCTTGTGGCTCTTCGCCGGAGACTGTCGCTTGAAGGGAAGTTTGTTGTTCTGTACAGCGGATCTGCACGGACGATGCATCCTCTGCAAGGACTGGTTGATGCTGCGAGACTTCTAAGGGATGCAACGGATATCGTATTCTTGATAGTCGGCCGTGGAAGTGAAATTGATGGCGTTAGGCGACACGTCAAGGACCTCGGGCTCGAGAATACTCGGGTGATGGACTTTCGCCCTGCTGATGAGGTGCCTTTATTTGCAGCTTTAGCTGATCTCCACGTGGTCTCGCTGTCCCCAGATGCAACGGGCACCTGTGTCCCTTCGAAAGCGTATTCGGCAATGGCGGCTGAACGTCCTCTGTTGTATCTGGGATCTGATGACGCACAGGTGGCGCTCGACGTAATTGAAAGTCAGAGCGGTGTTGTGGTGCAACCCAACGATTCTGCCGCGATCGCTAAGTTCGTCGTTGGTTTAGCCAAGAACCCTCAAACAGGCAAGCTCATGGGGGCGAAGGCCCGGGCGTATTTTTTGCAGAACCGGGCGCTACAAAATGGAGTACTGTCTTGGCGGAACCTGATTCAAAGTCTCTAAATGTGCGGTTGCATAGGCTTGTGTTGACCGCTTCGGACGGGGTCCTAGCCTTTTCCGCTAGTATTTGCGCGTTTCGGGTGCGGGAATGCTGGCAGAAGCCCAGGGCAGCGACCCCCTAAACGAGCCGCAATCGCGGTTGACGTCGGTTGCACGAGCTGCCGGTGGTAGGAAGTCCGCTCGACTCCTTGGCTCTCGAGAGGGTGGAACCTTATCAGCGGTCATGGGGAATTGCCCGTCTACGGCCCAGATGATTGCCCGGCAATATCCGTGGTGGGCATGCCGGCATCGGTCAGCACGACCGCGTCGGCCAGGTTGGTCTGAAACTGCTGGATGTTGGGTCGATGGTGCCCACCAGGGATGCCGCCCCGTTACCAACACACGTCGCTGGTACGTCCTGCAGTCCCGGTCATAGCCCATCACCGGGTCGCCGGCGGCAGCATGAATCGGCGTACTCGCCGTGCTGCAGCTTCAGCGTCACCGCGCCCCGGGAACAGCCCGGGCACACACCTCGCCGTCCGAGCTGCCGGCGATGTCGTTCCAAACCACGCCGGCCGCGTCGGCAGCCTCCAGCACCGTCGTGATACTTTTCCGCGACGTTCCCGGCGATGCCGCGATCGCCGCCCGGACAGGCCCTCGGCGCGCAACTGCAACACGAGCTCCGCTCTGAACTTCCGCGCCGTTGACGATTACTCCTTCCGCGGTGCGCCCTATACATACGACGGAAGGAGCCTAAGTCGGGGTGGCCCGCAAGAACGCCGATACCGGCACCCACGACCGCTACTGCGCTTAGCCCTCCGGCCGCAAACACACGACGGATGGTCCCCAATAGCGGCCCGTACCCCGCGCTTCGTCAAGGCCGCCGGCGGCAACGCAGCCTCGACGAGGCATCACAGACACGCGGCCGGCAACTGGCCCGCCTGCAGTGCTACGTCACGAGTCTCCGTGCATCGGTCATGGCGGCAACGGAACGGAAATCATCGGCTCCTACCACGTCGAGCAGTCCTTCCGGATGAGCAACATAGATCTGCGGGCCGGACCCATGTTCCACGGCACCCGCGACGCCATGGAGGCACACCTGACGATCGTATTCACCGCGTTTGTTATCTCCCGCACCGTCCGGAACAGGACGGGGAGCGCGGTCACCAACGTCGTCAAACAAGAACTCCGACCATTTCGCACAGCGACGATCGCCATCAACGGCACGCCTCAAGGTTCGCCCCGACATCAGCGCCGAGCAGAAGGCCATCCTCGAGGCGATCCAAGACCCGAAACTTCACGCATCGAAGGAAATTAGCCAAGTCAGGTCAAACAGGCAGCCGCCCAGCAGGAACCAGCAGGCCTTTCACCGTAGGCGTGAGTTCGATACCGGGCTCGGGGACGCCCTGGGTTGGAGCGTCCGGCCCGGGCGCTGGGAGGAGTCCACTAGTTTGGCCTCCGTCGGCGCCGAGTCTAGCTGCTCCACATTTGGATAAGCGTAAGCCAGCGAAGCCTTCGAAGCGCCGTTAGCTTAGTTTGCTTTTACAGTAGCGACTCTGCGCCTTGGGAGCCTAGAACTCGGGGGGTCCTGTGGTGGTTCATTGCCGGTGCCGTAGTAGGTGTAGGCATAGGCGTCAGGACCTTTCGAAGGGAGTCTGTTGAGCACTACTCCAAGCACATTTGCACCGACCAAATTGAGAGCACTGAGTGACTTCTCAAGATCGTGGGCTCTAGCTGTATGTGATCCGACCACGACAACGATCCCGCCGACATGCTGGGACAGAACTGCGGCGTCTGTGACAGGCAAGAGAGGCGGAGC
Organism: Arthrobacter sp. NPDC056727; assembly: GCF_042790555.1. Taxonomy (NCBI): domain Bacteria; kingdom Bacillati; phylum Actinomycetota; class Actinomycetes; order Micrococcales; family Micrococcaceae; genus Arthrobacter; species Arthrobacter sp. NPDC056727. The sequence goes on along the minus strand of NZ_JBHTZA010000011.1, from coordinate 74,807 downwards.
ATCGATGATCACGATGTCGAAAGCCTGCTCCAAACGTGACAGCAGATTCTGCATACCCTCCGAGCCGAGAAGTTCACTGGGGTTTGGCGGGATCCGACCGGAAGTCAAGACGTAGAGGTTATCTTCGCCCCAGGGTTGCAGTAGGTCATTAACATCTGCCTGTCCCACGAGCGCCGTGGTCAACCCTGCGTTTCGATCCAAACCGAGATACTCGCTAATCATGGGCCTACGCAGGTCTGCATCCACTAGACAGACGGTCTGCCCGGCTTGAGCGAGCGCAATTGCCAAATTAGTTGCGGTAGTGCTTTTGCCTTCGCCTGGGAGGGACGACGTGAGAAGGACAGTGCTGGCGTTGCCTGTCACGTTAGCGAACTGAAGATTGGTGCGTAGCTGCCGGAAGGACTCCGCTCGTGGGCTCTGCGGAGCGGTTTGGGTCAAGAGCGGCTTACCTACTGCGCTTTGATCAAAGGTTATGCCTCCGAGGAGCGGTGCGTCCGTGACACGGCGAAGATCAGCTTCACCCCTCACCCTGTTGTCTAGAGTCGTTCGTAGAGTGGTGAATCCCACTCCCAGACCGAGGCCGATGATTAGTCCCAGCAGCAGGTTTAGACGTGTATTCGGCGCTGAGGGCAGTTCTGGAGCTTTGGCCGGTTTCGTGATGGATAGGCTGACGGGAGACGAGCCCCCGTTTTTGGGTCGTTCCAGTTTATCGACAGTGGCCACCAAGCTGTCGGCTATGCCTTGGGCGGTGCTGGCGGCTTGCACCGCGGACTGATCACTGACCGAAATATTGATGAGAACGGTGTTTGGGTCGGTACTGGCCCGAACCCGCGTCGCTAACTCTTCGGCGGAGGTCGTCAGGCCGAGGGAGTCAATGGCGGGTTGAAGCACGATTGGAGAAGTTACCGTCCGAACATAGGACTGCACTCGTGCCTGACTGAACGTATTGCCTTGCTGGAGTTCTTGAGCGGTGCCGGAGTTTGAGATCGCCACAAACAACTGGGTTTCGGCCGTAAAGGTTGGCTTTGTAAGTATTGTGACAGCTCCTCCAATGAGGAGCCCGCCTAATGTCGAAGCGACTATGAGAATCCAGTTGCGACGGAATATCCGAAGGTAGTCGCGTAAATGCAAGCCGGGTCCCCCTGTTTAGTTGCTTAGGCGTTCTGTATGCGCCGAGCGGATGGCATAGTCGTGTGTTTCCTGCAATTGTACCCGTCAACGAGTATCTACATCCTCAAACACCAAGAACGTCTGCGTATCCTGCACCCCCGGCATTGACTGCAGTTGATCGAAGATCACTCGCCTCAGGTGGACGTTGTCCATAGCTCTCACTAACAGGATGACATCGAAGTCGCCGCCCACGAGGGCGATGTGGTGCACCTCGGGAATCGCCCGAAGCTGCTCCCGTAGCTCCCGCCACGAATGCTGCTGCACCTTCAGCGTCACGTAGGCCGAGGACTTCAGGCCCGCCTTGATGGGATCCACTAGCGCTGTGAACTTGGTCAGCACACCTTGGCCCGTCAGCCGCGCAATCCGCGTGTAGGCGTGTGCCCTGGATATATGTACGTTTTCGGCCACTTGGGTCACTGACATCCGGCCGTCCCGCGTCAGCTCGGCGATGATATTGCGGTCCACATCGTCGAGCGGCACCGCTGCCTGGTCCTCGTCCGCCCCTGCCATTCGTCCAGAACTCCTGCCCGTTACGCAGATCACATTTGCAATCTGTCTTTCAGAATAGTGGTTCCCGGCGTACTTCTCCACGATTCGTGATGGCACTGGATACGAAACATCGTCCGGGACCATACTGAAGGTGAATAGTGGCTAAAGAAGGACGGACCAATGACGATCTCCGCAGACCACACCGCGCCCGGCGCGGCCCGGCAGGGCCAGCTTGCCCCGGAGCCGGCCGAGGACACCTACCTGCCCGGCGCAGCCGCCGAGGCCGTGCGCAAATTCGGCATCACCGCCGAGGACTACATGCTGCCGGCCCGCCATCAGATCCAGATGGTGGACCAAGATGGCAATCTGAAGCACCATTCAGAACAGGGCGCTGAACCGGGCCACGAGTATCCGCTCCCCGACGACGGCGAACTCCTGACTGCGTACGAACAGCTCGTCGTCGGCCGGCGGGTCAATGATCAGAACTCCGCGCTGGTCCGCCAGGGCCGCATGGCTGTCTACCCGTCCAGCCACGGCCAGGAGGCCTGTCAGGTAGCCGCGGCCCTCTGTTTGGCAGAAGGTGACTGGATGTTCCCCACCTACCGCGACGCTGTTGCCGTCATGGCCCGCGGTGTCGACCCGATCGAAGCCATGACCATCTTCCGGGGGGACTGGCACGGCGGCTATGACCCCTTGAAACACAAAGTCGGCATCCAGTGCACCCCCCTCACCACCCAGCTGCTCCACGCCGTAGGCGTCGCACACGCCGCCAAGCTGCGTGGAGAGAACATTGTGGTGCTGGCCATGTGCGGCGACGGCGCTACCAGCGAAGGCGACTTTCACGAGGCCCTGAACTTCGCCGCAGTCTTCCACCTGCCCGTGATCTTCTTCGTACAGAACAACCAGTACGCCATTTCCGTGCCCCTCGCGCACCAGTCGGTCGCCCCGTCGCTCGCCCACAAGGCCGTGGGCTACGGCATGGCCGGCGAGCGGGTGGACGGCAACGACGTCGTCGCCCTTCTCGCCGTGCTGGACCGCGCCGTCAAGCTCGCCCGCGAAGGCTCGGGTCCGCTCCTGGTCGAAGCCCACACCTACCGGATGCAGGCCCACACTAATGCGGACGATGCCACCCGCTACCGCCAGGACAGCGAGGTGGCCCAATGGGTTGCCAGGGATCCGCTCACACGCATGCGCAAGTACCTCACGGACAGGGGGTTGCTGGACGACGGCGGGGACGCCCGGATCACTGAGAAGGCGGAGGCGGTTGCCACCCAGCTCCGCGCCGGTCTCGGTGAAGAGGTGCCCGTCGATCCCCAGAACCTGTTCAAGTACGTCTTCGCAAACCAGACCACGCAGCTTAAAGAACAGTCTGCTCTCCTCGCCAACGAGCTCGCCCGCGACGCCGCCGGAGCTGCACCCGAAACGGAGGACACCAAGTGAGCCCCACCATCACCACTTCCTCCGAGGCCAACGGCAACGTCAGCTCAGCGACCGCACGTGCCGCTGCGTCGGCCGCCGCCACTGCCGAGGCCACGGGGCCCCAGCCGGTCACCATGGCCAAAGCGCTCAACACCGCCATGGCGCATGCGATGAGAGCAGACGACTCGGTGCTGGTCTTCGGTGAGGATGTCGGCAAACTCGGCGGCGTCTTCCGCATCACCGACGGTCTCATGGCCGCCTTCGGTGAGCAGCGCTGCTTTGACACACCCCTGGCCGAGTCCGGCATCGTCGGCATGGCAGTGGGCATGGCCATCAACGGCATGCGTCCCGTCATCGAGATGCAGTTCGACGCTTTCGCTTACCCGGCCTTCGAGCAGATCGTCAGCCACGTGGCCAAGATGCGCAACCGCACCAAGGGCCGGGTGAAGCTGCCCATGGTCATCCGGGTTCCCTACGCCGGCGGCATCGGGGGAGTGGAGCACCACTGCGATTCCTCCGAGTCCTACTACGCCCACACTGCTGGGCTCAAGGTCTACACCCCGGCCACGGTGGCCGACGCCTACCGCATGCTGCGGGAAGCCATCGACTCGGATGACCCCATCATGTTCATGGAACCCAAGAAGCTTTACTGGTCCAAGGATCTGGTGGACCTTGAGCTGCTTCGTGAGGAGTACGAAGGGAAGAACGACGGCGGGCGGATCATCGAGGGCAGCGCCGTCGTGGCCCGTTCCGGCACTGACGCCACGCTCATTGCCTACGGGCCGTCCGTTCCCACGGCGCTGGCGGCGGCCGCCGCGGCTGCCGAAGAGGGGCGTTCGCTCGAAGTCATCGACATCCGCACCATCGTGCCGTTTGACGACGAGACCGTCTCGGCCAGCGTCCGGAAGACCGGGCGGGCGGTGGTGATCGCCGAGGCGCACGGATTCGCCTCCGTGTCTTCGGAAATCGTTGCCCGGGTCCAGGAACGCTGCTTCCACCACCTTGCCGCTCCGATCCGACGCGTCACCGGCTTCGACGTTCCGTACCCCGCGCCGAAACTCGAGCACTACTACCTGCCCGGCGTTGACCGCATCCTCGACGCCGTAGACGACCTCCAGTGGGAAGACTGATCAGATGACCGAAACGAAAGTGTTCCTCCTGCCCGACCTCGGCGAAGGCCTGACCGAAGCCGAACTCCTGAACTGGCTCGTGGCGGTCGGTGACGAGATCCGAGTGGACCAGCCCATAGCGGAGGTGGAGACAGCAAAGTCAGTAGTAGAGGTTCCGTCCCCGTATGCCGGCACTGTCGCCGAGCTGCATGGCGAGCCCGGGCAGACCCTGGACGTCGGCAAACCCCTGATCTCGGTGACCCCGCTAGTTGAGCTCGTCGAATCCATGCCTGCCGAAACTCCAGTGGTCGAATCAGTGGAAACCAAGGAAACCGCAGCAGCCGAAACCTACCGCACAGAAGAACGAGCAGGTTCCGGCAACGTCCTCATCGGTTACGGAACACCAGGCGGCACCGCGACCGTCCGCAGAACGCGCCCGCCGCGCACTACTTCACTGGTCGAGCCTGCCGAGACCAAGCCAGAGGGAGCGGAAGCCAAACTCACGACGCCTGCCGACGATGCAATACTTCTGCGGACCCGCGTCCCCGGAAAATTAGGGGCCGTCATCTCACCGCTGGTCCGCCGCATGGCCAAGGAACATGGCGTAGACCTCGGCCACATGCAGGGCTCCGGGGAGAGCGGCCTGATCATGCGCCGGGATGTTGAAGCAGCAATTTCCAAGCCGCTGGTGGTGGAGCCGGAAAACAAGCAAGCGGAAACCCCGCTGGTTGAGCCTGTCGAAAACAAGGCGCTCGAAACCAGGCCCGTCGGAGCCAGCAGTCACCCTACTGATCCGCGGACCGGTCTCGGAATCGCCAGCCGCACCCCTGTTCGTGGCGTCCGCAAAGCCGTCGCCACAAACATGGCCCGCAGCCGCACCGAGATCCCTGAAGCAACCGTTTGGGTCGATGTTGACGCAACCGCCCTTGTGGAGCTGCGTGCAGGGCTCAAGAAAGGGAACCCTCACAATGCCCCCGGGCTGCTCGCCTTCATCGCCCGCTTCGTTACGGCAGGATTGAAGAAATATCCCGAGCTGAACACCCGTTTTGTGAGCGCAGAGGACACATCCGGCGGGGAGTCCCAGGAGATTCTGTCATTCGACGGCGTCAACCTCGGCTTTGCAGCACAAACCGAGCGCGGGCTGGTGGTCCCGTCGATCCGCAAAGCGGACAAGCTCACCGCCCGGGAACTGGACACAGAGATCAAGCGGCTGACCGCCGTTGCGCGGGATGGGAAGGCGACGCCGGCTGAACTCGGCAGCGGAACCTTCACGCTGAACAACTATGGCGTGTTCGGCGTTGATGGGTCAGCCGCGATCATCAACTACCCCGAAGTGGCGATTCTCGGCGTCGGACGGATCATTGACAAGCCGTGGGTGGTCGATGGCGAACTTGCCGTTCGCAAGATCACTGAACTGACACTTACTTTCGACCACCGCGTGTGTGACGGCGGAACAGCCGCCGGGTTCCTGCGTTACGTCGCGGATGCTATCGAGAACCCCGGGGCTGCGCTCGCCGACCTGTGAGGCGCTGCCGGTACCTACGCGGCAACGTCCGAATGTTCGGAGCAGCTGACGGTGGCCACCAAGCTGGTTCCGTCAGTTCGGTACGACGTGACGTGGTTGGTGATTTCCTTGCACTCCTCGCAGAAGTGCCTGTGTTGTTTAGTCCCCATAGGCAGATCTTACCCAGAGGTTCATTTCGCCTGAGTAAAACATGGTCCCGTGCAGTTGTCTTGGCGGGAGGACGGCCGCTGCTTCCCGGATAATCCCCAGCTTGATGGGTAGAATCTAGGCCAGACCAACGGTAACGCTCCCGAACGTACGGAGAAGAAATGTCACGATGGCTCGACGTCGGTGCGGACAACTATGTCTTGGTAACAGAAGGCTCCAAGCTCAACACCGGGCTGATTGTGGGAACCGAGCGGGCCATGGTGATCGACACCGGATGCGGTCCACGCCAGGGCAAGGAAATCCTGGATGCCGTCCGGGAGAAAACCCCGCTGCCCCTGGTTGTCGTAAACACTCATGCCCACTACGACCACTTCTTCGGGAACGCCATCTTTGCCGACGCCGGAGTCGAGGAATTCTGGGCTCACGAAAACTGTGCCGAGGAGATCGGCGAAAACGGCGATGCGCAGCGCAGCGAGGTCACGGAGTCCGAGCCGGAGATGGCTGCGGGGGAGGGCCAGGACGTGGAGTTGGTGGTTCCCAACGCCATCGTCCGTGACCAGCCTGTGCTTGTGGACCTTGGCGGGCAAACAGTCACCCTGTTCTATCTGGGCCGCGGGCATACGGACGGTGACCTTCTGGTGGGAACCACCACCACCTTGTTCGCTGGAGACCTTGTGGAGCAGGGCGCCCATCCGTCCTTCGAGGACTCCTACCCGGAAGAGTGGGCAGATGCCCTGCGGCATCTCTCTGCCCTCCGCCATCGCTACGAGTTCCTTGTGCCCGGGCATGGCGAGCCGTGCAGCGACCGGTTCGTCAAGACCATGGCTGACACCATGACCACGGCCGTCCGGCAGGCGCGGCAGTCCATCCGTGACACGCCTGCGGACGCCACTAAGGCCATACCCGTGCTGCCGTATGGGCCAGAGCAATCTCGCTGGTTCATCAAGCGGTTGCAGGAAACCCGCTCCCAGCACTGAAGCGCGTACTCTGTTCACTCCGAGTAGCCAGCATCCGCAAAGACAGGTAATGACTACGCTGGGGACCCCTGGCAAACGTCCCTAGGTTTGGGACATGAAGACCGGAATCAGCGTAGCCATCCGCCGCTTCATCGAGCAGCACATTGTCGCCGATGACCCGTTGCCTCAGCGGTCCTGGCTTGACCAGCAGGACATGCCTCGCGTCCAGGCTGTCGCCAGGGCAGCCATTGCCGGACTTCCCGTGGATCCGTTGCCTCCGCTTCCCGGCCGCCGTGCCGGGCACGGTCGGCACCCGCAGCGCCTCCGCCGGATGGTTCGCGGTCACAGCCGCGCCGACGGCAGCTAGTTTGCGTGAAGCCAATCGCCCGTTCCTCTTGAGCATTTCTTGAGGAACTCCTGAGCTTTCCTTGAGTTTGCATGCATAGCATCTCCCGCGTGAGGACTTATGGGGGAGCCCGCTATGGCCGCGCTAGTCGGCGGGAGATGCGCATTCGACATGTCCGTGTCCTTTCTTACTTGGGGCTCGCTGCACTGGCAGTGACGACCGCAGTGATAGTGGTTCTGGCTCTTCGACGGTAGAGCTGCGTGCAGCGCAACAACTGAACATTTGAGTGGCTTGTTATCTGGGCGTGTCCAATTGGACAGCGCCCTTAACTGCTAAGTAGGCTGGCCACTGATCCAGATTATGGGGGATCCCACTTCCAGCCACTGATCGCGCCCGGAGCAATGCTGCTTTCGGGCGTCGAAGGTGCTGCCGCTTCCGGAGGTCTCGACCGTGGCTTTCACCGATTATGTTCTTGCACTGTCTGGCCTCCTTGGCAGCCTGCTGCTTCCCTTTGCCGGGCTGTACTGGATGTTGAGGCTCAAGCGCCGCGCTGTCGCCCCCGTGGCGGCTTCGGGCCGGGTGAAGTAGGCGTGCCGTACGTCGACATCAACCCACACCGAAACCGGCCTAAATGGTGGGGCTACGTGGCACTTGGCATCCTTCTGGTGGTGACAATCGCTGTCGTAGCCACAGCCCTCACACACCATTGATAAGGCAGGCTCCGGGTTCCTCGAATTGCGATAGCAAGGCTGCTGGCCATTCTGTGATCCGGCAGCACCTAGAATGGCTATTTGAACCACACTGATTGACAACCACAGCGGGACGCCGCTGCAAGTCCCGGGGGGACCGAACATGCCCGAGCCAGCGGATAACCGATTAGCCGACGCCGTGACCGAGGAGGAGCAGCCTGAGCTGCGCCGCCGCCGCTACCGCCGCCGCAACGACGACGGCTCCGACGCCTGGACAGGAACCTTCCCCGCCGTGACACCTGAACCCACCGCACCGCCCCTTCCCGTCCGAAGTTCGTCCTGGGCGGAGGCTGCGGCCGTCGCCGACGCACTTTCCGATGCTCCGCCGTCGCCGGCAAGCCCGCCCGCCGCGCCGACCCGGAGACCTGCGGCATCGCCGCCGTCTGGCATTCCCGAAAGTCTCCCGGAACCCGAGGCGCCGGAGGCAGACGCCACCGCGCTGCCGACGTCCTTTGTACGTGAGCAGAAGCCGCGCCCGAAGAAGGGCTTCCGGGGCTTCCTGTACCGGGCAACCGGCGGCGCCTGGAACCTGGGTCCCAGCGCGCAGGAGCGCGAGGAGGACGAACTGGCCCGCCGTATATCGCGCCAGCTCCAGGGCAGCTTCAACACCGCCGTCCTCAGCCTCAAGGGCGGCATCGGCAAGACCTCCACGACCGTTGGCGTCGGGCTCACCCTGGCCGAGTTCCGCGGCGACCCGCCGTGCGCCATCGACGCAAACCCGGACTCGGGTGACCTCGTGGAGCGTGCCCTCGGCGAGGGCATCTACCAGAAAGCCTCCCCGCGGACGATCACCGACCTGCTCAGGAACATCGACTCGATCGATTCATTGACCGAGCTGTCGCGCTACATGCACCACTCGGGCAGGCTGCACCTCATTGCCGGTGAGCAGGACCCCGAGGTGTCGGACTCGCTCACGGCCGAGGAGTACCTGCGGATCCGTAAGCTCATCAGCAGCTACTACTCCGTGGCGCTGACGGACTGCGGCACCGGTGTCACGCACAATGCGATGAGCGGGATTCTGCAGTCTGCGGACAATCTGATCATCGCCGCCGGCTACGCGGTCAGCGGTGCCAAACGCGCCCGCAGCACACTCCAGTGGCTGGCCGGGCACGGCTACGAGGAGCTGGCCCGCAACGCGATCGTCGTGATTACGGACAAGGACGAGGTGTCCAACCGCGTGGACAAGGATGCCATCGAGGAACATTTGGCAGGGATGTGCCGGGAACTGATCGCAGTACCGCACGACAGGGGTGTGGCGGACGGCGACCTGGTTACGCTCGATCACCTGAAGCCCGAGACGCGTAGGGCGTACAAGGAGATCGCAGCTGCCATTGTTGACGGCTACCGGTAGGCTTAGCTAGCGATTGCTTGATTGGACGCCGGACAGGGGCTGGGCGGGACGGTGCGCAGCAAGCCCCGATCTCCCACGGTGGAAGGTTGGACTAGTGCAGCGTTGGCGACGGCGGCCAGGAGGTCCTTGCTTCCCAGTTCGAAGCGATCCGCAAGCGGAGCCTGAACCCTCCTGCCTGGAAGAAGGCTTCGGCTTTCAGCGGTTAGACAGGCCTGAACGCCGTGGTGCCGTCCGCAAAGAGCCACGGTGACGTCGCCGTGGTGCCGTTCGTCCAGACCGGCCGAGCGATCGTAGTGCAGTAAACCTGCCGCCCCTGGTACTTACCAGTCGTGTTTATCGAGTTCGTGGCGCTCAAGAGCGCCGTCTTTGAAGCGGTCGTCGCGCCACCGCCGACAACGTTTCCGTCTGTCTCGGACGATGGCGTGCCTTTCTTGCGCCGCAGTAGACCTGCCGAGTCCATCCAGAACTTATATGAGCCAAGGTTCAGCAGGTTCGGGTCACTGTATGTGCCGCCGAGTGCCAGATTGGCTGCCATGATGACTTCGCGGTAGCTTGTCGCCGGGTTGAGCCCCCGCGATCGAAAGGTCATAAAGTTCTGAGCGCCGTTACGGATGAACCAGTCGTAATTGGTGCCGTCCGTTGACGGGTTACCAAGCACCCAGTCGGGCAGGCCGGACTTGGCGAACACGTACTGGCACGTGCTCGTCCCGCCTGTCACTAACTGACGGACATTGGAGTAGGGCAGCAATTTGATCTTGTTGGTGTTGCCGTTGATCAGCGGTTCACGGGCGCTGATGTTCAAATCGATGGTCCGGTCGTTGGTATCCGCGAGGGTAACGATGTTCGCGCCCGTCGGCTGAGGCTCCGGGACGATCACGTCGAGCTTGACATAGTTCGTCGTCGATGGAATGTTGATCAGCGCAGTCGGTGTCACTGCATCGGTCGAAACGATGTAGTGGAACGTCAGGTCACCGTAAATGGCTCGCGCGCTGGCAAAATCAACGATAGGGCCCGCTGTCTTCTCGAATGTTATGTAAGTGTTCGCAAAGCTGATGTTGTTGGCGGTCAACACCATGTGGGGGCCCGTCGTGACGCGGGACTCCATTTTGCAGTTCGCGAACAGGAGCATCCCTGTCTTGGTGTCGGTGTAGCCGGCCGGGCGTGCGGCCTCGATAGCGGGTCCGTAATAAGACTCCCACCAGCAGTCGGTGAAGAAGTTCTCCTTCGTCTGCCTGTAGCCGCCATAACCTGAGAGCATTCTCACTGCGCCGGTTCCAGTAGTAGAGCCGCCGCCGTGGAAGCGGCAGTCCCGATACTTGGAGTCCCACACCTGGTGCTGTTCCAGCAGTGGTGCACCGCTGGAGTACGACTCGAACTGGACGCGCTCAAACGTGCACGCTGATGCGCCCTTTTGGAGCACCAGAGGAGAAGTTGACCCCGCCGCCGAATTGTAGACATCCAGGTCCAGCACGGTAACGCCGTAGATGCTGGGCATGTAAGCTCCCGTGCCGCTGTAGCCGGGGCCGACCATTCTCAGGATGGGCACATCTACGATGCGCCTGAACCTGGTGTTCTTGCTGCCGTCACCGCTGATCTTCATCCCCGTTGGAATGTTTAGTGTGCCCGTGACGTAGTCGCCGCCAGGAACGAACAAACCCTTGCTCTGCGTGCTCGCATAATCGATGGCCGCTTGAATCGCAACTGTGTCGTCGGTGATGCCATCGCCCTTCGCCCCAAACTGGGGGTCCTTGACATTGGTCGTCGTGCTTTTCCAAGGAATGAACTTCGCGCCCATCGTCTGGGAATCGGGGCCATAAGAGGCAGAAAAGTCAGGAAGCTGGGTAAGTGGGACCTTCGCGTTGACGTCGAGTGCTGCTACGCCCCAGGCGGCGCCTTTCTCGGTAATCGGAACGTATGTCTGAAGGGTCGTGGCGTCTGTCGCGCCGGCCTGCGCGCTGGTCGCCCCGAAAGTTGATACTGCGGAAGCGCAAGTAAATGCCGTTGCCAGAGTTCCGATCCTGAGGAACCCGCGGCGCATAACTCCGCTTTCGCTTCGGGACTCAGCACGCTCCCTTTTGTCATTCTCGCTAGCCATGTCTAGAAGGTATTTCCCCGCTTGGTGGTAGACCACCGTGGAGGATACGCAACTTATTGGGACGGAGTACCCGCGTGGAACAAGTAGTTACTCAGTCAGATCAGTTTCCTCGTAGCGCTGTTTCTCACAGGATGACCCTTTTGGCACGACGGGGGCCGACGACGGTGACCACGTGAACCTCCCTCATCTGAGCCCGAGACACTCGGAAGGCGGACAGGCGAAACGGGAAGTGGTGCTGTCGTTGAACGTCGAAAGAACGCCGAGGCTATCTGGAGGATGGTGGCGATAGTAGGTTCATGTGCCCCCATGCTGTGGGATCAGTACGATGTCTGCATGAGAGCCTCCGAAGAGCACCACCGACATGACGAACAGACACATGAGTTGTTGCGCGTGCTTGAGCAGAAGTCTCAAGAGATGAGCGACATCACGGCTTCGGAGCTAGACGGGGCGGAAACCATGCTTAAGGATCGAAACGAGGCCCTGGTCGCTGCCCAAGAAGAGGTCGTGGCGGTCCGGGCAGAGCTGGACAGACATGTCGGGAGCTCCACAAATTTCGTTCGAAATTACAGAGTGCTTGACCTCCAAAACGGTGAGGAGCTCGAGCGCTTCACGACCGACTATGAGGTCGCCCCCTGGACGGCCGCTAAGCGCATGGCGGGTAGGAAGATTCAACACTATGACCTGCAGGAGCAGCAGCCAGACGGTGCTTGGCTGCCATACAACTCGGACTAGTTCAGCACCTTACACACCAGACGCCTTCTTAGTAGCAGTCCCCTGGGGACCAGAGAGTTGACTACTTCTGATGTCGCCGTCTTTGAGCAGGCAGTCTACTGAGTCTGGCGGTATGGGATCCACTATCGCCAGTTTTTTCAGGTGTGCCGGCCCAAGTGAGGGCTCGTCGGCATGGCAAAAGGAGATCTGTTCAAAGCCTAGCGAGCAGTGCCACACGGGTTTCTCGGCTCAGGAAGAGGGGCGCAGTGGCCGCGCGGCGGACAGGCGGACACTTGGCAACCCGGGGGCGGACCTTCTGTCCAAATCCTGATTCAACATAATGGCCTCCTTCTCAGCCCGCGCCGAATCGTGCCGGTAGTGGCGCCGTGTCACACCTGGAAGGTGTGGCCGCGATGACTACCTCTGAATGGGCATCGGCACGGGCGGGAATGCTTGGATCTTTGGTCGCGGCGGGCGGTCTCTCTACCGCGATTATCCGGGCCGGGTCAAGACACTCGGAAGGCCTTCCGCAAGCACGTCTTCCCACAAGCTCGTCGCCGCTCGCGGGAATCAGTATATTTCCTCCGGGTGGACTAGTCCGTTCATTGCCGTCGGGCAGGGCGTATAGGCCAAACGTTTCGCGCACCCGGCTGGATTCGCTGACAGGAATGACTGCGGTTCATAGCCGCCATCCTCGTGGTTATGTACGTCGCGTCCACGACGCTAGTGCCCGAGATGTATTCGCTCGTGTCCATGGGGCAGACGGGCGTGACGTTGTTCTTCCTGCTGTCCGGGTTCGTGCTCGCATGCTCCATGAACCCCAGCCGTCCAAGCCGCAGTTCTACTGGCGGTGCTTCTCCCGGATCTGGCCGCCGCACGCGCTCACGGCGCTCGCCGCCGTCGTTCCTGTTTTCGCCACGCAAGGTGACAAGCCCGTTCCCCGGCTCCTAGCTTCGCTTATCCTTGGCCTTGGCCTTAGCCGAGCGGGCCGTGTTTGCCGTCGCGGAATTGCCGTGTCCATCCCGCTTGCCGGCGCCTACTCTCGGAGCGTCCCGTTGAGGCCCCGCTCAGGAACAGGAACTCGCGCGGTGGCCCAGTGGCGGACACGCCGCAGCCTGGTAGGAGCCTGGTTGGCAACTAGGAGCTTTTCGGTGTCGATTTTCTGCGGATGGCGCTGCCGAACCCACAACGTTGCAGGACCGCACGCTTCACATGTGTCACTATCTTCTCTCTGTCCCAGGTGATCCATTGGAGGAAATCTTATTGGGCGAGCAACCCCGGTATCATAGGCGGGTTATTGAAACGTAAGTGGGGGACTCTGTGGCAAGCAAACCGTCGCGCATGAAGAATCTTCAAATCGCCGTGCTGGGCTTTTTGGCCGTGGCGGCTCTTGCCGTCACGGGGATGGCTCTGTCGTATCATCCTGCCCAGCCTGAGCCTGTTCCGGCCGCCGCGACCTACACGCCACCGCCCATCCACATCACCGATGATCGTCCCCTCGCGATGTTCATCGGTGACTCATGGGTTGGCGGCTCCGCCATGGGCGGCAATGGCTGGAATAACTTCTCCTATATCGTCGCCGGCCGGATGGACTGGCGGTTCGCGGAGGCGTCTAGGGGCGGCAGTGGCTACATCCGCCCCGTCCAGCCATTAGGCACATTCTCCGGTGAAGCGCGGATGGCCAGAGTCAAAGAGGCCCAGCCCACGTACACGTTCGTGGTCAATGGAATCAACGACTGGCAGGAACATATCACCAAGGAAGAACTCGCTGCCGCTGCGACCAAGACCTACGATGCGATTCTGGCCGCAGCGCCGAAGACGAAGCTCATCGTGATCGGCATGATGGCGCCCGGCGCTCCCACAGCGAACACCCTGGCCGCCCGCGATGTTCTGAAACCCTTGGTCGAGGCCCGCCATGGGCTCTTCATCGATCCAGTCACCGACCCATGGTGGGACGGCGAGGACGAGAAGTACGTCGGGACCGACAAGTATCACCTCACTGATGCCGGCCACGAGTTCTTGGCTAAGAAGCTTGAAGCCATTCTGAGGAAGGCTTTGGTTTAGGCGGTCCTCCGCCAGGCGAAGTGTCCCAGCATGGACGCGACAAGGGACTCGACGCGCTAACCGAATCCGCGCTGTGGTGGACGCCTCTCGCAACCATCAGCCGTCGGTTTGACCGTCACGCCACAGGCGAACCTGCCCACACTGATGACGGACTGCACCGTCGGGAGCGGAGTTCGGTGACCGTCAGTTGCCTGTCCGACAAGCTAACTACATGCGCGGTGGTCTCCGCCGCGTCGAGCGACGGTGTCCACGCATTCCATCCGGCGGAATGTTGGCGATGGTCCGCCCCGTTTGCACATCTATGAGGACCAGCCCGACAGGCAGTCTCGATGTGGCGACGTAGGGGATGGTCTCGGCCGAGTCGAAAACGATCTGCGACGGCCCCGAGGGGGCGTCCAGGGTCCGGACAACGGTGGATTGAGGCCATTGAGCCGGCGCCATTGAGAATGACTTCACAGGGCTGTTTCCGACGTTGCTGCCGGGTGCAGACCTCGTTTCCAAATTTTGATCCAACACGCTGCATTCCTTGGGGGAGGTGCCCGGTTCGTGCGGGTAGTGTCGCCGCAACACAACTGGAAGGTGGCCACGATGACTATCTTTGAATACGCATCAGCACTAGCAGTAATGCTCGGATCCCTGGCCGCGGCAAGTGGTCTTTCTGCCGTGATTATCCGGGCCAGGTCCCGACACTAACTGCCGCACCCCGGGCAGATGGTGAATCCTCGCTCCGGGGAAGTCTCTGAGCTGCCCGTGATATTGAAAACGATGCTGGGAATCGCTGTCCAGGAAGGCCTATGCTGGTGCCAGCCGTCGGGGCCTCTGAACTCCGAAGATTCCCGATGCGGTGTTTGCCGACGACTGCCGGACGGGTCCGTGAGAGAAGGACACGATGGGCTGGAACGTCAGGCGGAGGCCGCGCGGAGATGCCCGCCGCGGTGCCCAGTGGCTCGCACTTGCCGTCGCCGTATTGGTGTCAAGCGGGACCGGCCCGCCGCCGCCCCCGCAGAACGCGCCACCTCCCGCCAGCACGTCCGCTTTGGCCGCCCCGGCCGCGGTGCCGGATGCAGCTGCGGTGACCCGGGCAGCGAGGCCTGGCCACGTGTTTGTGATCAACCTCGAGAACAGGGGCTATGGCACCATCTGGGGTCCGGCGTCGAAAGCCCCGTATCTGTCCAAATTTCTGCGGGCCCGGGGTGTCCTGCTGTCCCAGTACTACGCGACCGCCCACCACTCGCTGCCGAACTATCTGGCGCAGATTTCCGGGCAGCCATCGAACGCCAAGACGCGTGCGGACTGCGGGACCTATGCGCGGTTCAAGCCCTCCGGTCCTCCGTACCGCGGCGTCTTCAGGGGCACCGGCTGCCTCTACCCGCGCTCCGTTCCCACAGTTGCCGGGCAGCTGACCGCGGCCAGGAAGAGCTGGAAGGGGTACATGGAGGACATGCGCATCCCGTGCCGGCATCCTCGGCCCGGCGCCAAAGACGGGAGCCAGGGGGCCAGGCGCGGTGACCAGTACGCCACGAGGCATAACCCGTTCGTGTATTTCGAAGCGATCACTGCCTCGCCGGACTGCCGGCGGCGGGTGGTTGATTTCAGGGCGCTCGCCGTCGATCTGAGGTCAGTGGCGACGACGCCAAATCTCTCCTACATCACGCCCAACCTGTGCAACGACGGCCACGACAGCCCGTGCGTCGACCGGCGGCCCGGCGGCCTGGCGACCGCGGACGCCTGGCTCCGGCGGCAGGTGCCGGCCATTCTGCGTTCCCCGGCGTTTCGGCACGACGGGGTCCTGATTATCACGTTCGACGAAGCCGAAGGGCGGTCGGCTGGCCCTCCCGGCAGACCCGGCGGGACCGCGGGCGGACGGGTGGGTGCCCTGGTGCTTTCGCCGTTCGTCAGGGGCGGCACAACCTCCAACCGTTTCTACAACCACTACAGCCTGCTGGCCAGCATCGAGGACATCTTCCGGGTGCCCCGCCTCGGTATTGCCCGCGGCGCAGGCGTGAACAGCTTCGGACCCGACGTCTTCAACGCCCGGCGCTGACGTCGCTTCCGGAGCTGAACCGCGTCCGTGCAGCCGGGTAGAATGAACCGTTCATTGCCGTCTCGCCTGTAGGAGGACTGAACATTTCACGCACCCGCCTGGATTCACTGACAGGACTGCGGTTCATCGCCGCCATGCTCGTGGTTCTGTACCACGCGGCAGTGACGCTGGTGCCAGAGATGTACCCGCTCGTGTCCATGGGACAGACCGGCGTGACGTTCTTCTTCATGCTCTCCGGGTTCGTGCTCGCCTGGTCCATGAAGCCCAGCACTTCCAAGCGGCAGTTCTATTGGCGCCGGTTCGCCCGGATCTGGCCCCTGCATGCACTCACGGCGATTGCCGCCGTCGTTCTTGCCTTCGCCACCCAGGGCGACCAGTCCCTGCCAAAGTTTCTGGCCTCACTTTTCCTCGTGCAGGCCTGGCTTGGCGAGCAGCACTGGGTCTACGCCTACAACGGGGTGTCCTGGTCGCTCTCCTGTGAAGCGTTCTTCTATGCCGTGTTCCCGTTCCTGGCGCTACGGCTTTCGCGCCTCGAGCCGGGGAAGCTCTTCCGCGTCGGCGCGGCCGTCTTCGCCGCCGCCGTCTCCCTCGTAGCCGTCCTGCTCGCGCTGGTCCCCGGCTTCGACTGGGGAGCGTTGTTCTACACGTTCCCGGCGTTCCGGATCGCAGAGTTCATTGTGGGGGTCTGCCTGGCCATCGCCATGACGAAGGGCTGGAAGCCCAGGTTCGGAGTGGGCACCGGCGCGGCCGCGGCCATCGGTTCCTTCCTCATTCTCGAAGTGGTCGACGGCATCGCGCCCTGGCATACCGCCGGGCCGCTCGCCGGCGCGCTCTGCATTCCCGGCTTCGCCCTGCTGATTGCGGCTTATGCGGACCGTGACCGCTGCGGAGGCCGGCCCACCTTCGCCAGTGCGCCTGCCATGGTGAAGCTGGGCGAGTGGTCCTTCGCGCTCTACCTGGTCCACGAGCTCGTGCTGCGGACAGCATTGGAACTCGGCCCGGAGAGCCTTGCCGAGCGGGCAGCGTTTGCCGCCGTCGGCGTCGTCATTGCCATCCCGCTGGCCGGCGCCCTGTACACATTTGTTGAGCGTCCCGTCGAGGCCCGGCTCAGGAACCGGGGCTCGCGCGGCGGGCCGGTGGCGGACACTGCCGCCCCCAAGCAGACCGAACCCGAGAAAACCCTTGTAGGCAGCTAGGCCACGCAGCTGAACCCGACCTCCCACATAGGGGAGAGGCGGCCAAGATATCCCCAAGGTGCCGACGCTAACGTCTGTTCATGGAGAACCCTCTTTCATTTCTGATGCCGCCCTAGCCAGCCGGATATCCCTGCGCCGGGGAGACCCTGGTAACCAAGTCGCGCCTGCATAACTATTTCGGGAAGGCCGGTTCCCTGATACCGTGCCCGAGGTCACTGCCGCTAGACTCGTCCTGAACGCGGCGGGGGCCGCGCCCTCATAACTGCGTCCCGGCACCAGCGGCTGAGCGGCGCCGCACAGGATGGTCTCGATGTCTCTTAAGCGCCGAACACGTTTCTCTGCTGCCATCATGTCCGCCGGCATCGCCGGCCTGGTGGCATCGGCCCTCGTGGTGCCTTCCGCTTCAGCGGCCGACGGCGACCCCCACCTGCCGTCCATCCCGCGCCGGCCGTCCGTGTCCACCCCGCCCACCGACCAGTTCATCGTCAAGTTCAAGGACCCGGCCCGCTCCGGCTCCGCGCTCCGCGCGCAGTCCTTCGGCCGTGCAGCGGCCAAGCTCGGCGCCACCGCGAAGGACGTGCGAGCCACGGCCAGCGGTGCCCGCGTGGTGCGCACCAGCAAGGAACTGGGGGAGGGCGACGCCGACAAGCTGCTCGCGTCGCTGCGCGCCGATCCCGCCGTGGCCTACGCCGAGCCGGACGTGAAGCTGCAGGCCAAGTTCGCGGACCCGAACGACCAGTTCTTCCCCTGGCAGTGGAACCTGTCCGCCGAAACCGGCGGCATCAAGGCCACCCGCGCCTGGGACGTCACCCAGGGCGCCGGCCAGGTGGTGGCCGTGATCGACACCGGCAAGACCAGCCACGTGGACCTGAACGCGAACTGGCTGCCCGGCTACGACATGATCACCGACGCCGGCGACGCCCGCGACGGCGACGGCCGCGACCCCGACGCGACGGACGAGGGCGACTGGTCCGCCGCCGGACAGTGCGCCAGCGGCTCGGCGGAAATGTCGTCCTCCTGGCACGGAACGCACGTGGCCGGCATCATCGCCGCCGCCGCCAACAACGGCGAAGGCATCGCCGGCATCGCGCCGAAGGCCAAGATCCTGCCCGTCCGCGTCCTGGGTCCCTGCGGCGGCCAGCTTTCCGACATCGCCGACGCCATCGTCTGGGCCTCCGGCGGCGCGGTGGACGGCGTCCCGGCCAACCCCAACCCCGCGCGCGTGATCAACCTGAGCCTCGGCGGCACGGAAGCCTGCTCGCAGACCTTCCAGAGCGCCATCGACACCGCCACCGCCCGCGGCTCCGTGGTGGTGGCAGCAGCCGGCAACGAGATGGCGCAGGCCTCCACCTCCAGCCCCGCCAACTGCCGGAACGTCATCGCCGTCGCCGCCAGCGGCCGCACCGGCGCCCTGGCGCCGTACTCCAACTTTGGACCCGCCGTCGACATCACCGCCCCCGGCGGCGACATGACGCCCACCGACGTTAACCAGGCGGACAGCGGTGTGCCCAACGGCATCCTCTCCACCCTGAACGACGGCGCGCAGACCTTCGGCACCGAAGCGTACTTCTTCGCTGAGGGCACGTCCGCCGCGGCACCGCACGTCTCGGCCACAGCTGCCCTGCTCATGGCCCAGATGGGCCCGACGGCGACACCCGCCGCCGTCGAAGCCCGCCTTAAGCGCACCGCACGGCCCATGACCGGCGGCTGCCCGCAGGGCTGCGGCGCCGGCCGGCTCGATGCCGCCAGTGCGGTGCTGCACTTCACCACGGTCCTCGCCGCGGGCGACTTCACCGGCGACGGCAAGGCTGACGTCCTGGCCCGGGAGAACTCCGGCTTCATGTGGCTGTACCCCGGCAACGGCCGCGGCGGCTGGCTGGCCCGCAAGCAGGTGGGCTCCGGCTGGAACGGCTTCACGTCCCTGGTTGCCCCCGGCGACTTCAACGGCGACCGGCGCGCTGACGTCTTGGCCCGCGACGCCTCGGGCGGCCTCTGGCTGTACCCGGGCAACGGTGCGGGCGGCTGGCTCGCCCGGACCAAGGTGGGCTCGGGCTGGAACGGGTTCACCGTCATCGCCGGCGCAGGCGACATCAACGGCGACGGCCGCGCGGATGTGCTGGCCCGCGACACCACCGGCGCCCTCTGGCTGTACCCCGGCAACGGCCGCGGCGGCTGGCTCGCCCGGACCAAGGTGGGCTCGGGCTGGAACCCGATGACGGCCATCCTGAGTCCCGGCGACATCACCGGTGACCGCAAGGCCGACCTGCTGGCCCGCGACGCCGCCGGCGTCCTGTATCGCTACCCCGGCAACGGCCGCGGTGGCTTCGGCGCCAAGGTCCCGGTGGGCTCCGGCTGGAACTCCATGGGCACCATCACCGGCCGCGGCGACTACAGCGGCGACGCCAAGACGGACGTCCTGGCCGTGGACACCAACGGCGCGCTCTGGCTCTACCCGGGCAACGGCGTGGGCGGCTTCTCCGGCCGCACCGGCGCCGGCAGCGGCTGGAACTAACCACCAGCGCCCTCACCCACCGAGCGCGAACGTACAGTTGTGGCCCCGCCGCGACGCCCCCTGCTGTGACTTTCCAGCCGCGCCGGACAGCAGATTTTTCCGCGTGAATTGTCCGGAAATCGCACGCTCGGAGGTGTCCGTCGATTCCAAAACGGATTCGGGATTGGACTGAAATGCCCTGGCCGGATGCGCGAGGACAAAGTTCTGCCAGCAAGTGCCTTTAGTGACGGGGCATACTATGGCCGTGTCGGATGGGATCTCAACTTTGTCATCGGTGTTCACAGAGTCGATTGGCGCGTTGACGGGCAACAGGCTGGTGCTCATCTTCGCCCGTGACCACGCTTAGCAGCCGAGGATGCGGGGCT
Organism: Arthrobacter sp. NPDC056727; assembly: GCF_042790555.1. Taxonomy (NCBI): domain Bacteria; kingdom Bacillati; phylum Actinomycetota; class Actinomycetes; order Micrococcales; family Micrococcaceae; genus Arthrobacter; species Arthrobacter sp. NPDC056727. The sequence goes on along the minus strand of NZ_JBHTZA010000011.1, from coordinate 54,559 downwards.
GTCCCGCTTTAGTTCTCTGTTGCTGCGAAATCTCTCATAAACGTCTAATGGATGAGAAGCCACTCATAAAGAAAGCGGTGCTGGCTGAATTGACAATTGCATCTTTTCAGCTCCTGCATTTGCGAGTATCGTGATTCTACCCAGCTTTCATTGACCACACTGAAAGGGGCGGGGTAATGGTTAACCCCACGAGCTCAGGTCATTATTGATGGCTCGCTGCTATTGATCAGATCCAATAAAAGGAAGCGGTCTCCGCGCATCTGCGGAAACCGCCTCGGTCGATCATCGCAGGAAAGGGTGCCAACATGGGTTGGTTCTCTGAGAACCGCCAGCACGAGGGTTGGATCGAGCTCGTCGCAGCGGGCAACCGCTCGTCCTCCTCAGCCGGCGCTGGAGGAATGCTGGCGGCCTATATATCCGATCAGGATGGGGAGCCAGAGAAGGAAATAACAGGCTGGCGCGGGGCATGCAGCTGTGGGTGGCGCGGCAGGCTTTGCGAGCAAGATGCTAACCCGGCGGATGACGATGTCCGCGGGAGCCAGGACAAGATTTCCAATAACAACATCCCGTATGCCTCCCGAGGGATTGAGTATGCGGTCCACCATGACTGGAAGGCCCACCTCCCGCCGCGGGATCCAATTGCAGCCGCTGCGCTTGCCGCGGTGAAGGAGGCCGCAAACGAATGCGACCAAGCGAGTGAACGATTGGACTCAATGGTGGCGTACGCCAGAGCTGCTGGTGCATCCTGGGCCACCATAGGCCGAGCCGCCGGATTCAGCCGCCAGAGCGCATACAAGCGGTGGGCCGAAGCGAATCCGACACCACCTTGCTGACCTCGGCAGCGGCCGCGGATGACCACCGAGCGCGAACGTACAGCTGTGGCCCCGCCGCCGTCAGCCGCTACTTTCTTAGGGAAGCAGCCCGTCGACCGTGATGCCCGAGAGGACGTCAGGCAGGTGGATGTGCGTGCCGGGCGCGATGTCGAGAGCCTTCGTGTCTGATTCTTCCGGGGATGCCGACTGAACGGGTGCAGGTGCCTGTTTGGGAGCAACAGGGACGGGCGTGACGTGCCTCATGCCGTCGCCTGCCGGCGGTGTCTTGGCCGGGACCGGGGCCGGGCTCTTCTTGGCGGCGGCCTTTGCTGCCTTCTCGGCGGCGGCGGCCTCTGCGGCCTTCCTGGCCGCGGCAGCTTTGCCTGCTTTCTCGGCTGTGGCTTCTTTGGCCGCCGCGGTCTGAGCCGCCGCAGCCTTGGCGGCTGCCTGGGAGTCCGCCGCGGCTGACTTGGCTGACTTGTCCTCCGCTGCTGCACCCACCTTGGTCTTGGCTGCTGCAGTCGCCACGGCCTTTGCCGCATGGGACTTGGCGGACTTGGCGGCCGCGGCCGCATTCCACTGGGAGATCCCGATTTCCGGCCCCTTTTCGGAGCCAGCGCCGGCACGGGAGCTGCCCCCGGTGGCGCCTGCACCGGCGAGGGTCGCGTCCGCGGAGCCTGCGGGCTGCGGGGATGACACCTGGGCGGGGGTACCTGCCGTACACGCCGATGTGGCAAGCAGAATCGAGAGCATGGCAACAGACAGCAGACATTTCCTGCGCATGAGAACAAAATCCTCTTCGGGGGTGCGAAACGGGCAGGCCGTTCGGAAACATCCTGCCCGAAAGTGGGGCACGGCCTGAGGCAAAGCCAAGGCCACTGCCCCCGCGGGACTTACCACACGAAGCGGCATCCAAGATGCTCTCGCCGGCGTGTGCGCCAACCGGTGATACAAACGTTACATTGGCCCGCAGTGGCAGGCCAATTCTGTGACCGCCGCTGTGAACGGAAGCCGCCGGGCTGTTCCAGTGCCCCACAAACCCGCACACCTTTATCTTCCAGTTCGCAGGCGCGACACTGAGCTCGTGAATATGTCGGACTGGTGGCCACAGGTCAGCGCAGAAACCCGGGACTGGCTCATGGCGCACAACGGGGAACCGCTGGCGCCACCGGTCGCATCCGACATCCTGTCGGTCACCGGCGGCGCCACCGGGCCCGGGTGGTGGGCCGGCGAGTCAGCGGCCGGACCCCGGCTCACCGACGAAGCCGTGGACTGGATCGAAGCGGTTGCCAATGGCGAGAATCCGGCACCGACGCTATAGGCCACTGCCTGGGAAATCGGAGTAGATTAGCAGTGCCGGCTGCGCTGCTGCACAGCTGCAGAAGATTCAGACTCTAAATTTCACAACGCGGAAGTTGGGAAGTGAAGATTCGATGTCTCACACAATTCCCCCCGGTGCCAGCACACGCCTGTACAACGAGGACCTCGCACCGGCCGAACATCGCACCTGGGGTTTCTACTCGCTGTTCGCGATGTGGATGTCGGATATCCACTCGCTCGGCGGATACACGTTCGCCGCCGGACTCTTCGCCCTGGGCCTCGGGGCCTGGCAGGTTTTCCTCGCCCTGGTGGTGGGGATCATTCTTGTTTATTTCCTGATGAATTTCTCCGGCTACGCAGGGCAGAAGACCGGCGTCCCCTACCCGGTACTCGCGCGGATCTCGTTCGGAACATTCGGAGCCAACCTGCCGGCCCTGATCCGTGCACTCGTGGCCATCGCCTGGTACGGCATCCAGACCTGGCTGGCCTCGCGCGCCGTCATCATCATCGCCCTGAAGATCTGGCCCGACCTGAAGGGACTGACGGAAAACAACTTCCTGGGTGAATCCACCCTGGGCTGGCTTGCCTTCCTGCTGATGTGGTCGCTTCAGCTGCTGCTGCTTCGAAACGGCATGGAGACCATCCGGCGGTTCCAGGACTGGGCCGGCCCGGCCGTGTGGGTGGTGATGGGCCTCCTGGTCATCTACATCCTGGTCAACGCGGGCTGGAACGTGTCCCTGGACCTGCCGGGAGGGGTTGCGCAGTGGGGCACCACGCACGCCTTCTTTGCCGCCGTCGCCCTGACCGTCACCTACTTCTCCACCCTGATGCTCAACTTCTGCGACTTCTCCCGCTTCGCACCATCCCGCAAGGCGGTGCGCACGGCGAACCTGTGGGGGCTGCCGGTGAACTTCATAGCCTTCTCGGTGGTGTCCGTCGTCGTTACTGCCGGAACCTTCAAGGTCTACGGCGAGCACATCTACGACCCCGTGGAGATTGTGGGACGGATCGACAGCATCTGGGCCCTTCTGCTCGGCGCGGTCACCTTCGCCGTCGCGACGCTGGGAATCAACGTCGTGGCGAACTTCGTCTCCCCGGCCTACGACCTGGCGAACGTCTGGCCCTCCAAGATCGACTTCCGGCGCGGCGGCCTGATCGCCGCAATGATCGCCCTGGTCATCACGCCCTGGAACCTGTTCAACAGCCCGGTGGTGATCAACCTCTTCCTGGGCGGGCTCGGTGCGCTGCTCGGTCCTCTGTTCGGAATCATCATGGTGGACTACTACGTGCTCCGCAGACAGCATGTGCTGGTGCCGGACCTCTTCACTGAGCAGGGCTATTACACCTACACGGGCGGCTGGAACCGCAAGGCCGACATTTCATTCCTCGTCTCGGCCGTCCCTGCGGTGATCTTTGCGCTTGTCCCTGTCTTTGGCGCCCTGTCGGCCTTCTCCTGGTTCATCGGAGCCGCGCTCGCTGCCGCGGTGCACTACCTGATCTCGCGCCACGACACGACCCTGGCCGCCTCGGTCGCGGCCGCAACCGAGGCCGAAATCGAAGCGGATGCCGCCCTGCAGGTCCAGCCGGGGCGGAAACTCTGACCTCCGTGGGCTGTTTGGGGGCCGTTGCCGGTCCTACCGCAGGATGTTGTAGCTGCTCCAGCCGGCGCCGACGATGGCCCGCGGGCCCCAGACGCCCTTCCTGAAGGGGTAATGCGCCAGCCGGCCGTCGGTGAGCCGGCTCATCAGCCCTGAGCTTCCGGTGGTGAATCCGGCGACGGCGGTGATGCTGTTGATGCTGTTCCACCCGGCACCCACCGTGCGCCTAGCTTCAGAAACGAAACCGCCGGCGCCCGTTGACCGGTAGAGCACGAGGGTGCCGTCACTGCGCTTGGCCAGGAGGTCCTGCGCCCCGTCCTGGTCGAAGTCGGTCATGGTGAGGTAGAGGCCTCGCCAGCCGGCGCCGGTCCTGGTCCGGGCTGACAGTGACGACCCGGCGGTGTTGCCGTAGTACCAGAGGGTCCCGGCGGCGTCGTAAGCGAGAATTCCGGGGTACTGGTCGGTCTTGCGCCAGTGGCCGACCGTGATGTGGTAACCGCCCCAGCCGGTGCCGATGGCCCGTGCCGGGGTGAATCCGCCGCCGGCCCGTCCGGGGTAGAAGCTCAGCCGGCCGTCCTTCCACTGCGCGATGATGTCGAAGACGCCGTCGCTGTTCCAGTCCGTCACGAACCCCTTGGCCAGTGCGGACCAACCGACGCCGATCCGCTGCCGGGCCGAGAACCCGCCCCCGCCGGTGGCCGGGTAGTCCCACAGCACGCCGCCGGAATCGGCCGCCACGACGTCCGCGGCGCTGCGGATGGATGAGGTGGTGCTGGGCGGATTGGGGACGGGCGGGGTGGGGGTGGACTCGGTGCCGGACTTGATGACGAGGTCGTCAATATAGGTGTCGCCCATCTGCCTGAGGTGTTCTGCACCGATTTGGACCGCGCTCAGCGTGGTGGCCGTGCTGGCTACCTGGTTGCTGGAGAACACGGAAGTCCCGTCGAACCACACCTGCACGTCGGTGCCCAGACCGTTCGCGGTGACCCGCATGGCCACGTGGTGCCAGGTGCTGAGCGGGATGGATGAAGAGACCAGCCGGTTATAGACAAACGCGCCGGTGGGGGAGGTGACGCGGAGCCAGAGCTGCCCGTTGGAGTTGTAGCGGTAGATGTCGGCCACGCGCAGGCTGCCGGAGAAGAACCGGAAGTACGGGACGTCGTTGCCCGCAACGCCGGCCTGGGTGATGTTGAACCAGCCATCGGCGAAGGCCGTCGCCGTGGCCGCCGGCAGGGCCGCGGACAGGTTGGCGATCGAACCCGCATCAGCCGTGGCATGGAGGAAGGCGGAGCAGGTCCCTGAATGGGCCCGGTCCGAGGAGACGGCAGCGGTTCCGGTGCCTCCCGTTGTGGACGTGAATCCGGCCAGCGTGCCGGATTCGAAATTGTTGGCCATCACCACCGTTCCCGGCTGGCTGTTGACCGGGGCGGGGGTTCCTGGCTGGCAGGTTGCCGCCTGGGCCGGGGCGGCTCCCAGCGCCAGCGCGCAAACCAGGGACGCCGTGGTGGCGCCCACGGCGCCAAGCCTGCAGAGCTGCTTCATCATTGCGCACTCCAAGGTCGGCTGAACACAGGGTCCAGGCACGTGGAGGCCTCGAAGACAGGTGGGGTCCGCGAGGACCATTACACGGCAACCTAGTCGCGGAACTGTTGGCCGAACAAGCGTGGCCGGTACCCGACTTTTCTGTCCCGTTCCTGGCACTACTTGGGCCAGGGTCCGGTCCGCATGCTGAAACGCCGGTCTCGAAATGCAAGATGCGGGCCTAGGCTGTGCTGATGGAAGAGAACCGCCTGATCCCTCCGTTCGTCAATCTCGACTGGTGCGCCGGGCAGCACCGGCGGATCGTGCTGGCGGACACGCGCTGGTACCTCGACGGCGCCTCCGGCCGGGACGCGTACAGCAGGGGCCACCTGCCCGGCGCCGTGTTCGTGGACCTGGACCGGTGGCTGTCCGGGCCGGCCTCGCCGGACGAGGGACGGAACCCGCTGCCGGATCCCGCGGTGTTTGCCGAGGGCATGCGGGAGTGCGGCATCGGGGACTCTGATCTTGTGGTGGCGTACGACGACGCCGGCGGCGTCATCGCTGCCCGGCTGGTGTGGATGCTCCGGGCCACCGGCCGCCACGCCGCCGTCCTGGACGGCGGCATCGCATCCTACGCCGGCCCGCTGGAAACGGAGGCCCCGGCCACCGTCCGCTCCACCTTCACGGACCGGCCCTGGCCGGAGCACCTGCTGGCTGACATCGGCGACGCCACCAGCCCCGCGTTCCAGGTGGTGGACGCCCGCAACCGCGACCGGTACCTTGGCCAGCACGATCCGGTGGACCCTCGGCCCGGCCACATCCCCGGGGCGCGGAACGTGCCGTGCCGCAGGAACCTCGACCCGGCCGGCCAGCTGCTGTCCGAGGCGCAGCTGCTGGGGAACTTCCAGCGGGCGGGCATCGACTCGGCGCACCAAATAGTGAGCTACTGCGGCTCCGGTGTGACGGCCTGCCACAACCTGCTGGTGCTCGAGCATCTGGGCCTGGGCCGCGGCAGGCTATTTGTGGGTGGCTGGTCACAGTACTCGCACGCCGTCGACCTCCCGGTGGCGACCGTCTGAGGACTCACAGGATATTCGGAGGTACAGAAGCGACAGTGGAGTGAGGCGACAGTGAGGTCGCAGCCCCTCCCAACTGGCTGGCAGTTGTTGTCGTTTTGAACCCTCAAAACGACAACAACTGCGAGTTACTTGGGTGCCTTTTCCCAGGAAGCCACCACCATGCTCACACTGCACGCCCTTGCCCTCGCCCCTGCCGCTGCGTCCACGCCCGGGATCACGTCCCTGCTGGATCCGGCCGCCCTGCTCCAGGGCCTGGGGCCGGCAACCCTTTCCGTGATCGCCCTGATGATCTTCATCGAATCGGGTGTCCTTTTCCCGTTCCTGCCCGGCGACTCCCTGCTCTTCACGGCGGGGCTGCTGCACCAGCAGCTGAATCTGGCGCTGCCGGTGCTCATCGGCGTCATCGCCGCGGCCGCCGTCGGCGGGGACCAGGTGGGCTACATGCTGGGGCGGAAGTTCGGCCGCCGCTGGTTCAAGGACGACGCAAGAATCCTGAAAACCTCCCATCTGGACAAAACCGAGGACTTTTTCCGGCGCCACGGCGGGCCGGCGATCGTGCTGGCCCGGTTCGTTCCCATCATCAGGACCTACGCACCGCTGACCGCAGGCATCGCCCGCTACGAGTACAAATCGTTCACGCTCTGGAACATCGTCGGCGCCGTGGCGTGGGCGACCTCCGTGACGCTGCTCGGCACGTGGCTGGGACACTTTGAGATCGTGGCCAAGAACATCGACGTCATCGCCGTCGTCATGGTGCTGGTGTCCGTGCTGCCGTGGGGCGTCGAGTACCTCAAACACCGCCGCAACAAGAAGGCTGAGGCCCGCTGACCTGCCGGCCTGCGGTCTACTTGGCGGGCGTCTTCCGCTCTCACAGCCGCAGCACAGCATCGGGACAGAAGCGCCAAAGCCGCGGTGGACAGGATTAGGGGGAAAGCTCCGGAACGGTCGGAGCGGTACCGCCTGAGGAGCCAGCCATGCACACGGAGACCCGCCCCACCCCTGTTGCCCACACCGATGTTCAGGCCTCCCGCCGCCGGGACAGGAAGCGGGTTGGTCCGGCGGTGTTCGTCACCTGCCTGGTGGCGGCGGGACTCCTGGGAGGCGGGGTGGCCACCGGCACCTCGGCGGTGCTGCACAGCGCCCCGGCCAAGACCACCAGCACGGCCGGGGCAGCGATCAGCCCGGTGATCGTCAACAACACGCAGAGCGTCAACGCCGTCACGGCCGCCGCGCAAAAGGCCTCGCCCAGCGTGGTGACCATCAGCGTCAGCTCGGGCAGTTCCGGAGGCACCGGCTCGGGCATCATCCTGGACACGGAGGGCCACATCCTCACCAACACGCACGTGGTGACCCTTGACGGGGCGGCCGCGGATGCCGCCGTCGAGGTCCGCACCAACGACGGGAAGGTCTACAAAGCCTCCGTCGTGGGCACCGACCCGCTCTCCGACCTGGCCGTCATCAAAATTGACGCCGACGGGCTGACCCCCGCGACCCTCGGCGACTCCGGCGCGGTCAACGTCGGCGACAAGGCCATCGCCATCGGCGCGCCCCTGGGTCTCAGCGGCACCGTCACGGACGGGATCGTCTCCGCCGTGAACCGCACCATCGAGACGGCGTCCTCCGCCACGTCCGACGGCGGTTCCTCCTCCCAGGGCGGGACCTCACCGTTCGGTTCGTCCCAGTCCGGAGTTTCGGCCTCCGCGCAGGACTCCATCAGCATCAACGTCATCCAGACGGACGCGGCCATCAACCCCGGCAACTCCGGCGGCGCCCTGGTGAACGCGCAGGGCGAGATCATCGGCGTCAACGTGGCGATCGCGTCCGCGGGATCGTCGTCGTCCTCGTCGACGCAGAGCGGCAACATCGGCGTCGGCTTCTCCATCCCGATCAACCAGGCGAAGCGGGTGGCGGAGGAGATCATCTCCACGGGGAAGGCGACCCATGGCCAGCTGGGACTGTCCGTCCAGGACAAAACGTCGGGGTCGTCGTCGGACTTCACCGACGGCGCCGAGGTGGCCTCGGTGACCTCCGGGTCAGCGGCGGACAAGGCCGGGCTGCAGGCCGGCGACGTGGTGACCGGCCTGGCCGGCCGGACCGTCACCGACGCCTCCGAGCTGACGGCGGCCGCCCGCGAGCAGGCGGCCGGGTCCACCGTGAAGATCACCTTCCGGCGCGGCGGCCAGGAGCAGTCCGCGGACATCACGCTGGACGCGGCGTCGTAAACGGACCCCGGCCAGCCTGTGCACACAGACCGGGCGCCGCTCCATGGGGGAGCGGCGCCCTTGGCCTTTGCCGGTTCTACCGCAGGATGTTGTAGGTGCTCCAGCCGGCGCCGACGATGGTCCGCGCTCCCCAGAGTCCCTTGCTGAAGGGGTAGTGGGCGAGCCGGCCGTCGGTGAGCCGGGTCATGAGTCCCGAGCTTCCGGTGGTGAATCCGGCCACGGGGGTGATGCTGTTGATGCTGTTCCACCCGCTGCCCACCGTGCGCCTGGCCTCGGAGACGAAGCCGCCGGCTCCGGTGGAGCGGTAAAGAGCGAGCGTGCCGTCGCTGCGTTTGGCCAGGATGTCCTGCGCCCCGTCCTGGTCGAAGTCGGTCATGGTGAGGTACAGGCCGCCCCAGCCGGCGCCTGTCTTGACACGGGTGGAGAGCGATGACCCGGCGCTGTTGCCGTAGTACCAGAGGGTGCCGGCGGCGTCGTAGGCGAGGATGCCGGGGAACTGGTCGGTCTTGCGCCAGCGGCCGACCGTGACGTGGTAGCTGCCCCAGCCGGTGCCGATGGCCTTGGCCGCGACGAATCCGCCGGCGGGCCGTCCGGCGTAGAAGCTCAGCCGGCCGTCCTTCCACTGCGCGACGATGTCCTGGACGCCGTCGCTGTTCCAGTCCGTCACGAACCCCTTGGCCAGCCCGGCCCAGCCGATGCCGATCTTCTGCCGGGCCTGCAGCGTGCCCTGGCCCGAGGCCGGGTAGTCCCACAGGGTGCCGTCAGGACCCACCGCCAGGACGTCCGCGGCACTGCGGATGGACGGGGTGGCGGCGGCCTGCGCGGAGGCCTTGATGACGATGTCGTCGACGTAGCTGTCGCCCATCTGGCGGTTGTGTTCGGCACCGAGCTGGACCTTGTCCAGGGTGGTGGCCCCGGTGGCTACGTGGCTGTTGGAGTACTCCAGTGCGCCGTCAAACCACACCTCCACGGTTGACCCGGTGCCGTTCGCGGTGGTCCGCATGGCCACGTGGTGCCACGTGCCGAGCGGGATGCTGGCGGCGACCAGGCGGGTAAAGACGGAGGTCCCGTCAGGTGCGGTTACGCGGAGCCAGAGCTCCCCGTTGTTGTTGTACCGGTAGACGTCGGCCACCCGGATGCCGCCGGAGAAAAACCGGAGATACGGGACATCGTTGCCCAGCTCGCCGGCCTGGGTGATGTTGAACCAGCCATCCCCATAGGCCGTCGTGGTACCCGCCGGCAGGGGTGCCGACAGGTTGGCGACGGAGCCCGGATCAAGGGTGGCATGCAGGAAGGCGGCGCAGGTCCCCGAGTGGGCCTGGACCGAGGAGATTTCCGTTGTTCCCGTACCGCCGGTGGTGGACGTGAAACCGTCCAGCGTCCCGGACTCGAAGTTGTTGGCCATCACCGTTGTTCCCGGAAGGGTGCTGACCGGGGCAGGGGTTCCTGGCGTGCACGACGCCGCCTGGGCCGGGACGGCCCCCACCGCCAGCGCCGCAATCAGAGACGCCGCGGCACCCCCCACCACACCAAATCTGAACAGTTGTTTCATTATTCCGCGCTCCAGTGTCATTGAACCGGGTGGGTTCAATCCGATAGAGCTGCTCGGCGACAGTGGCCAGTTTTCGACGACCAGTACACGGCAAGTTACCCGGGGCGCGGAATGCCGGACAACCGTGGCAGGTACTCGAGTTTCCTGCGCCGTGCACCCGGTTGCGTGGGCCGGGTACTTGGGCGGGCGGCTTAAGTGGTTGCTGCCACTCGGATGTGGTGCCTCAGCGGCTCAGGGGCTTCTGCCTCCCTTGGCCAGTTCGAACTGTCCGTTCAGGACAAAACGTCCGGGTCGTCGTCGGACTTCACCGCCGGGGCCGCGGCGGCCTGTGTGACCTCCGGGTTCGCAGCGGACAAGGCCGGACTTGCTCAGTGGTTCCAGTAGTGGAACCATTGATTCATGGGGGACGATCTCGGAAAGCTTGAGTCTAAAGCAAAAAAAGCATCACTTGTGGCGCACTATCGCTACTCTGTTGCCTGGTCGCCGGAAGACGAAGAGTACGTAGCTACAGTTACTGAATTCCCATCCCTTTCCTGGCTGGATACTGACAAGGAAGAGGCGCTTCGCGGACTTGAACGCCTGCTGCAAGAAGTGGTGGCAGACATGGCGGAGAATGGCGAAGAGATCCCTTTGCCTTTCGCTGAGCGCAAGTACAGCGGAAACCTCAAGGTCCGTGTGTCGCCCGAAAAACATAGGCAGTTGGCTATCTCTGCTCAGGAGCAGGGCGTTTCGTTGAACAGGTATCTCACTGAACGATTGATCGCCGGTTAAGTGCAAGGGATACGAAGAGAGCCGGGACAGTTATGTCCCGGCTCTCTTCTGGTCGGTCGCGGCTAATTCTCCTGCCTCATCACAGGCGCCCGGTCCGTCACTCGGCTGCTTCGAGCACGGCTTCGGCTTCGTCGGCCACCGTGGGCAGCTTCTTCTGGCCGCCCATGGCGAAGAAGTAGCTCAGCCCGGCGGTGACCAGTCCCACGGGCCAGGCAAAGGCTGCCACGGCGCCCAAAGCGGGAACGAGCGCCATCACGGCGGCGAGGGCCGCCGTCGGGATGAACACTGCGATGGCTTTCGGGTTGACGCCCTTCCGGAAGAAGAACTCCGCGTTCTCGTCCGAGCGGTAAAGCTCCTTGATGTTCACGATGCCGCGGTTGATGAGGAAGTAGTCGGCGGCCATGATGCCGAACAGCGGTCCGAGGAAGGCTCCCAGGCCGCCCAGGAAGTAGTTGACGACGACGGGGTTGGAGTACAGGTTCCACGGCATGACCAGGAGGGCCAGCACTGCGCTGATGATGCCGCCGCGCTTGAAGTTGATGCGCTTGGGCCAGACGTTGGCCAGGTCGTAGGCGGGGGAGACGAAGTTCAGGACCACGTTCACGCCGATCGTGGCCACGATGAACATCGAGGCGCCGAGGACCAGGACGAACGTGTCGGGCACCTTGGCGAGGATCAGTGCCGGATCGGTGATGGCTTCACCGAAGGCGACGACGGTGCCGATGGTCATGGTGATGCTGATGGCCGCGAATGCCGCGAAGTTCACCGGAATGCCCCAGAAGTTGCCGCGGACCACCGACTTCGCCGACTTGGCGAAGCGGGTGAAGTCGCAGTAGTTCAGGAGCATGGTGGCGTACGTTGCGACGAGCAGGAAGGCTCCGGTCAGCACGCCGCGGGTTGCATCCCCGCCGGCCAGCGGGTTGATGGACAGGTCCATCGGGATGTTCCAGCCTGCCAGGCTGAAGAGCCAGACGGCCATGCCCAGCATGACGGCCCAGACAATCGGACCGGCCCAGTCCTGGAAGCGGCGCACGGCTTCCATGCCCCGGGTGATGACCACGAGCTGAAGGATCCAGAGGAGGATGAAGCAGGCCCAGCCCAGGAGCGAGAGGCCAAGGAAGCTCTGGTTCTGCCACTGCTGCAGGTCAGGGTCGATCCGCAAAAGAAGGACGACGACGGCCATGGAGGCCAGGTAGGTCTGGATCCCGTACCAGCAGATGGCGATGACGGCCCGGATGAGTGCCGGGATGTTGGCGCCCCAGATTCCGAAGCTGATGCGCGCCATGACCGGGAAGGGGACGCCTGTCTGCTGGCCCATTTTCCCGGCCCAGTTCATGCCGAAAAAGAGGATCGCGGTTCCGATCAGGATTGCCGCCAGGACCTGCCAGCCGGTGAGGCCGATGACGAACAGGCCCGCGACGAAGGTGTAGGTGCCGATGTTGTGGATCGCCGACATCCAGACGGCGAAGAAACTGTATGAGGTCCATTTCCGCTCCGTGGCGGGGGCGAGGTCCTCGTTGTACAGCCGGCCCGATGGATCGAGCGCGGCCAGCGACTCGTGGCTGCTTTCCATGATGACTCCTTTGTCAAACACTGTGTGTGGGTGGGTTTTGGGGGTTGGGTTTTGGGTTAAAGGGACGCGGCCTGCAGTTCCGCCGGCGCTTCGAGGGATTCCCGGAATCCGTCCCGTTTGAGGAAGCGGCCCACGGGGCCGGGATCGTGGAATCCGTTGTCATCCAGGACGATCCGTCCGGCGGAAACCACCAGCTGGGGCCAGCCCCGCAGGGACTTTCCTTCAAACGGCGAAAAGTCGGTGCCCATGTGCAGGGCGGCACCTGACACGGTCCTCGCTTCGGCGGGATCGACGAGGACCAGATCGGCGTCGAAACCCGGCGCTATGACCCCTTTGCCGCGGAGCGCGTTGATGCGGGCCGGTCCGGCGGAGAACACCTCCACGAAGCGTTCAATGCCGTGCCCCTCCGGCGACACCATGGTGGTGAAGGTGACGGGCATCCTGGTTTCGACGCCGGGGAGTCCATGGGGCATCTGCCGGATGTCGTCGCTGCGTTCGAGTTTCTGCGAGAGGTCGTAGCAGGAATGGTCGGAGGCAACGGTGTGGATGGCGCCGGCCAGCACCCGTTCCTTGAGCGCCGCGACGGTTTCCGGGCTGCGCATGGGAGGGCAGCAGGCGTACCATTCCGGAAAGTTTTCGCCGTACACGTTCTCGTCCAGGGTCAGGTAGTGCGGACAGGTCTCGGAATAGGCGGCGAGCCCGTCCATCCGGGCCCCGGTCACCAGGTCGACAGCCCCCGGTGTGGACTGGTGGACGAAGTACACAGGCGCTCCGGTGTATTCCGCCATGGCCAGGGTTTCCTTCACGGAGATTTCCTCGGCGAGTTCCGGGCGGGTCTGGTGCAGGTGGCGGATGCCGATCTCGCCCCGGCCGGCGTGCTCGGCGGTGCAGTCGGTGATGATGGCGTCGTGCTCGGCGTGGATATAGGTGAGACCGTCGAGCCGGACCATTTCCTTCATGACGCGCAGGATGGTGTCGTTGTCCGCCATCGTGGACCCGCGGTTCGTCGTGTACATCTTGACGGAGCGGATCCCCAGCGCGGCGAGCTCTTCCAGCTGGGCGGGAACGGTCTCGTCCCACGCGACCACGGAGGCGTGCAGGCCAACGTCGCAGCGCGATTCACTGGCCAGGGATATCTTGTTGCGCGCCGCCTCCAGCGGGGTTTCCGCGGCGTCCCGCGGGATGCCGAAGTCGATGATGGTGGTGGTCCCGCCCCAGAGCGCGGCCGACGACGTCACGGCGTAATCGTCCAGCGTGCGGTACCTGCCGGTCACCTGGGCGACGTGGCAGTGGCCGTCCACTCCGCCAGGGATCAGCAGGCGCCCGTTGGCGTCGACAGTGACGGATGCCGGCGGCACCGGATGAGCGGCGTCAATGAGCTCCGCAACCTTTCCGCCCGTGACCACCACATGCGCGCCCGTGCGGCCGTCGGCGTTGACCACTGTGGCATTTGAGATGACGAGATCTGGCAAATCTTGCATGGAATGTCCTTGTGATGAGTTGTAACTGTCCGCCGGCGGCGGTTTTTGGGTGCACTGGTTTTTGGGTGCACTGATCGGAGGGCCGGTCGCTTGATGGCAGCGGACCGTCCCGAATATCCGGGGCTTTTAGTGGTGCAGGTAGTAGTCCTTGCGGTACTTCTGGATGTGTTCCCTGGAGGCGATGCCTGCGCGGGCGGGGTCGCCGCTGGCGATGGCTTCGTAGAGTCTTCGGTGCTCGCGGATCAGCTCAGGCAGGTCGGTCGCGAACCGGAACAGCCAGTGCATCCGCCCTTGAAGGGGCTCCAACGCGCCCCGCAGAAACTCGTTGCGGGCCATGTCGGTGATGGCGTCGTGGAATTGGTTGTTTGCGGCGTGGGCTTCGCGGATTGACCCTGCCGCCAGGCACTCCTGGGCCGTGTCCAGGAGTGAATTCAGGTGCGCGAGTTCTTCGCGCGTGGCCCGTGCGGCCGCCAGTTCGCTCGCCAGCACCTCAAGTGCCAGCCTCACGTCGAACAGGTCCGCGACCTGCTCGGGTGTCAGGCTGCTGACAACCATTCCCCGCGAGTTCGCCCGCTCCGTGACGATCCCTTCCTGCCGGAGCATGCGCAGGGCCTCCCTGACGGGCAGCCGGGAGACGTTGAACTCGTCGGCGAGATCGCGCTCAACAAGCCTCGTGCCCGGGGCATAGTGCCCCTCAAAGATCCGGTTGCGGATGGTGTCACGGACGCTTTCCCGCAACGGCCGGTCATCGATTTCAGCTGAAGTACCCATGGTGTCTACCTCTGAGTGAGCTTTTTGGGATACCGCTTTGGGATACCGTTTTGGGATCCCAAAACCAGTGTCGGGGATCACATGCTGGACGTCAATAGATTTCTTTTGTGACTGAAGAGGGTGCTTTCAGGGATAATCCTCACCATGACCCTCGCCTCGCTCGCGGCCTTTGCCGGACTGTGCCTGATTCTGTCCATCACGCCCGGACCGGACACGTTCCTGGTGCTTCGCATCGCCTTGAACCGGCCCAGCGCGGGGATTGCGGCTGCGGCGGGCTCGGCGGTTGCCGCCATCGCGTGGGCCGCCCTTGTCGGCGTCGGACTCGCGGCAATCCTGGAGCAGTCCGCGGAGGTGTTCCGCTGGGTCAAGATCGCAGGCGGCCTCTACCTGCTCTACCTCGGCATATCCTCGTTCCTGAAGACGCGGAAGGCAGCGAGGGCGGGCCTCGAGGGCGGCAAGGAAGGAAACGCGCTTCGCTACAGCAACCTCGCCGGCTTCGGCGCCGGGGCGCTGTCCACGCTGCTCAACCCCAAGGTTGGCCTCTTCTACCTGGCGGTCGTTCCGCAGTTCATTCCGCAGGGCGGCGACACCATGGGCACGGCTTTGATCCTGGGTGCGGTGGAAGCGGTCATCGGGTTCGCCTACCTCGCCGTCGTCGCGCTCATCGCCTACAAGGCGATGGGGTGGTTGCGGCGCCCCAAGGTGAATACCGGCGTCGAACGCGTCAGCAGCGGCATCATCGCCGCCCTCGGTGCCGGCGTCGTCGCCTCCGGCGCGAGCAGCTAGCCGCTTTTACTTCCCGGACGCGGCCCCGAACCATACCGGCAGGTGGCGGAGCAGGCTGTCCTGGTCGTCACCGATCCAGGCGACGTGGCCGTCCGGCCGGAGCAGGACCGCGGGCGCATCCAGTTCCCCGCTGGCGTCCGTGACGTGGTCGATCCGGTCCGTCCACCCTGCCACGGACAGTCCGCCGGTCTGGTCCAGCAGCAGTCCGCGGCCGTCGCGCGTGAGCTCGTAGAGCCGGCCGCGTGACAGCGGAATGTCGCGCAGCCGTTTGCCGAGCAGCTCGGGCCCGCCGCCGAAGTCGTAGCGGATCCCGGTGGAGCTGATCCTCTCCGCCAGGAACCGGCTGACATTCTCGAAGTCCATCAGCTCTGCCAGCAGGCGGCGCACGGCCTGGGGTCCGGGCTGGGGGGAGATCAGTTCGCTCTGGGCGCGGGTGATGGTCAGGACGTCTCTGGCAACCGGGTGGCGCTCGGCGTGGTAGGTGTCCAGCAGCCCCTGCGGCGCCCAGCCGTTGACCTCGGCGGCGAGCTTCCAGCCGAGGTTGAACGAGTCCTGGATGCCGAGGTTCAGGCCCTGGCCTCCCAGCGGCGGGTGGACGTGCGCCGCGTCGCCGGCGAGGAACACCCGGCCGGCGCGGTACTGCTCGGCCAGCCGGGTGGCGTCGCTGAAGCGGGTCAGCCAGCGCGGTGAATGGACGCCGAAGTCGGTGCCGGCGTAGGCCCGCAGCCGGGTCTTCAGCTCCTCCAGCGTGGGCGGGACCGTGCGGTCCTCCGCCACGGTGGCCGCCGGCACCACGGCGCGGTACAGCCCGTTCCCGGCCGGGCCGACGCCGAACCCCCGGTGGGTCTTGCGCACCTCTTCCACGACGGCGGCCAGCTCGTCGGGCGGTGTTGTCACCTCTATCTCGCTGTGGATCCACTCGGTGGTGGCGGGGTCGCCGGGGAAACCGATGCCGAGCGCCCGGCGCACCAGGCTGCGCCCGCCGTCGCATCCCACCACCCACTTGGCCCGCACCTGGGTGCCGTCGGCAATCCCGACGCTCACGCCGTCGTCGTCCTGCTCAACTCCCGTCACCTCGCAGCCGCGGCGGATCTGCGCCCCGAGCTCGGCGGCACGCTCGGCCAGCAGCCTGTCGGTGACCGGCTGCGGGATGCCGAGGATGTAGCCGTGTGCGGTGTCCAGGTTTTCCGGCAGGGGTTTCTCGATCCCTGCGAAACGGCCGACGCCGGGATACTGCTTCCCCTGCGCGAGGAACCGGTCCAGCAGCCCGCGCTGGTCCATGATCTCGATGCTGCGCGGGTGCAGGCCCAGCGAGCGGACGGCCTGGCTTGGTTCAGCGTCCTTCTCCAGCACCAGCACGTCCACGCCGTGCAGCCGCAGCTCGCTGGCCAGCATCATCCCCGTCGGCCCGCCGCCGCTGATGATCACGTCGAACATGTGAAACCCCCATTCAGAAAACTATGCGCGGCCAACCATTCTGGCCGACGGTGGGGGCCTTGCGGCAAGCCCCCTGGCGGGCGATATCCTGAAAATGCGAGCCCTAGAAAGAACGGTCGGTCTTGTTCCCAACCTGCTCGTGTAATATCCGGATTGTGCAGACCTCAGACGGGACCGAAGAGCCAGTGCGTCCTGCGGCGAGCAGTCCGTCGGAGAAAATCGTTGCCGCCGCCTACGATCTGTTTGCCCGGCGGGGGATCCGTGATGTCGGGGTGGACGAGCTGATCCGTGCCTCAGGGGTGGCCAAGGCAACCTTCTACAGGCATTTCCCTTCCAAGGACGACGTCGTCCTGGCCTTCCTCGAACAGTGGTACCAGGAACGCACTGCTGCGATCGAGGACGCCATCGCCCGGCGCGGGACCCGCGGCGGGGCAGCCATGCTGACCATCTTCGACGTCTTCGACGACTGGTTCCGCCAGGGCGCGGTCCAGGTCAGCTCCTTCCTGCACGTGATGATGGAGATGGGCCCGGACCACCCTCTCGGCAAAGCGAGCATCCGGTACCTGGAGAGGACGCGGGAGCAGATCGCCGACCTCGCGAAAGCCGCTGGCCTCGACAATCCGAACGACTTCGCCTGGTCCATCCACATCCTTATCAAGGGGGCGATGGTCGCTGCGGCCGAAGGGGACGCCCATGCCGCTGCCCGCGCCAAGGCCATGGCCGGCCTGCTCATGGAAGACCACCGGCCGTAGCCGGGGCTCCGCCTGCAGCTTCGCCTAAGCCCCGCGGGGCACCCTGTCCGGGTGCACGATGTCGCCGAAGTGGTGCACCATCCACCGGCCGTGGTCCGGCCGCCACACGAGCGTGATCAGCAGCGGGTCATCCAGCGCTGCGGCCGGTGTGTGCTCCCTGGCTTCGCGGACAACACGCATGTAGCAGACGTCCAGGTCCCCGTGGGCGTAGACGGCCTCCTGGAGCATGCCGGGGTCTTCGATGCAGTCCAGCAGGGCAGCCGCGATCTCGAACGATCCCCACATCGGCCGGGACTCCGGGGTCACGATCATGTGCAAGTCGTCCAGGTTCCTTGCCCTGTCGTGCAGCGCCCTGAAAAACCAGTACCCAATCCGGCGCGGATCATCCGCGATTTCCTGCGACTCTTCCGACTCCAGGTCAAAGTCCCTAGTCATGGCTCAAAGGTACTCGCGGGGCCGGCGGCTGACGAGAGCTTGCAAGTGAACAGTTCGGGAAACGGGGTGGGCCGGGGGTTGCCTAAGACATAGATGAGTGTGAATATTTACATGTGTCTATGTCTTTGGAGTTGACCCCGGTCCAGACGGTCGCCTGCTGCTCGCCCCTGGCGCGGGAGCCCCTGTCCGAGAACGAGGCGGTGCAGATCGCCCCGTTGCTGAAGGCGCTGGCCGACCCGGTCAGGCTGCGGCTGGTGTCCCTGGTCGCCTCGCACGAGGGCGGCGAGGCCTGCGTCTGCGACCTGAACGACGCCTTCGAACTGTCGCAGCCGACCATCAGCCACCACTTGAAACTCCTGCACGAGGTCGGGTTGCTGGACCGTGAGAAGCGCGGTGTCTGGGTGTACTACCGTGCCCGGACCGAGGCGCTGCAGAACCTCGCGGCACTGATCGGGGGACAGGCCCAGTGAGCGTCTTGGCACGCCGGGCCTTGGCCGAGTTCATCGGCACGGCCTTCCTGGTGATGGCCGTCGTCGGGTCCGGCGTCATGGCCTCCCGGCTGTCCCCGGACGACGTCGGGCTGCAGCTTCTGCAGAACAGCCTCGCCACCGGCGCCGCTCTGGTGGCGCTGATCGTCGCCCTGCAGCCGGTCTCGGCGTCGTTCAACCCGGTGGTGACCCTGGTTGAGCGGGCACTGGGCATGCTCGACACACGAACCGCGGCGGTCCTGATCGGCGCGCAGATCCTGGGCGGGCTGGCCGGCACCGTTGTGGCGAATGTGATGTTCGGCCTCGATGCGGTCACGTTCTCCACCCATGAACGGACCGGTGAGGGGCTGTGGCTGGGGGAGGTCATCGCCACGGTGGGGCTGCTGCTGGTGGTCTTCGGCACGGTCAGGTCCGGCAGGGCTGACCGGGTGGCGTTCGCCGTCGGCGGCTACATCACCGCCGCGTACTGGTTCACCAGCTCCACCAGCTTCGCCAACCCCGCGGTGACAATAGCCAGAACCGTCACTGACAGCTTTGCCGGCATCGCGCCGTCGTCGGCCCCGGCATTCATCCTCGCGCAACTGGCCGGCGGCGCCGTCGGATACGTCCTGGTCCGCTTCCTCTACCCCACCCTCGCAACCTCCGCCGTCGCCGCGGCTGACCGAAAGGTGCTCTCATGAGCCAGAAGCCCTCAGTCCTGTTCGTGTGCGTCCACAACGCCGGACGCTCCCAGATGGCCGCGGCGTTCCTCACCACCCTCTCGCAGGGCGCGATCGAGGTCCGCTCCGCCGGCTCCCAGCCCGCGGAGAAGGTCAATCCGTCAGCGGTCGAAGCCATGGCCGAGGTGGGGATCGACATGTCCGCAGAGATCCCCAAGGTTCTCACCACTGAGGCAGTGCAGGACTCCGACGTCGTGATCACCATGGGCTGCGGCGACGAGTGCCCCTACTTCCCGGGCAAACGCTACGAGGACTGGGTCCTGGAGGACCCGGCCGGCAAGGGCGTCGAGTCCGTGCGTCCCATCCGCGACGAGATCAAGACCCGCGTCGAGGCGCTGATCGCCTCCCTGGCCCCGGCCTGAACAAACCCGCCAGGGGAGGGGGTGACACGCATGAGCACCGGTTGCTGTGACGACAACTGCTGTGACGACGGACAGGACTGCTGCTAAGTCCCGGCCGCCCGGACCGCCCGAATTGACCTGCCATATGTACACACGGAAGAGGACAGCATGGATTCGACGACGAACCTTCCCGTCGCGGTGATCGGCGCCGGACCCGTCGGCCTGGCCGCGGCCGCCCACCTTCTCGAGCGGGGTCTGGAGCCGCTGGTCCTCGAAGCCGGTGATACCGTTGGCGCCGCGATGCGCGAATGGGGCCACATCCGGGTGTTCTCCACCTGGCAGTACAACCTCGACGCGGCCGCAGTGCGCCTCCTGGAACGCTCGGGCTGGGAGGCGCCCCGCCCCACCGCGCTGCCCTACGGCGCCCAGATCGTCGGGGACTACCTCGAGCCGCTGGCCGCGACACCTGAACTCAGCGGCAGGATCCGCACCGGCTCCCGCGTCGTGGCGGTCACCCGGCAGGGGATGGACAAGGGCCGCGGCCTCGGCCGCGAGCAGGCCCCGTTCCTCCTGCAGATCCGGCACGCCGGCGGCGACGTCACCGAAGTCCTTGCCCGGGCCGTCATCGACACGTCCGGAACCTGGACCACGCCGGCGCCCCTCGGTTCCTCTGGGCTGCCCGCCCCCGGAGAGGTTGAGGCCAGGGCCGCCGGGCTGGTCACCGGCCCGCTGCCCGACGTGTCCGGGGACGGGTTCGCAGGCCGCCGCACCCTGGTCATCGGGTCCGGGCATTCGGCCGCGAACATGGTCCTTGACCTGGCGCGCCTGGCCCGCGCCAACCCCGGAACCGAAGTGCTGTGGGCCATCCGCGCCGCGACGCCGGCACGCGCCTACGGCGGCGGGGACGCCGACCAGCTGCCCGCTCGCGGTCAGCTCGGCGCCCGGCTCCGCGCCGCCGTCGACACCGGCGCCGTCCGGCTCCTGACAGGCTTCCAGACCAGCCGCCTCGAATCCACCGACGGCGGAACGGTGACGGTCCACGCCGCCGACGGCCGGAGCGTCGCCGTCGACAGGATCATCCCGGCCACAGGGTTCCGGCCGGACCTGGCCATCCTCTCCGAGCTGCGGCTGGACCTTGACCCCGCGGTTGACGCGCCCAAGGCGCTGGGCCCGCTCATCGATCCGGACTTCCACAGCTGCGGCACCGTCCCGGCCCACGGCGCCGGGATCCTCGCCCAGCCGGAGAAGGACTTCTACCTGGCCGGGATGAAATCCTACGGCCGCGCACCCACCTTCCTCATGGCCACCGGCTACGAGCAGGTCCGCTCCGTCGCCGCCGCCCTGGCCGGGGACGCCGCCGCCGCGGACGCCGTCGAACTTGAACTCCCCGAAACCGGTGTCTGCTCCACGAACATCCCCGACACCACTGACGGAGCCGGGGAATCCTGCTGCGCCGCACCGGAACCGGTGCTGGTCGGGTTCCCCACCGGTCTGACCCACGGCCGCTCCGGCATAAGCTGACCCAGGCCCCTTCCGCCCACCTGATCGAATAACCCGCAAAGGAACCAATAATCTAATGGCCCAGGAAACACCCGGCACCCGGAAGACCCCGTCCGTGCTCTTCGTCTGCAGCAAGAACGGCGGCAAATCCCAGCTCGCCGCCGGGCTGATGAACCAGCTCGCCGGCGGGGACGTCACCGTCTACTCGGCAGGCACCAAGCCCGGCACGTCCCTTAACCCGCAGGCCGTGGAGTGCCTGACCGAGCTCGGCGTCGACATCTCCGGCGAGCACCCCAAGCCCGTCACCGACGAGGTGCTGGACGCCGTCGACGTGGTGGTGGTGCTGGGAACGGAAGCCAAGCTGGAGCCCCACGCGGGCACCCGCTTCGAGGTCTGGGAAACGGACGAGCCCTCCGAGCGCGGCATCGAAGGCATGGAGCGCATGCGCCTGCTCCGGGACGACATCAGGGCCCGCGTCCAGAAGCTCCATGCGGAGCTCAACGGGAACTGACGCTCCATGTGAATGTCGGTGAATCCGGTGAATCTTGTGAATCTCGGCAGCGTGGCCTGCCCGCCCAGGACGGCGGACAGGCCACGTTCCGGCCTAAGGCAACCTCCTACGTGAAGATGTCCGCCACGTACCGGCCGTGGGTGCGCTCCACCTCGTCCATCCAGGCATCGGCGTCAGCCTCGGAAGCGCCGGTGGCCTCCTGGTAGATGCGCTCGCAGGTCTCGCGGACCTCCGGCGCCATGTGCTTCCCGTCGCCGCAGACGAACACCGTGGCCCCCTGCTGCACCAGTTCCTTGACGTCTGCCCGGTCCGCCCAGAGCCGGTGCTGGACATACTTCTGCCCGTCGGTCGGCACCTTGGAGAAGACCGGCCGCAGGTCCAGGTTGGCCTGCTCCGCCCAGGATTCGAGCTCCGTCCGGTAGAGGTAGTCGGTGTCCGGTGCCCGGCAGCCGAAGAACAGCAGGGACTTTGCCGGCTGGATGTCCTCGGCCTGGGCCCGCAGCGCCCGGTCCTGCACGAAGCCGCGGAACGGCGCTAGCCCGGTCCCGGCGCACACCATGATGACCGGCATGGCCAGGGACTCCGGCGGGTGGAATGCCGCGTTCGACGGCCGCACCGTCACCGCCACCCGCGATCCCGGCCGCGCCTGGGCCAGGTACGTGGACGCCGCGCCCTCGAAGGTGCCGCGCCCGGACCAGGCCGGGGCCTGGATGACGGCGAACGTCAGGGTCGCGTGGTCAGGGCTCCAGAGCGGGGACGACGAGATGGAGTACCGCCGCGGGGTCAGCTGCGTGAGCAGCTGCAGGAACGTCGTGAACGGCACCTGGCACGACGGGTACATCTCCAGCAGGTCCAGCAGCGAGACGCGCTTGTCCACGATCTCCGCCGCGTGCCGGTCGCGGTCCTGCGCCAGCGCCTCCAGCTCCGCGCGCTCCGCCGGGTCCGCCGCCACCTCGGCCAGCTGCTCCACCTGCGGACGGGTGGCCGGAACGGCGAGTTCCACGTAGCTGCTCAGCAGCTCGCCCACGGCCACGGGCGTGCCGGTGGGCAGGAAGGTGTCCCCGTGCTCCATGGCCAGCACCACGTGGGAGTCGTAGTCCAGGCTGAGGCGCGTCAGGGCCCGCTGCACCAGGTCGGCCGGGTTCAGCGGCAGCACGGCCAGGTAGTCGCCGGCCCGGTAGCTCATGCCCTCCGGCAGTGCGATCTCCACGTGCCGCTTGGACCGGGCGTTGGGTTTGGTCAGGTCCACCAGTTCCCGGTTGACGACGACGGTGCCCACCGACAGATCGTTTTGCCGCAGGAACGTGTCCCGGACGTTGCCCACGAACTGGACCTCCAGCTGCGGCTGGCCTTTGGGCGCACTGGTCTTCTGGCCGAGGGCGCCGTCCACCGCCGGCCAGAATCCCGCGTACCATTCCTCGAAATCGCCGAAGAAGTCGCCGCGGGCGTTGGCCTCGCCGCGCTCGTAGACCCGCTCGGCGCCGGCCGCCTCGAGCCGCGCGTCGATGGCCTTGGGCACCTCCTGGTACGTCCGTGCCCAGTCCCGGTTGCCGTTGCCGAACACCGTGTACCGCACCCCGGCGAGGCTGCCCGGCTGCAGGCTTTCGGTCCAGGTCATGAACTTCTTGGCGTTGTCCGGCGGCATCCCCTCATAGGAGGAGGCGACGACGGCGACAAGCCCCACGGTGGGCAGCCCGCCGGCCGCCTCGTCCAGCGAGGCGATGGTGGGGCTGTAGCCCCGCCGCCCGGCGTCGTTCGCTATCCGCTGCGCAAAGTCACGGGACGTGCCCGCGTTCGAGCCGTACAGCACGCGCACGGGAACGCCGTTGGCGGCGGCAACCGCCAGCGCTTCCGCCGTCCTTGGGTGCCTGCCGCTTTCCCGTTCCCTGTCCAACTGCCCGACGGCGGCACTGGCCGCTGCGTCGATCCGGACGTCCCGCCGTCGGACGTGGATGAAAAGCCCTTCCGGCTTCATGGTGAGCGTGTGCTTGATGTGCAGCTCATAGTTCGGATCCGCGGCGGTGATGTCGAAGCGCTGCAGGGCCTTGGCCAGGAACAGCTGGGCCTCCTGCAGGGCGAACCCGCGCCCGATGCAAGAGCGCTGGCCGTTGCCGAACGGCTTCCACGCGTTGGCCGGAATGGACTCGACGCGCTCGGGGGAGAACCGGTCCGGGTTGAAGAGCTCGGCGTCCTCGCCCCACGCGGCCTTGTCCCGGTGCAGCTGCGGGATCAGGACCATGAGGGTCTGGCCCTTGGCGATCTCGTACTTGCCGCCGATCACGGTGTCCTCGTAGGGCGCCACGTTGAACGCCGGGGCAGTGGGCCACAGCCGGAGCGTCTCCTTGAGGATCTGGTCCAGGTACCCCAGCCTGGGCAGGTGCTCGAACCGGGCTGCCTGGGTGCCCAGCACCTCGTCGACGACGGCACGGGCCTTCTTCATGACCTCCGGGTGCCGCAGCAGCTCGTACATCATGAAGGTGATCAGCCCGCTGGTTGTCTCATGCCCGGCCACCAGGAAGGTGACCATCTGGTTGCGGACGTTGCTCTCCGGCAGGCGCTCGCCGGTCACCGGGTCCGCCGCGTTGAGCATGGTGTCCAGGATGTCCTCGCTGCCTTCCGGACTGGGGTTGCGGCGGCGGTCGCTGATGAGCTGTTCGGCCACCTCGAGCATCAGCGCGTTGTCCTCCTCCAGCTGGTGCCGCTTGCGGATCATGAGCTTGTTCTGCACCGGCAGCCTGGTGGACCTGTCCCGGGACTCACTCAGGGCACGGACCATGGCGCCGATGAAGGGATGCATCTCCTCGCGGTAGAGGCTGTTGAACCGGTAGCTGAACGAGCACAGGGCAATGGTGTCCAGGGTCAGCCGGGTGGCGTTGTCCGCAACGTCGATCCTCGCCGCCGGGCCCAGCCGCTCCCACTTGAGCAGCAACTGCTCCAGGATGTCGTCCATGCCGGCGAACATCTTGGTCAGGGCTTTCGGTCCGAAGGCGGGCATCAGGATGCGGTGCGCCTTCTGCCAGTTCGGCTCCTCGGTTTCGGCGGTGAACAGGCCGTCGCCGATGAAGTCCCGCACCTGGCGCAGGGAGACGCCGAGCACCTTGCCGAAGCGGGTCTCGTCGCAGATCTCGTTGACGAGCTCCTGGGAGGAAACGGCGATCATGCTGCGGTTGAAAACCTGGATGCGGACGATCGGGCCGTACTCCTCGGCCACGTCCACGATGCCCAGGATTCCCTTGCTGGAGTCGATGTCGGGCAGGTTGCCTACCAGGGGTTTGGTGGGCGGTTGGGGGATGGGGGTGGTGTTCGATGAAGGCATGATGGGGCCCTCCTAAGCGGTCTTCATTGACACTTGCCTGTTTTTGGTTCCTTGGTTCTTTGTTGGATCTTTGGTGGATCTGCTTGCCGGGAGGGGCGCCGCTTTTGCTCTTTTTTGGCGGGCTGGCCGGGCGTCACGGGCCGGGCGCAACACACGATACTCCCGTCCGGTGCCGGGGACCACGGCTTTTTTCTTGCGGCGGCTGCGTGCTTGTGGCTAAGGGCCGGTCCTGCGTTTGCGGGCGCGCCGAGGCACCAGGATTCCTCAACGTCACGCGAGGTTTTCCGCAGTTCGGTCTGGTCCCGGTCAAGATTTTCCGAGCTTATCCACATAGGCGGCCGTATCGGTTTCGCTGGCCTGCCCGGCATGCTCCCATGGGATGAGCAGCCGCCGTCCGCCAGCTCGGGCGGCCTTCATGGGGGAGAACCAATTGGCAAAGCATCTGGCACCTAACGATGTCCGGCCCACGCCTGCCGGAGCCCGGCACACGGCGCAGAACCCGCGTCCCGCCGTCCTGAGCCGGGCCGTCGTAAGCCGCGCCGTTCGGGTGGGCGCTGGCACGGCATTCCTGGCCGTTTATGCTGTGGGATTCCAGGGAATGAGTCCAGTTCTTTCGTCCGGGCAGGTGCCCGCGGATGTGGCCGCCGACGTCTCCATCAACGCGCCCCTCGGAGCCGGTGCCGTTGCCTCGGCCGCGGTTGTCCCGGGCTCAGCCGGGTCGGTCTCCGGTGCCGGAGTTTCAGGCGCCCTCGTTTCAAACCCGCTTGCTTCAGACCCGGGTGCCGTCTCGGCCTCCGCGGACGCGTTCGTGTCCTACAGCCGTACTGCGGTCTTCACCTCGGCGAAGCCGGCAGGCCAAAAACTCGCTGGTGCTTCAGCCAAAGTACGGCGCCCTGCGGCGGGAACCCTGATGGCGCCGTTGGACGTCCTCGTTCCCACCTCGCACTTTGGCCTGCGGACCAGTCCGATCTCAGGCTCGGCAGGTGAGTTCCACTGGGGCCAGGACTTTGCAGCTGCCTGCGGAACGAACGTCTACGCAGCCGATGCTGGTGTGGTTCGGGCTGTGGGATGGCATCCCTGGGGCGGCGGCAATCGCGTGGAGATCGATCACGGCAACGGCCTGATCACCACTTACAACCACCTCGAGGGCATCGGTGTGAAGAAGGGCCAGACGGTGCAGGTGGGTGAACTCATCGCCAAGGTCGGCACCACCGGGTCATCGACCGGATGCCACCTCCATTTCGAAACCATCCTGAACGGCAAGCACACGGATCCGGACAACTGGACCCTGGTGCGGCTGCGTCACTCCGGACCCGTTGCCGGTGTGAAGATGACCGACTACCGCAAGGCCGGCACCGCTACTGAAACGCCGAATTGGGCCGTTCCGGTGGGTGCCAGCGCTCAGCAAAGTGCGGTGAACGATCAGCATGAAGCGTCCGCCCAGGGCGTTGCCACCGTCAAGTCTTCATCACCTGCCAAGGCGTCTGTTTCCGCAGCGAAGCCGTCCGGCAGGCGGGCCAAGGTGGCGACGCCGAAGGTGACAGTGACCAAGCCGGCCACTCCGGCTCCGGCACACAGGGCGGCGCCCAAACCGACGGTCCCAGCTCCCGCGCCGAAGGTGACAGCGCCTAAGCCGGCAACTCCGGCTCCTGCCCCGAAGCCCGCCCCTGCCCCTGCGCCTAAACCGGTGACTCCTGCTCCGGCTCCCGCGGCGACGCCCGCTCCGGCTCCTTCGGTCACGCCCGCTCCCGCGGTTACGCCCGCTCCCGCGGTTACGCCCGCTCCGGCGGTTACGCCCGCTCCGGCCCCTTCACCGAGCGCCTCGGCGGCACCGGCTGTGGCCGCGCCTGCTCCCGTCCCGGCACCGGCTCCCGTGGTTGCGCCTGCTCCGAGCTCTTCAGCCATTGCCGCACCAAGTTCCACTCAGGTTCCTGCTCAGTCAGCAACCCAGGAAGCCCAGAAGGATTCGGAAACGGCAACAACCGCTGTGCCCGTTGCCTCTGAAGCAGCAGCAACGGCGGCAGGTTCCTAACCCGGGCCGCCTAGTAAGTTCCTAGACGGGGCGCCATGTAACCTGGGCCGCCTATGCGCTGCGGCGCTGTTTCGGTGCCGCGCCGCCCAGGCGCTGGGTGACCAGCCGGGCGGCGCTGGCGCAGGCTTCGCCGAGGCTTTGCAGGGTGTCGGGGGAAACCCGGAACTTGGGTGCGGGGATGAGGACGGAGGCCGCGATGTCGCCGCGGTGGTCGTAGACGGGCGCGGCGATGCCGACTTCCTCGATGGACGTCTCGCCGTAGTTGATGGCCCAGCCGCGCTCGCTGACTTCCTTCAGCCGCTGCAGGTACGCCTCGACGGAGTGGTCGTCCAGACCGGGGAGGGTGATGGTGCCGCTGCGCAGCAGGGCGCTCACGCGCTCGGGCTGTTCGGCGGCGAGGAAGACCTGGACCGAGGCGCTGAGGGCGTCGTTGTAGCGGGCACCCAGCGGGGTGGTGTGCTTGACCTGCTGGCGGCTGGCGATCTGCTCCACGCACATCGACTCGCTGCCGTTCCACACCATGAGCGCGCTCGTTTCGCCGGTGCGTTCTGTGAGTTCCCGCAGCACGGGGTAGGCCACGCGGCGTTCCTCGAGTTCCGCAAGCAGCGGGCCCGCCACCGCGATCAGGCCCAGCCCCAGCCGGAAGCGCCGCGTGTCCGGGTCCCGCTCCACCAGGTGTTCCTGTTCGAACGTGGCCAGGATCCTGGACACGGTGCTCTTGTGCAGGCCCACCCGGCTGGCGATCTCGGTGACGCCGAGCATGGGTTCGTCGGCCGTGAAGCTGCGCAGCACGGCGATGGCGTTGACGATCACCGACGCACCGCGGGCGTCGCCCGTGTCTTTTCCGGTCTCGGCGGCGGCGTCGCTGGCTGCCGTGTCTCGGGTCGCTTTAGAAGCCGGGGGAGTCATGGTGTTCACTCTATGTCTTTGCTGTATTGGTTCGCCGAAACGGCGGCGGGCATGCCCTCCCAGCCGCCCGCCGCCGTCGTACTTAACCCAAGGAGGTTAATTCGCGACTGTTGGCTAACGGCCTCGCGGGGCCGGGCGGCGGGGGAGGGCATGCCCTGTTGTTGGCTACTCAGGCGTCAGGCGCTGATGATGTTGTGCTCGGGGCCGAACGGGAACTTGGTGATGTTCTCGGCGCCGTCCTCGCCCACCACCAGGATGTCGTGCTCGCGGTAGCCGCCGGCGCCGGGCTGGCCGTCCAGCACGGTGATCATCGGTTCCATGGAGACCACCATGCCCGGCTCGAGCACCGTGTCGATGTCCTCGCGCAGCTCGAGTCCTGCTTCGCGTCCGTAGTAGTGGCTGAGGACGCCAAAGGAGTGGCCGTAGCCGAAGGTGCGGTTGGCGAGCAGGCCGTGCGAAATGTAGATCTCGTTGAGCTCGGCGGCGATGTCCTTGCAGACCGCGCCGGGCTTGATGAGTTCCAGGCCGCGCCGGTGCACGTCGACGTTGATGTTCCACAGCTCGAGCGAGCGGGCATCCGGTTCGCCGTAGAACAGCGTCCGCTCCAGCGCCGTGTAGTAGCCGGAGGTCATGGGGAAGCAGTTCAGGCTCAGGATGTCGTGCTCCTGGATCTTCCGGGTGGTGGCCCAGTTGTGCGCGCCGTCGGTGTTGATGCCGGACTGGAACCAGACCCAGGTGTCGCGGATCTCGGAGTTGGGGAAGGTGCGGGCGATCTCGTGCACCATGGCCTCGGTGCCGATCAGGGCCACCTCGTACTCGGTGATGCCGGCGGTGATGGCGTTGCGGATGGCCTCGCCGCCCAGGTCGCCGATCCGGGCCCCGTGCTTGATGACCTCGATTTCCTCGGCGGACTTGATCATGCGCTGGCGCATCGCGGCCTGGGCCACGTCCACCAGGGTGGCGGACTCGAACGCGGCCTGGATCTTGTTGCGGTTGTCCAGCGGCAGGGAGTCGTCCTCGACGCCGAGCCGGCGGACCTTGATGCCGCGGGTGCGCAGCACCTCCTGGATGCCAAAGATGAAGTTGTCGCGGCGCCAGTCCGTGTACACCAGGTTTTCGCCGTAGCTGCGGCGCCAGGGCATCCCGGCGTCGATATTTGCGGTGACGGTGACCGTGTCCTCCTTGGTGACCACCATGGCGTACGAGCGGCCGAAGTAGGTGAACAGGAAGTCGGAGTAGTACTTGATCGAGTGGTAGCTGGTCAGGACGACGGCGTCCAGGTCCTTCTCGGCCATGATGCTGCGGAGGCCGGCGAGGCGGCGCTCGAACTCGGCGTCGGAGAAGGTCAGCGACACTTTCTCGCCGTTGTTGAGGACCTTCAGGCGGTCGAGCTTGGCGACGTCGTTGACTGCGTCGCCGTCACGGGTGAGGTTCTCGGTGATGGTCATGCGGTTCATTCCTTTTCTTTCTTGGGTGGGTGTTGTCAGTGCTGCTGCAGGGGCTTCTTGGAAGTCTCCACGGCGAACAGGACTGCGATGAGGGAAACCAGTGAGGCGGCCACGAGATACCAGCCGGGGGCCAGCTTGCTGTGCGTGAGGCCGATCAGGAGGGTGGCCATGAACGGGGCGGTGCCGCCGAACAGGGCGTTGGAGAGGTTGAAACTGACGGCGAAGCCGCTGTACCGGGTCTTCGTGGGGAAGAGTTCGGCCAGGAAGCTCGGCAGCGTGCCGTCGTTGAGGGTGAGCATGCCGCCCAGGAGGATCTGGACCAGGACGATCACCAGGAAGTTTCCGGAGTCCAGAAGCATGAACGCCGGCACCGTCACCAGCATGAACAGCACGGACGCGGTGATCAGCATCTTCTTGCGGCCGAACCTGTCCGAGGCGATGCCGGTAAGGAAGATGAAGCCGATGTAGCTGGCCAGCGCGATGGTGGTGGCCAGGAACGATTCGCCCGCCCCGAAGCCCAGTTCCTCGGCGAGGTAGGTGGGCATGTAGCTGAGGATGACGTAGAAACCGACCGCGTTCAGCAGCACCGCACCTGTGGCGATGATGAGCTGCCTCCTGTTGTTCCGGAACATGTCCCTGGCGGGTGCCTTCGTTCCTTCCTTGTCCTCGGCGAGGGCGCGGAACGCGGGGGTGTCCTCGAGCTTGGTGCGGATGTACCGGCCGATCAGGCCCATGGGCGCGGCAAGCAGGAACGGCAGGCGCCATCCCCAGTCGTGCAGCTGGCTTTCGCTGAGAGTTGCGGTCAGCAGCGCTGCCAGCAGGCTGCCCAGCAGAAGTCCGGCCGCGGTGCTTGCAGGTACGACGGCGGCATAGAGTCCGCGGCGATGTGCCGGTGCGTACTCCACCAGGAAGGCGGAGGCCCCGGCGTATTCGCCGGAGGCGGAGAAGCCCTGGACGACGCGGACCAGCAGGAGCAGGACCGGCGCCAGGATGCCGATAGTGCCGTAGCCGGGGATCAGGGCGATGCAGAACGTGGCCACGGACATGATGACGATCGACAGTGACAGCGCCTTCCGCCGTCCGAGCCGGTCGCCGATGTGGCCCCAGAAGAAGCCGCCCAGGGGACGGACGAAGAACGATATGGCGAAGACGCCGAAGGTTGCCAGGAGTGCCGTCTGCCGGTCCGCCTCCGGGAAGAAGACCGTGGAGATGATGCCGGCCAGGTAGCCGTAGACGGCGTAGTCGAACCATTCGACGAAGTTGCCGATGAAGCTGGCGGTGATGACCCGGCGCCGGGTGTCCTTGCTGACCTCGTCGCCGGTGTGGGGTGCCTGGTTTGGCTGGCCGCTCAGCTGCGCTGCTGCTCCGGCCGTTTCGGAAGATTGCGATGTCGGGGGTTTCATGTGTCCACCAATGAAATCTCGGGTTGCTTGTGTTGCAACGCTGTTGCACCAGATTAGGCGTGACCCAGTTCACCCGTCAATGGGTATTTTGAACTTCTATGCAAGACTTATCTGCGATCATCGGCGAGCGCCAGCAGGGCGAAGCTGCAAAGAGAGTTGCCTGAACCACAACTCCGTTGCACCGAAAGCTCCGATCCGGGCGCGCCCAGATGAAACGCTCCCTCACTTTTCGTCGCCTTTTCCCCGACGCGTCCTCACCTGGCCCCGGCAAGGTGAGGACGCGTTTGGTAAGAGATGGATGGAGGTGAGGAGGCGTTTGGGTGAAGCGGCCTACCCCCGGGACTAACGGCGCGGCCGGCAGCGTTTTACCAATGAGTCACCTCGACGAACGGGAGCGTGAAGCATGGTCAAGATAGCGGTGGTCGTCGGCAGTACCCGTCCCCAGCGCCGTAGCCGGCAGGTTGCAGACTGGGTGCACTCCCGGGCCGCTGCCAGGGGCGGCGCGGACTTCGAGCTACTCGATCTGGCCGACTACAGCCTTCCGCTGCTGGACGAGCCCATGCCGCCGTCGATGGGCCAGTACTCGCACGAGCACACGAAGGTCTGGGCCGGGGCTATTGCGCGCTTCGACGGCTTCATCTTCGTGACCGCCGAATACAACCATTCGCTTCCCGGGGCCCTGAAGAACGCGCTGGATTACGTCTACGCGGAGTGGAACAACAAGGCCGCCGGATTTGTCAGCTACGGAAGCGCCGGGGGAGTCCGGGCCGTGGAGAACCTCCGATTGATCGCGGCCGAACTGCAGATGGCCACCGTCCGCGCCCAGGTGGCCCTTCCCTTCGCGTCGGAATTCGAAAACTACACCGTCTTCACGCCGACCGATGACGCCGAGGAGGCCTTGAAGCCGCTGCTGGACCAGCTCATCTCCTGGTCCACCGCCCTCAAAACGCTCCGGACCTGACAGGCCCTCCAGCACCGAGTCACGGGGTGATCTCCCAGGCGAACATCATGGCGTGATCTTCGTGGCTCAGGTTGTGGCAATGCCCCACGTAGGGCCCCGTGAAGTCCCTGAAACCGCGGTAGACGATCACCGATTCGCCGGGGTCCAAGGCCACTGTGTCTTCCCCGGAGATGTCATCGGGATGCCCGGGATCCGCTGTCCGCGTGACGTCCTTGCCGTTGCGCATGACCACCTGGTGTTCCTCTTCATGGAGGTGGACCGGATGCACCCAGCCGCCGCCGCCGTTGCGGAGCTCCCAGAGGTTGAAGCTTCCCTTCTTCTGCTGGGCCAGGGGTGAGCGGCCGGCAGGGTTTTTCAGGCTTGCCAGCACGTGCTGCGGGTCAAAGGGTTTGCCGTTGATGAGCCACTCCGTTTCCCCGCCGGCGCTGCCTCGCTGCACCTCGAAGATCAGCCGGTTGTCCAGCATGCTCTGCCAGTTGCTCGGCAGCGGCGGAAGCGCGCGGAGGGTAGCGGGGATCCGGCTGTTGTCCGGAGCCGTGTCGCCGATGACGATCTTGAGGAGCGGTATCTTGTATTTGGGATCAGGCGAGAAGCGCGTTGATGCGGCCCACTTCCGGCCGTTGGGCATTTTCATCACATTGGTGAGGTAGACGACGTCGCCCTTGGTGGTGGGCGTGCCGTCCTGGTACCGGGTGAAATCAACGATCACTTCGCGCCGCTTGGCCGGCCACAGCTCAAAGGAGTTGCGTTTGATCGGGATCGGCAACAGGCCGCCGTCGACCGCGATCTCGTTGAACTGCATGCACTGCTGCCCGTCCTCGATACGGTACTGGCCCTGGAGTTCGTCGCCGTTGTAGCCGAGGGATACGGACGACTTCGGCCCTCTGGTGGAGGTCATCAGCTTGAATTCGTAGATTCGGGCGACCGAGGCGTCCAGGAACCTGAAGCGGTACTTGCGCCGCTTGACCTCCAGGACCGGGAAGGCCGTCCCGTTGACCGTGCATATGTCGCCGACGAAGCCGTGGTTGGGGAAGTGCTTGTAGAAGGTCTTGCCCCACCATTCGGGGTGGGTCGCCGGGTTCTTGGCGGCCGGGAACTCACCCAGCCCGTCGTGGAAGTCCTTATGGATGGTCACGCCGTCGTCGAACCGGAAATCAGTGAAGGCCAGCGGGATGTCGAAGGCGACGTCGAACGAGCCGTCGGGGTTGTTGGTGCGGACCCCCGGCAGCCGCAATCCCCGCCGCTCGTCGCCCATGTCCAGGCCGTTCTTCGGATCGTAAATCGGGTACAGGCCCACCATGCCCTTGTACACATTCGCGCCGGTATGGTCCATCGTGTGGTCGTGGAACCAGAAGAAGCTTTGCTTCGCACTGTCATCGTTACCGGCCGCCCTGTTCAGATACAGGTTGTCAACGAACATCCCGGGCCTGTAGCCGCGGTGCCTGGGCCCGGCAATCATCGAGTAGTGCGGGTTGCCGTCGCTCTCGGGCGCGGTGTGGGAGTTGTGCAGGTGCGTCAGGAATGAGAAGTCCGGGGAACCGAAGTCCTGCCGGTCCAGTTTCAGCGGATTCTCGTCCAGATGGTTCTCGAGCCGCACCAGCACGGGTTTGCCGTACTCCGCGTTAATCCTCGGCCCGGGGAAGGTCCCGTTGTAGCCGTAGATGGTGCTGGGAGGTAATGTCCGCCTGGTGCCCGCCGGGTACGTCTTGCGGTTCGCATCGAAGGAAACCGTCGGGCGGCCATTCGCATTGATCGGCAGCACCTGCGACGTGCTGAATGAGTGGGCCCGCACCAGCAGGTTGATCTTGTAGATGATCGGGTCCGGAAGACCGACGTCGCTCGTCCAGACCTGGTGCCGCTCGTTGCGCAGCGAGTTCTGCTGGCCCGGCCCCGGTCCCGGCGGATTCTTCCAGGCGTTGACCACGGATTTCGGCACGGGGGCCAGCGCTTTCGGTACCACCAGCCTGTCGGTGAAGGGCGAGAGGATCAGGGGGCTCGTGGGAAGCGCCTCAATGTAAAACAGCCCGTCGCCAAGTGCCATGGATGTGGCCGCAAATGCACCATCGGGCGACATCAGGCCCCGTTCTGCCAGGAGCGGACCTGCCCAGGACCGTGCGGCTGCCACTGCTGCCGCGGTACCTCCCGCCGCTCCTAAACGAAGCAGTGTGCGCCGTGCGAGTCCGGTTTTGTTGGCGGATTCTTCAGTCATGGTCTGGCCTCCCTGGCATCGGGCACAAGCCAGTTCAGGCGGCGCCCCTGTCAACCCCAATACGGATTCCGAGACCGCACGCAAACCACGGGAACCTCCTTGTCCCGTGGAATTCCACATTGATTCCCCAAGGCAATTACTTTGCATAACCAACCTTGGAAAAAGGCTGGATCACGGTCCGGGGTACCCGCGCCTGTCCTATGCTGGGGCGAGGTATCGCCGTCGAAATCCCAGGGGGCATTCATGACGCACCGGGCCGCCTCGGGTCTGGCCCTGACGGGCGTGCTTTTGCTTGCGGCATGTTCGACGCCGAAGGGAGAGCCCGTGGTCACCTCGCCTGCGTCTTCGGTCCAGCAGGGAATGCCGACGGCGGTGGTCCAAAGTGCCGGGGGCAAGAAAGCCGTGGTGCACGCCGGAGTGTCGTCCGTCGACGAGGAAAGCGGCCAGCTGCTGGGCAGCCTGGCGGCAGACGGCGGCGGCTGCATTGTGGTCCGGACCCAGAATGGAGATGCAACAACACTGGTCTTCCCGCAGGGCACTACCTTCAAGGGCGAATCACTTGCCCTGCCGGACGGTTCGTCCCTGTCCGAGGGCGCCAAAGTGGTCCTGGACGGTGCGCGCGTCCCGGCCGACGAGAAACTGAGCGTGTGCCCGAACTACGCCAGGCTTTTCTCGGTGGTGACAGCCACCGTCACCCCATAGCGGCAGGATCTGAGGGAGGGGTGGGGGTAAGGCGGCATGGACCCGGAAGAGGGCCCATGCCGCCGTCGTGCCTAACCCCCGGGCTTCAGGGAGGCCAGAATCAGCGAGGCAACGCGTTCGGCTTCAGTGTAGGCCCCGTGAGTACCGGCAGTCTCCGACGTGTAGTCGCCGGCGAAGTGCAGCGATCCAATCGAGCGCTGCAGCTCGGGAAGGGCCTCTGCCCGCTCCGGGCTCAGCAAGGCAAAGCAGTGCTCCCAGGTCTGGGCGTGCACGCCGAGGATCCGGCCGCGGAGCTGGGGTGCCACCGTGTACACGTCCTCCATCCACTGCGCGACCCTTTGCTCGTCGTCGGCAAACCCCGGCAGATAGCCCGAGGAATTGCCGTAGCAGGTCAGCTGGAGGATGTTTGCCTTTGAGGTCTCTTCGGTGCCGCCGGGGACAGGGTTGATGATGGCGTCGAAGGGCATCCCGACGGTCACGATGAAGGCCCAGTCCTTGAACTCCGGGAGCCCGTCAATGTCCGCGACGATGTTCAGCGTTGTGCTGCCGGGGGAGGCGACCCTGTTGAGCGCCGACGTCTTCCAACCGGGAAGGTCCTTGACGACGCCGGGAACCACCGGGGCGGGAACGGCCAGGACCACGTGTTGGGCCGTCAGCTTCGCCTCACGGCCGTCGCCCGTCACCGAAACCTCGTAGCCGCCCTCCTTTTCGAGCAGGGTCACGTCTGTCACCTGGGTGTTGTAGCGGACAGTGCGCTCAGGCAGACGCTTCAGGATGGCCCGCGGAATGGCCTGCATTCCCTCCAGCGCGAAGAGGCGGTTGTTCTTCTCCCGCGCCAGGTAGCTCGCGAAATAGCGGAGCGCATACTTGGCGGAAAGATTGGCGGGGTCGCCCACTGCGCCGCCACGGATCGCCGTCGCAATAATGTCCCGGACTGCCGGCTGCAGGTCAGCGATCCGGTCGGCCACCGTCTCACCCGAAAGCTTGTCTATTTCGCCGGCTGGCGTCCTGTCGTTGACATAGTCCAGGTACTCGGTGAGGGACGTATCGATGAACTTGTTGAGCTCGGTCTTCTCGGACTCGGTGAGATTCAGGCCGGCCACAACATCCTCGTTGGCTTCGGCCACCACGGTCTTGCCGTTGACGTGGATTCCGTACGTCTCCGGGAGGAAGGGCGCGGTCCGGATCCCCAGCTCATTCACGAGCTCTTCTGACTTCGTTCCCTTGTAAACGAACATCGCGCCGGAATTGGCCGACGTTCCGGCAAGCTGCACCGTGTGCGACCGGCCGCCGATGTCCTGGCCGGACTCCAGAATCAGGACATCCAGCCCTGAATCCCGCAGATAGTATGCGGTGCCAAGTCCCGCGGCACCGCCACCAACAATTATCACGTCGTGCAATTTGGCTCCTCTTGGAAAATCAGTTGTAGGTGTCTAGTCGTCGTAGGTGTTGGCGATGTAGACGTCGCAGGGCGCGCTGTGAGCAACGCTGTTGGCCACGCTGCCCAGGACGCGGCCAATGCCCCGCATCCTGCGGTTGCCCACCACAATGAGCCGGGCCTCTTTGCTCAGCGCTTCCCTGATCAGGGCATCCGCCGGCCTGCCGGAGGCGGCAGCGTAGGTGATCCTGATGTCCCCACCCAGCGTGTCAGCCACGGCCCTGGCAACGTGTTCCGCCTTGTCGGCGTCCGAGACCAGCCATTTGCTGCTGCCGGTGCCGAAGACGTCAGAGCGGTCACCGTCGAAGGCTGACACCACGTGGAGGGTCGCGCCCAATGCTGTGGCGAGGTCTCTTGCGGCCTCCGCAGCCTTTCTGGCCGTATCACTGCCATCGACCCCTACAACAACGATTCCGCTCATATGCATGCTCCTTTGCTTGCTTGAATAATCTAGAAGTTAGGGCGCGCCGGCGGCGCCCATAGACCGCCTGCAGGGCGGCGCCGGATGGGACACCCGACGCCGCCCTGTGCAGAACGCGGCTGGCGTCAGAGTTCGCTGGGTGCGCCCGGCTCGCCCACGGCTGCGTCAATCCCGTACTTCTCAAGCAGCTTCTTGATGGTGCCGTTTTCGCGGAGTGTCTTGATGTCCTCGTCCAGGGCCTTGCCGAGC
This sequence comes from Arthrobacter sp. NPDC056727, assembly GCF_042790555.1. Classification (NCBI taxonomy): domain Bacteria; kingdom Bacillati; phylum Actinomycetota; class Actinomycetes; order Micrococcales; family Micrococcaceae; genus Arthrobacter; species Arthrobacter sp. NPDC056727. Next base: position 17,802 of record NZ_JBHTZA010000011.1, on the reverse strand, counting down.
GCGCTGTTCTCGAGGCTGGACGGCAGCATCACCTGACCCACCGCAGCGAACTGGGGGACGTGCGGGTTCGGTTTGACGTCGATCACCTTGGCACCCTCGATGGGGGCGTCCTTGAACCGGTAGTTGGCGGAGGCAGAGGATGCCACCAGCGCATCGATGCGGCCTGCTTTGAGGTCTGAGTAGATCGATTCGTCATCCTGGTAGATCTTGAAGTTGTCTCCGAGCCACTTTTGCATGCTGTCGTTCCAGAGGTTGCCGGCGACCGAGCCAACCTTTTTGCCCTCGAGGTCATTGCTGGTCAGGCCCTTGGTGGAGACGATCGCCTGGGGATCGTTCCACAGAGGCGTGCTCATGTAGACGATCTTGGTGCGCTCCTTCGTGCGGAGCCAGTTTCCCGAGCCGATGTCGACGCGCTTGGACTGCACGGACGGGATGACTGCCCCCGCGCCGCCGGAAGTGCTCACGGTGACTTTGAGGCATTCGAGCTTGGCGATCTCGTTGATCAGGTCACCTTCCATGCCGGTGACATTGTCGCCGTTGAGGATCGTGGCGGGTGCGTAGTCGTAGCTGGCGACGGTGAGCTCGCCTTGGGCCAGGGTTTTGAGGCCGGCATGGGCCGGCTTGCAGTCGGAGGCGACGCTGCTGGTGTCGCTGCCGCCGCAGGCGCTGAGGGAGATGGCGAGCAGGCCGGCGGCGCTGCCGGCGGAAAGTGCGCGCACGAGGGTACGGGGAGTTCGTGACATGGTCGTTCTTTCTTTGTTGTGGTGTGGGCGGAGTGCCCGGGATAAGTGGGAGAGGTTCAGTTGCGTTGGAGGTGGCGGCCGAGGCGCTGTTCCAGTGCCCGGACGAGGCCGAGGAAGACGAGGGTGAGGGAGCCGTAGATCACTGCGGTGAGCAGGTAGACGCTGAGGTATTCGAAGGTGATGGATCCGATTTCGAAGGCCTTGGACATCAGTTCTGGCACGGCGATCACGAACGCCAGGGCGCTGCCTTGGAAGACCAGGACGGCGAGTCCGGCCAGGGGCGGGGTGGAGATCCGGAGCGCTTGGGGCAGGATGATGAGCCGGAATCCGGTCCAGCCGCGCAGGCCTGAGGTGAGGGCGGCTTCTTTTTGCCCCAGCGGGACGGAGGCGATCCCGGCGCGGAAGTATTCGGAGGCGTAGGCGCCGGTGTTCCAGGTCAGCGCGATGATCGCGGTGGTGAGCGAGGTCAGGGTGATCCCGGCGTCGGGGAGGCTGAAGTAGAGCAGGTAGAGCAGCACCAGGGCAGGCAGGCCGCGCCCGATTTCCACGAACAGGAACGAGATCCACTGCAGCGGTGCAACCTTGGCAGCTGCCATCACGGCGAAGAGCAGGCCGAGGGGGAAGCCGAAGAGCAGAGAGAGGCCGGTGAGTTGGAGGCTGACGACGAGTCCCGGGGCGAGGTTGGGCAGCCAGTTGAGCCATTGGTTGAGCAGGTCCATCACGCGACTCCGATCTTCCGGCGCAGGGTGAGGTCGACCCGGCGTGAGACGAGGGCGACGGCGAGGCTGATGACGATGTAGAGCGCCCCGGCGACGATGAACGAGAGCAGACCTTCATGGGTCTGTTTCGCGCTTTGCTGGGCGTAGTAGGTGATTTCGCGGACGCCGATGGTGGAGGCGAGTGCGGAGTCCTTCAAAAGCCCGATACCGTACGTGGCGATGGCGGGCAGCGCGACCCGGAAGGCCTGCGGGGTGATGATGTGCCCGACGGTGGTGATGGTGCTGAGTCCGAGGGCGTGGGCGGCTTCGCGTTGTCCGTCGGGGATGGACAGCAGGCCGGAGCGGTAGATCTCGGCCATGAAGGCGGAGGCGATGATGGAGAAGCCGATGATGGCTGCCTGGATGGTGGTGAGCCGCAGCGAGTACTGGGGCAGGCCGAAGTAGATCAGGAACAGCCAGGTGATGGGCGGGATGACCCGGACGACGTTGATGTAGAGGGTGGCAACGCCGCGGATGACCGGGATGGGGGAGCGGGCGGCGCCGACGAGGACCAGGCCGATGAGCCCGCCGATCAGGAGCGACGCGCCGGTGACGTAGAGGGTGAGTCCGACGCCCTGGGCGATCGAGGACAGCAGTTGCGTAATCACGGTGTCACCGGTCCAGGACGGCTTTGAGGAACTGCCGGGTGCGCTCGTTTTGCGGGTCCGACATCACCTGTTCGCTCGGGCCGATCTCCAGGACGCCGCCGTTGCCCATGACCATGATGCGGTCCGAGACGTCACGGGCGAAGTGCATCTCGTGGGTGACCACGAGCATGGTCATGCCCTCGTCGGCGAGGTCGCGCATGACGGCGAGAACCTCAAGGCCGATCTCGGGATCGAGGGCGGACGTTGGCTCGTCGAAGAGCATGACCTTCGGTGAGAGGGCCAAGGCCCGGGCGATCGCGATGCGCTGCTGTTGGCCTCCGGAGAGGCGGGCGGGATAGGCCTTGGCCTTGTCCGGAAGGCCGACGCGCTTGAGCAGCTTTTCCGCGGTGTCCTGGGCCTGGTCCTTGCTGGCGCCCAGGACCTTGCGCTGGGGAAGGGTGATGTTTTCCATCACGGTCAGGTGCGGGAACAGGTTGAAGCTCTGGAAGACCATTCCGGTCACGCGCCGGAGGTGGTCCAGGCTCGCCTTGTCCGGGAGTTTCCCGCCGGCCACCACGCGGGCTCCGCCGATCTCGATCGTGCCCTCGGTCGGTGTTTCCAGGTAGTTCAGGCAGCGTAGGAACGTGCTCTTGCCCGCCCCCGAAGGCCCGATGATCGAGACCACCTCGCCTTCGTTCATCGCCAGATTCACATCCGACAGCACCCGGGCTGCCCCGTAACTCTTGCCGAGCCCGGAAACCACGACCTCACCAGAGAGCTCGATCCGGGGAGCCTTAGTGCCAAAACTGAAGCTCATTTCATTTCCTTTGAATAGCGGGACTTCCTTGTCCCGGAGGCCGTTCCATTGCGGATGCCGAGCCCTGCAGCAGCGGCTCCCTCGGGCCACGGCTCCAGTCGCACCTCGCTTGCGATGTATGAAGTAGATCACAGCGTCCGACATATAAGCAATACTTTAGGAATATATGTTTTATGTTCCACGACGCCTTAGTTAACGGCAGGCGGGCCATAAACCTTTAAAACTAAAATCTATTGCCCAGTGGTGTGGGTTCGCTTACAGTGGAAGACATCGCCGGGCGTGACCCGCATCACGCCGGCCCATCAGACCCCCACGCAGAACTCCCACGGAGGTAAAAAATGACCGCTCTGACCCTGTCCGGCCAGGTGGCCCTGGTGACCGGAGCCGGCCACGGAATCGGCCGCGCCAGCGCCTTGGCGCTGGCCGAGGCCGGTGCCCTGGTGGTGGCATCCGACATGGACTTTGCGCGCGCCGGCGAAACCGAGCAGCTCATCAAAGACGCGGGCCACAAGGGTGTGGCAGCAGTTGCCGACGTCACCGACGAAAAGGCGATGGCCGCCGTCGTCGATGACATTGTCCGGGCGCACGGCCGGCTGGACGTTGTCCACGCAAACGCCGGCGTGCTCATGGCGGGAACCGCCCTGACCCAGACCCTCGACGAGTGGGACAAGACCTTCCGCGTCAACGTGCGCGGCACGTTCCTCACGGTGCGCGCGGTGCTTCCGCAGATGATCAAGCAGAAGTCGGGCGCGATCATCATCACCGCATCCGTCTCCGGCCTGATCGGGGAGCCGGACCTCGTTGCCTACAACGCCTCCAAGGGCGCGCTGGTGAACCTCACCCGGCAGCTCGCGATTGAGTACGCCAAGGACGGAATCCGCGTCAACGGCGTATGCCCCGGATGGATTGAAACCGGCTTCAACGATCCCGTGCTCGGCCACCTCGACACCGAAGAACTCGATCAGCTCGTCGGGACGCAGGTACCCCTGGGACGCCAGGGGACGCCGGAGGATATCGCCCCGTCCGTGGTGTTCCTCGCGTCGGACTGGGCCCGGTACATCACCGGGCAGCTCCTCCCCATCGACGGCGGCCTGACGTCAATGTAGACGCCGGCCCTTCCGCCCCAACCATCGGCTCAAGACCCAAGGACTTACTGCCATGTCTGTCACCCAACCACAACGGTCCGACGACGAACTCCTCGCCAATCTGGGCTACAAGCCCGAACTGAAGCGCTCCTGGTCCGGATTCTCCAACTTCGCCATCTCCTTCTCCGTCATCTCGATCCTCAGCGGGCCGTTCATCAGCTTCTTCATCGGCTGGAACAACGGCGGCCCCGCTGCCATCAGCTGGGGCTGGCCCATCGTCTGCGCCCTCATCCTGGTGGTGGGTCTGTGCATGGGTGAACTCGTCTCGGCGATGCCCACCTCCGGCGGCATGTACTACTGGGCGGCCAAGCTCGGCAGCCTCCGCTCCAGCTACTTCACCGGCTGGCTGGACTTCCTGGGCCTGCTCGCCATCGTGGCCGCCGTCTCCTACGGCTGCGCCACCTTCATCGACGTGACCCTCTCGTCGTTCAGCTCGGTGTGGGCCGAGGGGTACTCGCTGACCCGCGTGTTCCTGATCTTCATCGGCGTGCTGGTGGTGGTCACCCTGCTTTCGATCTTCTCCAGCCACCTGCTGGCGATCTTCAACAACATCTCGGTCTGGTGGCACGTCATCGGCACCGTGGCGATCATCGCCATCATCATCTTCGTGCCGGAACGCCACGCCAGCATGGCTGATGTGTTCAGCCAGCGGATCAACAACTCAGGATGGTTCGACGGCGCCACCACCGGCATGGGATTCATCTTCCTGGTGCTGCCGCTCGCCGTGATCCTTCCGCAGTTCACCGTCACCGGCTACGACGCCTCCTGCCACATGTCCGAGGAGACCAAGGGCGCCTCCAACTCCGCCGCCAACGGCATCTGGCAGGCCATCCTCTACTCGGCCATCGGTGGCTGGATCCTGCTGCTGGGCATCCTCTTCGCCGTGCAGGACGCCGACGCCGTCACCGCCAGCGGCGGCAGCGTGGTCACCGTGCTCAACCAGGCACTGAGCGGCCCGTGGGTCAGCACCGTGCTGGTGATCTCCACCGTGGGACAGTGCTTCTGCGCCATGGCCTGCATGACCTCCACCACCCGCATGCTGTTCGCCTTCAGCCGCGACGGCGCTGTTCCCGGCGCCCGCCTCTGGACCCGCCTGAACAAGAGCGGCGTTCCGCTGTACAGCGTGGCCCTGGTTGCCGGCCTGGCGATCCTCCTCACCCTGCCTGCCCTGGTTGAAGTGGACATCAACGGCGCACCCGTCCCGGTGGCCTTCAACGCGGTGGTCTCCATCGGCGTCGTCGGCCTGTACCTGGCCTTCGCCATCCCGATCTACCAGCGCCTGCGCAAGGGCTCGTCCTTCCAGCGCGGATCCTGGCACCTGGGCCGCAACTACAAGTGGCTGGGCACCATCGCGGTGGTGGAGATTGCCATCACCACGGTGATCGCCCTCCTGCCGAGCTCCCCGGGCGGCGTCCCGTGGAACCCCGAGTTCGACTGGAAGTTCGTGAACTACACGCCGCTGGTGGTGGGCGGAACCCTGCTGGTGCTGTGGCTGGCTTGGGAGCTCCGGGTCAAGAACACCTACACCGGCCCCCGCCACACGGTGGACCTGCCCAACGGACTCACCTCCGCCGACGAGCTGGAGATCGAGTACGAGGAGCACCACCCGGGCCACCACCACGCAGTCCATGGCGGCGAGCACGAGAAGTCCGACGCCAACCACTAAATCCTGGAATCCGATCACGGGCCCGGCCGCGCGAGAGCGCGGCCGGGCCCTTCGACGCTCTCCCACTTCCTGCCTATTTTTCCCGACGCGTCCTCACCTTTCGTCGGGTTTTTCCCGACGCGTCCTCACGTCCCGCCGTCGTACGTCAAACGCTTCCGCAATTGCCTCTTGCGCATCATCTACTTAGCGTTACTATGTACTGGTAGCTAGTAGTACTAAGTAGCTGGAGGAGGTGTCCGGTGGGCAAGCAGATGACGGAGATGCTCAAGGGGACGCTGGAGGGCATCGTTCTTGCCCTCCTGACCGGGAAGCCGGCGTACGGATACGAAATCACGACGCTGCTCAGGGAAAAGGGCTTTTCCGATATCGCCGAGGGCACGGTTTACGCGCTGCTGGTGAGGATCGAGCAAAAGGGTCTGGTCGACGTCGAGAAGCGTCCGTCAGAGAAAGGCCCCCCGCGCAAGGTGTACACGCTCAACGCCCAGGGCGATGAGTACCTGGAGGAGTTCTGGAAAACATGGAGCTTTCTGGCCCAGCGGCTCGAACAGCTCCGAGGAGGGAATTAGGCATGGCCATGGGATGGATCGAGCAGGTTACGGGCTCGCTCGAACAGAAGAAGCAGTACCGGCAGTACAAAACGCGCGCCAAGCAGCTGCCCGCGAACTACCGCACAGCGATCGATGCTTTGGAGCGGTACCTGACCTACTTCGGGGCCATCACCAAAGGGGAGACCCTGGTGAAGATGCTGGAGGATCTGGCGGACCTGTTCGAGCAGAGCGCGGCGAGCCGAACCCCGATTCGGGAAGTCGTCGGCGACGACCCCGTGGAGTTCGCGGAAACGTTCCTCCAGAACTACTCGGAGGGGCAGTGGATCAACAAGGAACGGAAGCGGCTCAGCGAGACGATCCAGGGGATCATGAAGGAGGAGGAAGTCCCATGAGCATCGGGGCGTCCCGGGACCGCGACCCTGCGATCCGCGTCCAGAGCATGGAGAAGTCCTACAAGGACCTGCAGGTGCTGCGCGGCGTGGACTTCGAGGTGGCACCGGGCAGCATCTTCGCCCTGCTCGGCTCGAACGGCGCAGGAAAGACGACGATGGTGCGGATCCTGTCCACGCTTTCAAGGCCCGACGCCGGCACGGCCACCGTGAACGGATTCGACGTCACCGCGGACCCGCTCCGGGTCCGGGAGTCAGTCAGCCTGACCGGGCAGTTCGCAGCGGTGGACGAGATCCTCTCCGGCCGGGAGAACCTGGTGCTGGTTGCCAGGCTGCGGCATCTGAAGGATCCCGGCAAGGTGGCGGATGACCTGCTGGCACGCTTCGGTCTTGCCGACGCCGGACCGCGGAAGGTGTCCACGTACTCCGGAGGCATGCGCCGCCGTCTTGATATCGCCATGAGCCTCATCGGGCAGCCGAAGGTGATCTTCCTCGACGAGCCGACGACGGGACTCGACCCTGAAGCGCGCCTCGAAGTCTGGCAGGTGGTGCAGGACCTCGCCAAGCAGGGCGCCACCGTGCTGCTCACCACGCAGTACCTCGACGAGGCCGAGCAACTGGCAGACCGGATCGCCATTCTTCACGCGGGGCGGATCATCGCGAACGGCACGCTCGCCGACCTGAAGCAGCTCCTCCCGCCGGTGGAAGTGGAGTACGTCGAAAAGCAGCCGACCCTGGAGGACATCTTCCTGGCGCTGGTGGGGGCCGGCAGCCGCGGCGGGTCAGGCGTCGAACTGAATAGGGGCCGGTCATGAGCAGACACTTCTTCGGGGACACGGCCGTCTTGCTGGGCCGTTCCATGCATCACATCTTCCGCAGCGCGGACACCATCATCACGACGGCGGTCACCCCCATCGCGCTCATGCTGCTGTTCGTCTACGTGTTCGGCGGCGCCATCAGGACGGGCAGCAACAACTATGTTAACTATTTGCTGCCCGGCATCATGCTGATTGCGATCGCCTCGGGCATCGCGTACACCGCAGTCCGGTTGTTCACCGACATGAAGAGCGGCATTTTCGAGCGGTTCCAGTCCATGCCGATCGCACGGTCGTCCGTGCTGTGGGCGCACGTCCTGACGTCGCTGGTTGCGAACGGGCTCTCGCTCGTGATCATTGTGCTGGTGGCGCTGCTGATGGGGTTCCGGACGTCCGCCGGCCCGCTGGAGTGGCTCGCCGTCGTCGGAATCCTCACGCTGTTCACCTTGGCGCTCACCTGGATCGCGGTCATCGCCGGCCTGTCGGCGAAGTCCGTGGACGGCGCCGGCGGCTTCTCCTACCCGCTGATCTTCCTGCCGTTCATCAGTTCGGCTTTCGTCCCCACGGCCACCATGCCGGGTCCCGTCCGGGCCTTTGCCGAGAACCAGCCGGTCACTTCGATCGTCAACACGATCCATGACCTGTTCGCGCAACGGCCGGTCGGCGTCGACATTTGGATCGCCCTGGCATGGTGCCTCGGGATCCTGGTCCTCGCCTACGTCTTCGCGATGGCGGCCTACCGGCGGAAGATCCGCTGAGATTGCTGACCTACAAGGAGCCCCTGCCGCGCCGGCCGTTCCGCGTGGTGGTTGCCGGCGTATCCGGAACCGGCAAGACGACGCTGGCCGGCCGCATCGCCGTCATCATCGGTGCACCCCACATTGAAATCGACGCCCTGTATCACGGCCCGAATTGGGTGCCGCGCGAGTCCTTCCTCGACGACGTTCGCTCGATGGTCGCACAGGACTCGTGGACAACGGAGTGGCAGTACAGGGCCGCCCGTCCACTCGTGACCGAGCGCGCCGACCTGGTTGTGTGGCTCGATCTGCCATTCTGGACAACGACGCTCCCGCGCCTCGTGCGTCGAACGCTGCGCCGCCGTCTTAGGCGGGAAATCCTCTGGAACGGTAACACCGAGCCGCCACTCCGCACATTCTTCACCGACCCTGACAACATTGTCCGGTGGGCGATCTCCACACACTTCAAGTACCGCGCCAAGATCCTGGCCCTCGAGACGGCAGCGCCGCACGTGACAGTAGTCAGGCTGCGTTCTCAGCGGGAAGTGGAGCGGTGGCTTGCAGGGCCACTCCGGTGCGCGTTGGACGGCAACGCCCTGTAGGGCACGTCCGCCTTTGAAGCCTGCGGCATGACAACCGCGCCAGGCTTTAGAAGGGCGGCGCTGCATTCAAGGTGAGAGCGGACCGCGGATGACACGCAGCGCGAGGTCGATGTCGCCGTCGAGCACTGCCGTGTCAGCAAGGCTGCAGCGGCCCCAGAGGCCCAGGTACATCTCCCGCGGCGCCGCGGTGACCGACGCCGCGGCGTCGCCAGTGCCGAAAGTCCAGGCCGTTCCGCCGGGCACGTGGAAGGTAACCCCCCTTCCCGGGTCGGCAATCCGCTGCAGCCGGACCTGCCGCGGGGCGAACATCGCCAGGGCCTCGTCGACGCCGTCGAGCATGAAGTCCTCGGCGAACTCCGGGTTCGGCAGGCCGGACGCCTGGTGGGCATCGACAAGGTGGATGGCGTGTTCGTGGGCCTGCCGGCGAAGCCAGAAACCGGCCGTGCGCGGGGGAGGGCCGAAGTTCCAGCACGGCGCCGCGGGGTCCAGGGAATTCATGGCGGCCAGGAAATCCTGAGCCCCGTCGAGGAACCAGGCTGCTGCGTTCTCTGCGGGCGGCGCCTGTTCCTCGACGTACTTGCCGGCCCGGACAACAGCAGCTGCCCACCGTTCGATCGAGCCGAGATGGCCGAAAAGGGCATCCAGAGTCCAGCCCGGGCAGGCCGGAACCGAACGGCCCAAAGTGTTCTCAGGCTGCCGGGCAAGCGCTTTGAGGGCGTCAACGTTGCGGGAGAGTTCAGAGAGGTGGCGTTGGGGCAGCATGGGTCGAGCATATCCAGACCGGAGGTGAGGACGCGTTGGGGTTTGGGCGGCGGGAGGTGAGGAAGGGTTGGGTTTGAGGCGGCGGGAGGTGAGGAAGGGTTGGGTTTGAGGCGGCGGGAGGTGAGGGAGGGTCTGCAGTACTAGGGGAGCCGGGCCAGGCGGGTTGCCAGGTGCAGGCCTACGAGGCGGCCGGTTCCCCGAGGGTCGCCGCCGCAGAGGTCGAAGATGCGCTGCAGCCGGTGGTACATCGACTGCCGTTCCAGGTGCAGCTCGCGTGCCGCCTGCGCCGTATTGCAGCCGGAATCCAGCCACACCGTCAGCGTGTGCAGCAGCTGCGAGTTGCGCTGCTCGTCGTGCTCGAGGATCGGCCCCAACGTCCGCCGGACAAAGTCGTGGCGGGCACCGGCGTCGATGCTCTCGGCAGCCAGGCGCTCGGCCCCAAACGCATCCGCGTCCCGCACCTGCCGGGGACCGCCGGCCGAGCGGCCCGCCCGCGGGGCCAGGTCCAGCGTCCGCCGAGCCTCCGCCATGGACCAGGCAGCCTCACCGATGCCCTGACCCAGCGGTCCGACGGCGACCGCCGAACCTTCCGGGACCTCAAGGTTCCCCAGCGCCTCGACCAGGGACACGCGTGCGCACCGGGTTCCCTTGCGGGGGAGACCGGCCAGCGCGATGAGCTCCAGCTTGTCGGCGTAGCTCGCGGCGTGCGGAACCGACCCCGCGAGCACAGAGTCCAGCGCCGGGCGCAGCCGGCCGGAGGCAGCGGAACGGATCATGACGGCGGCCACCGGACCGTCGATGGCGAATCCCGCCGCCGCTCCCAGCTGCTCGAGCCGCCACGGCTGGGCGCCGGAATGGACGGCACGCATCAGCTCCGCGCCCGCCAGTTCCTTCAGCCCCGGCGGCATCCGCTGCAGCAGTGCCAGTCCCAGAATGTCGACGGACCGTTCGCCCGCCACCCGGATGAACGTCGGGTCGATGCCTTCGGGCAGCTCCAGCTCGAGCCGGGCAGCCAGCACGCCGCGGACCGGAACGTCGACCGCCGTCGTACTGAGCGCCGTCGTACTCACCGTTCCGGAACCAACTGTCCCCAAACCGCCGGCGCCAATAACGCCGTCGGAATCCCCGCCGTCGGGCCCGCCACCACCACCGCCCGCGCCGCCGCCAACGCCGGCACTCCCCAGCGTCAGCCCCGCCGGCGACACCAGGCGGACGCCGGTTCCGGTCTGCCCGGCGAGCACGGCGAGCACCTCGTCCAGCCCGCCGCCGTGGGCGAGTTCGGCGGCCATGGCGTGGCTGATCTCGTCGCCGCGCTGCAGCAGCTCCACGGACTGGCCCACCAGGATCGAGTTGATTTCCTGCATGATGCCCACGAAAGGCGCCACCTTGCGGAGCTCGAACAGCGGCAGACCGTTCGACTCGGCCGCCACCAGCATCGACTCGGGAATCTCGGGCAGCACCGGGCCGGTCTCGATCGCCACGGCAGCGACGCCGCGCCCGGCGAGCTCGCGCACGTAGTCCACACGCCGCTGGTCGCTTGCCGTGGCCAGGGCCTGCCCGCCGCTGAGGAGGAGCTCGCCGCCGCGCAGCAGGGGAGCGATGTCCAGGACCTCGCTGGAGTGCACCCACCGCACCTGCCGGCCGGCCACTGCGGACGGGGCGGCGCGCAGGAGCGGGTCAGCCGCCTGGACGCTCCGGTGCTTCAGGACGTCTTCGAGGAACACTGATCTTACACTCCGTCATAGGCAAGGGAATTCTGCTAGACAGATCGTACCTTGTTGCTGTGATGGAGCGCACATACGCTTAATTCACCCCTTCTTCACGGAGGCTCTTCTTCCTCACACGGAGGCTTTTCCGATGCACAATCCCTCAACACCGCAGTCCGGGCCCGCAATGGAGCAGGCCGAGGACTTCGAAGCCTGGCTCCAGCCGATTCCGGAAACCGCGCGCACCCGCAAGGTGTCCGGCCAGTTCTGGATCTGGGCCGGCGCAAACCTCGCCCCGATCAACTGGGTTCTCGGCGCCCTCGGCATCAACCTGGGCCTTGGCTTCGCCGACACCGTCACCGTCCTGGTCCTGGGCAACCTGATCGGCATGCTGCTGTTCGGCTGCTTCGTCCTGCTGGGCCAGAAGACCGGCGCCACCGGCATGGTCCTGGCCCGCGCCGCTTTCGGCCGCCGCGGCAACTACCTCCCGGCCGCCATCCAGGCGCTGCTGGTGGTGGGCTGGTGCGCCGTCAACACCTGGATCATCCTGGACCTGGTCATGGCGCTCTTCGGCACCCTCGGTTGGGTGGATCCGGCCGCCCACAACTACGCCTGGAAGATCGGCGTCGCCACCTTCATCATGGCCGCCCAGGTTGCCATCGCGTGGTTCGGCTACAAGGCCATCGCCGCCTTCGAAAAATGGACGGTGCCGCCCACCATCATCATCCTGGTGGTCATGTCCGCCGTCGCCTGGTTCGGACTCAAGATCGACTGGACCTACGCCGGCCCCGCGGGCCACATCCTGGAAGGCTCGGAACGGATCGCCGCGATGAGTGCCGTGATGACGGCCATCGGCATCGGCTGGGGCATCACCTGGTTCACCTACGCCGCCGACTACTCCCGCTTCGTCAGCAAGACTGTCCCCAAAAAGAAGGTCTACCTCGCCTCCGTCCTGGGCCAGTTCATCCCGGTCGTCTGGCTCGGCGTCCTCGGCGCCAGCCTCGCCACCAACAGCGGCGAAGTGGACCCCGGCAAGCTCATCGTGCAGAACTTCGGCGCCATGGCGCTGCCCGTGCTCCTGATGGTGCTGCACGGCCCCATCGCCACCAACATCCTCAACATCTACACCTTCTCCGTGGCCACGCAGGCGCTCGACATCACCGTCAGCCGCCGCAAGCTCAACCTGTTCGTCGGCGCTTTCTCGCTCATCGCCGTCGTCTTCTTCATCTTCCAGGAGGACTTCGCCTCCGTGCTGGATGCGTGGCTGATCGGCCTGGTGGCCTGGGTGGCCGCCTGGGGCGGAGTGATGCTGGTGCACTTCTTCTGGCTGGAGCGGCGCTGGCCCGGCAACGTGGAACGGCTGTTCGACGCCGTCGGAACGCGCCGCCTGCCCGTGGTCAACTGGGCCGGCGTGACGTCGCTGCTCGCCGGCATCGTGGCCACGTGGCTGTTCATGTACGGACTCATCCCGATCATGCAGGGCCCGATCGCCGTGGCCCTGGGCGGCTGGGACCTCTCCTGGCTGGCCGGCGGACTCACCAGCGCGGCTGTGTACGCGGTACTCGGCCCCCGGCTGCACCGGCCGTACGTGACGGTGACGTCCGACGGCGGCTCCACCGCCGCTGCTGTCAGCGCACCTGACGCTGGGGCACCCCAGCCCGTTCCCGCCGTCGAGCTCTAACCACACTTACTACCAACACGAAAGGAACCCGGCATGAGCCCCAGCGCCGTCGCGGATTCCCAGCACCCCATCACCTGGCCTGCCGGCTTCACCGCGGCCGCGTCCTTCACCTTCGATGTCGACGCCGAATCCTGCGTCATTGCGCACGACCCCGCCAGCACGCGGCGGATGTCCCTCATGAGCCACCAGTCGTACGGGCCCAAGGTTGCGGTGCCGAGGCTGCTGCAGATCCTGGCCCGGCAGGAGGTCCGCGGGACGTTCTTCATCCCCGGATTCACGGCCGAAAGCTACCCGGACGTGGTGCGGCAGATCGTCGACGGCGGACATGAGGTGGCGCACCACGGCTACCTGCACGAGCCGATGCAGGGGATCGACGCCGCGACGGAGGCTTCGTATCTGGACCGCGGGCTCGAGGCGCTCGAGAAGGTCGCCGGGATCCGGCCGGTGGGGTACCGGGCGCCGTGGTGGGAACTGAACTGGCACTCGCCGGCGCTCCTGGCGGACCGCGGCTTCCTTTACGATTCCAGCCTGCTCGACGGCGACGCACCGTACCGGATGTCTGTTGGTTCGGGTTCTCCCTCTGGTTCCGGGGACAGCCGCGACATTGTGGAGATCCCCGTGGACTGGACGCTGGACGACTGGGAGCAGTACGCGTTCTACCCGGGGGTGACCGGCAGCGGCGTGATCGAAAGCCCGGCCAAGGTGCTGGAGATGTGGACGCTTGAGGCGCAGGCGCACCATTCGCAGGGGAGCTGCTTCGTGCTCACCAACCACCCGTTCATATCGGGCCGGCCGTCCAAGGCGGTGGCCCTGGAACAGCTCATCGAACGGGTCAAGGGCATGGACGGCATGTGGGTGACAACGCTCGAGCAGATCGCGGAGCACACCAAGGCCACTGTTGCCGAGGTCCACACCCACGCCCGGATCGACGTGCCTGTTGCTCCCGGTTTCGGAGCCCGCTTCAAGCCCGGCCAGGTGCAGGTGCCCGCGCTGAGTTAGCCCTGCTTGGGTAGGCGCGAACGGACACTTGTGGCCCCTCAGATGAGGGGCGCGAAGTGTCCGTTCGCGCTTCGTGGTTTTCTGCACGCGCGTCGCAGCGGAGCTGGGATGACCGAACTGCAATGATCGGACCATGAGCACAGTTGGCGGCACGGGGCACCAGGCATCGAATTTCAACCGGCCGGCGCATCATTCGCGGCTCCGGTTGCTGGTGATGGCCGTCGTCGGCCTGGCGACGGCCATGGCCGTGGGGCTCCTGCAGTCGTGGATCTATGCGCCGGCCATGGGCTGGGCGGCCGCGTCCGCCACGTACCTGGTCTGGGTCTGGGCCATCATCGCGCGCCTGCAGTCAGCGGCGACGGCGGCCCATGCCCGGCGCGATGATCCCGGCCGGGCCGCCTCCGACGCCCTGGTGCTGGCCGCCACGGTGGCCAGCTTCGGCGGCGTTGCCCTGATCCTCGTGGACGCCTCGAACAGCGAAGGCGGCGCCAAAGCGGGCATCATCGCCCTCGCGCTGGGGAGCGTGGCGCTGTCCTGGTTCCTCGTGCACACGCTCTACACCCTGCGCTATGCCTCCATCTACTACCGCGACAAGACCGGGGTCGATTTCAACGAGGACAAGCCGCCGCGCTACATGGACTTCGCCTACCTGGCCTTCACCGTGGGCATGGCCTACCAGGTCTCGGACACCGACCTGAAAACCGACGCAGTCCGCAGCACGGTGCTCCGGCATGCGTTGCTGTCCTATCTGCTGGGCGCGATCGTGCTGGCGACGCTCATCAACCTGGTCTCCGGCCTGGTTCACTGAGGGCACGGTTCACCGATTGCCAAAAAGGGCCGCTCCGGAGCCGTTCAAGCGGCCCTTTTGGCAAACAGAGTCCCACGCTTCGGCCGCACCTCGCCGGCAGCCCGTTTACTTCCCGGCCTTCACCGTGAGCACCTTCAGGGCGGCGGCGTTGACCTCGGCGGCGAACGCGGGATTGTGCTGGGCGAGCTGCAGCACGGCGGTGTACATGGTTGGAATGGCGCGGGGGTTCGCGCACAGCAGCATGGTCCCGCCGGCATTGATGAAGCTCGTAGCCCGCGTGCCGAGGGACCAAGGCGCCAACTGCGCCGCGTTGCACAGGTCATCGGACAGGACGACGCCGGTGAAGTGCAGATCCGAGCGCAGCATCGTGCGCATGATCGCCGGGGAGAACGGCGCGATGCGGCCGGGGTCGATGCGCGTGTAATAGGCGCTGGAGACCATGACCCACCGTGCGCCGGCGTTGATGGCAGTGCGGAACGGCAGCAGGTAGGGATCGGTCCGCGTGGTGACGGTGTCCTTGACGTTGCGGCTGGTGTCCGTATTCAGAACCACCCGGCCCAGTCCCGGAAAATGCTTGACCACAGGCGCGATGCCTGCCTGGCGCATTCCTGCCGCGAAGGCACCACCGTGGGCAGAGACCGTCTGCGGCGTGAACCCGTATTCGCGGGCAAAGAATCCGATAGGCGCGTTGTACGGCGCGAACTGTCTGCTCGGCACGGTGTCCAGTACCGGCGCCAGGTTCACGGTGAGTCCGGCCGCGCGCAGCTGTCTGCCCCAGACGCGGGCGTTTGCCTGGAGGACCGCCGTCGTCTGTGTTCCCTGGGACAGCGCTGTGGGGATCGCGGAGAATCCCGGGCCGCTGAGGACTTGGACCAGGCCGCCCTCCTGGTCGGTCGCCACGGCAAGCCGGATGCCGCCCGTGGTAGCTGCCGACACGGTGGCGGTCATTCGTCGGACAACGGCTGCCGTCGCTGCAGTGCCCGCACGGCTGCGCCCCGCAAGATACACACTGCCGACGTGGAATCCGGTCAGGGCGGAGATGGTGTTGGCGTCCGCGCCGGTGGCCGCGGCCGCGACCATGAACAGCTGGCCGACCCGCTGCGCCAGAGTGAGCCGCGCGAGCTGCTGCGCCGGGGTGGGTGCGGCTGTCACGGCGGCGGCATGGCGGACGACGGCGGTCCGGGCAGTGCGGGGGACAGCTGCGGGCCGGCTTGCCTCGGGTTGACTTTGTGCGGGCCGGCTTGCGGCCGGCGCGGGCCGGCTTGCCTCGCGAACCAACTCGGCCCCGGCTGCCCGCAGGGATGGTGCCGCGGACTGGGACCCGCTTGCCGTGGACCGGGCCGGGCCCCCCGCCGCAGACAGAGCAAGCAAAAGTGCGGCTCCCAGGACTGCCAATTTACTCAGATGACGCATGTTCACACGGCCTTGCAGGGAATCTCATATATCAACGAGAGTACGCTGTTTCCGCCGCGCCGGAGCTGCCGGCAGTGCGCATCGATTTGCCAGGAACGGCCGCCTGGAAGCGCTCCGGGCGGCCATTTTTGGCTAACCGGCAAAACGGCGAACGAAACGGGCAAACCCGGCGAAGCCCAGGCAAAAGGAGGTCAGCCGGCCGACTTGGCTTTCAGCTTGGCGTACACCACGTAGTTGTCGTTGAAGAGTCCGGTCGCCGGATCGTACCCGTCGCAGGTGATGAGCCGCAGCTCCGGGCCCTTGGTGTTGCCGTAGACCTCGAATGTGGGGAAGTTGTTCTTGCCGTAGGCCGCGGCCCTGGTCACGGTGAAGACGGCGGTGCTGCGGTCCGCGCGGTGCACCGTGATTTCCGCGCCGGGCCTGAGGCCGCGGAGGTTGGCGAAGACGCCCGGCCCGCCGTCGGTGGCGTTGACATGGCCCAGCATCACAGCCGGTCCGGTTTCCCCTGGCGACGGCGACCCCGAGTACCAGCCGGCGGGTGCGCCCGGACCGTCCGGCGGCACCTGCAGGGATCGGTTCTGTCGCAGCCCCAGCTTCACCAGTGGCGACTGGACTCCGATGGCAGGAACCGTGACACTCACCGGGGCGGGGGCCGGCCGGGCAGGGGAGGGGACCTTCGCCGCGGGGGCGACGGCCGCCGTCGTACTTTTGGAAGGTGACGGCGACGTCGATGGCGGAACCGCGGCGGACTGCATAGCCGACGGTGTATCCCCGGCAGGTGCCGACGACGGCGCCGCCGTTCCGCAGCCGCCCAGGATGAGACTGCCCAGCAGCAGGGCAGCAGCGGAAGTCATGCGGCGGCGCGCGGCAGGCTTGGCGCTGGGGGAATTCATGCTCAATGGTGCTCTTTCCAGCAGGCCAGGATGGTGGTGGCCACCTGGTAGGCGAAGTCTGTGCGCGTCACCTTCTGGGGGCCGACGGCGGCGGGCAGTCCGGTGGCGTCGACGTGCAGGGTGCTGCTGTCCTTGAGGAAGAGGACGGACCCGTCGTCGGTCTGCGCCGCCGGGAAGCCGAGGTTGGCCAGGCCCGTGAGGGGTGCCGCTTGAAGCTTTTCCTGAAGGGCGTCGAAAGATTTGCGTGCCGAGGCGGGGGCGGGGGATTCCTTCACGGAGATCACGAGCGGGCCGTCGGCCAGGTGGTAAGTGCAGGTGTAGGTGGCGTCCGCCCAGCTGTCCACAGTGTGCGGGGCCTGCTGCAGGGCGAGGATGGTGGAAATGTCGTCCTTGGTTTCCTGCGAGCAGATCATCTTGGATGCCTCGGAAGGGCCGGCTGCTGCGCGTGCTGCGTGCTGCTCGCCCGGGTGCTTGGCCGCTGCGCTCGACGGCGGCGGTGCCGCCGCGGTTGCGGCCGCCGACTCGGACGGACTGGTGCTTCCTGCGGCCGCGGCGCAGCCGGACAGCAGCAGCGAAGCCAGGGCCATAGAGACCACGGTATGGGTGCGTGATTTCAATGCTGTGTTCATTCTCGCGTCCTGTTCTGGTACGGCCATCGGCAGGGAGGTGCAGTGCCGCGGACCCTGCAACGGGGACGGGCAGGATGCCGGCGGCCGCGGACGCCCCCACGGCG
>NZ_JBHTZA010000010.1:0-168927 GCF_042790555.1 Arthrobacter sp. NPDC056727 | reverse complement strand
CCGCGTTCGCGCGGACCGACGGCAAGGGAAGCACCGGCAAGCGAAGTACCGGCGGCCGGAGCACCGGCGGTCGACGCACCGGTGGTCGGGGCACCGGCCGGCGTCGTCCGTTTGTGGTTCAGGCAAGCCCAACCAGCGAAAGAGTTACGGGCTACTTCTTGCCCTGGTTGGCCACGGCCAGGATGGCCTGCTCCGCTGCCTCGGGGTCGAGGTAGGTTCCGCCGCGGGTGATCGGCTGGAAGTTCTCGTCCAGGTCGTAGACCAGCGGGATGCCGGTGGGGATGTTCAGGCTGGCGATGTCGTCGTCGCTGATGCCGTCCAGGTGCTTGACCAGGGCGCGCAGGGAGTTGCCGTGGGCGGTGACCAGGACGGTCTTGCCGGCCTTCAGGTCTTCCTTGATGTCCGATTCCCAGTACGGGAGCAGGCGGATGAGGACATCCTTGAGGCACTCGGTGCGGGGGAGTTCGTCGCCGAGGTCCGCGTAGCGCGGATCGCGGGACTGGGAGAACTCGCTGCTGTCGTCCAGCGCGGGCGGCGGGGTGTCGTAGGAACGGCGCCACAGCATGAACTGGTCCTCACCGAATTCGGCCAGGGTCTGGGCCTTGTCCTTGCCCTGCAGCGCACCGTAGTGGCGCTCGTTCAGGCGCCAGTCGCGCTTGACGGGGATCCAGCCGCGGTCAGCCTTGTCCAGGGCGATGTTGGCCGTGTTGATGGCCCGCTTCAGGAGCGAGGTGTAGAGGATGTCCGGGAGAATGTTGTTCTCAACCAGCAGCTCTCCACCGCGTGCTGCTTCCCCGCGGCCCTGGTCATTCAGGTCAACGTCCACCCAGCCGGTGAACAGGTTCTTGGCGTTCCAATCGCTGTGGCCGTGGCGCAGCAGAATCAACTTGTAAGTCATGATTTTCATCCTAGCCGAGCGCGGCCTCCGGGTGCCGAGAGTTACATCACGCCACCGGGCTTGCCTCAACCCCGAAGCGGGGCCGGCCGATAGGCTAGGGCCGTGGTGCAGAAAGCAGAGCGGGTGGTGACCGCCCGGAGCAGCCGGGGCAAGCCGGTGGGGAACGTAACCCGCGGCACCACCAACCCCAACCGCATGCGCCGGCTGGACCGCTGGCTGGCCGGGCCGCAGGCCTGGCGGCTGCGGAGGGCGGCTGACCCGCTGGTCGTGGACCTGGGCTACGGCGCCTCGCCGGCCACCGCCGTCGAACTCTTTGAACGGCTCCGGGCGGTACGGCCGGATGTGCGCGTCTGCGGGATAGAAATCGAGCCGGAACGCGTGCGTGCGGCGAAGCCCTTGGAGCGGCCGGGCCTGAGTTTCCACAACGGAGGATTCGAACTTCCGGTGCCCGGGAAACCCGTGTTTGTGCGCGCGTTCAACGTCCTGCGGCAGTACGAGGAAGCAGATGTCCGCGGCATCTGGGGGCTGGTGCAGGGCCGGCTGGCTCCGGACGGCCTGTTCATCGACGGAACGTGCGACGAGATCGGCCGCCGCTCCGCCTGGGTTGCCCTTGATGCGGAGCGCCCGCTCAGCCTCAGTATGTCGGTGCGGTTCGGCAGTTTCGGCCTGCCGTCGGAGATCGCCGAACGACTGCCCAAGGCCCTCATCCACCGCAATGTTCCCGGCGAACGCATCCACGCGCTGCTGCAGGCCATGGACCGGGCCTGGCTTGAGGCGGCGCCGCTGGCGCCGTTTGGGAACCGGCAGCGGTGGACCGCCATGTGCAGGGCGCTGCTCGACGGCGGGTGGCCGGTGCAGGATGGCCCCTCGCGGTGGCGTCTGGGGGAACTTACCGTGGGCTGGGACGCTGTGGCGCCGGGTTAACGCATGTCACCAGGGGCCGTAGGGGCCCATGTTCCTGCTGCCGCCGCGGCCGGCGTCCTTGACGGCGGGCCGGACGTCGGCCAGGTAGACGGACGCTGCCACCACGGCCGCGAGGCCGAACAGGCCCAGCGGGCCGAGGAAACCGCCGGATCCCCCGCCGAGCACGGACAGCGCGCCGATGGCCAGGCTGCCGCCGGTCAATGCCAGCCAGAACGTCTTGGTGCGCTTGCCCACAGCCTCGAAGGCGTTGGCCCGGTGGCGGACGCAGTCAAAGAAGGCCCACACCTCGAGTGCGAGTGCAATCAGCCCGAGGATGTAGTAGACCGTGCTCTCAACGTAGAAAATCAGTAATCGTCCGTCCACCAGCCCAGCCTATCTGTCCAGGGCGTCCAGCGCCTGCTTCAAATCGGCCCAGAGGTCCTCGACGTTTTCGATGCCGACGCTCAGCCGGACCAGGTTCTCGGGGACGCTGACGGGCTCCGCGGCGTGCCGGCGCCGCCGCTCGATAAGCGATTCCACCCCGCCGAGGGAGGTGGCCGGCAGCCACAGGTTCAGTGCCCGGACCAGTTTGTCCGCGGTTTCTGCGGCGCTCAGCCCGGCGGCAGCGGCAACCTGGACGCAGAGGATGGATCCGTATCCTGTCATCTGCGACTTGGCCAGATCGTGGCCCGGATCGGACTCCAGGCCCGGGTACCGCACGCTTTCCAGGGCCGGGTGGGCGCTGAGTCGCTCGGCGAGCACCGCAGCCGATGCCTGGGAGCGCTCAATCCGCAGGGCCAGGGTCCGCAGGCCGCGCAGTGCCAGCCACGCCTCGAAGGGCCCGGCGATTCCGCCGTGGATGATGCGGTGGTGGAGAAGGGTTTCGCGCAGTTTCGCGTCGGAGGTCACCAGCGCGCCCAGCACCACGTCCGAGTGGCCGGCCAGGTATTTGGTCACTGAGTGAAGCACGACGTCGGACCCCAGGCTGAGCGGCTGCTGCACCAAAGGCGTGGAGAAGGTGTTGTCCGTGACGACGATGGCGCCGGCGTCATGCGCGGCCTGGGTGAGCGCACGGATGTCAGCGATGCCGAGCATCGGGTTGGTGGGGCTTTCCAGCCACAGCATGTACGCGGCTTTGCCGCCCTCCGGTGCGATCTGGGCGCGGACCGCGTCGGTGTCCGCGATGTCCACTGTGCGGAGTTCAAGGAGGCCTTTCTCCGCCAGTTCGGCGGCCATGACCAGCGATCCGGAATAGCTGTGGGACGGCATGACCAGAACGCCGCCGTTGGGGATGAGTGACAGGGCGGAGCTGACAGCGGCCAGGCCCGAGGAATACAGCAGGCCCGGCAGTGAGGCGCCTTCGAGCTGGCCGAGTGCCTCCTCGAAGGGGTCCCAGGTCGGGTTCGAGTAGCGGCCGTAGCCCCTGTCGCCGTCGTCGAGCGCACCCGTGCCGAAATAGGTGGAGGAGAGCACAATGGGCGGGTTGACGGGCGCATCGTGCTCACGGGGCGGACGGCCGGCGGCCACCACCACCGTTTCGGCGGACAGGGATGCGGCATGCTGATCGGAAAGACTCATGGTCAAAGGGTACGTTGGGGGCCTGCCCGCGGAAAAAAGCATTGCGGTCTGCCGCTTTTGGCTATGCAGAGAAGCGCCCGCCGGGCTTTTTCGTCTGTGGATATCGGTAGGCTGGATAGGTGAATATGCAGAGCCACGGACTTTTCATCGCCTTCGAGGGCGGTGACGGTGCCGGCAAGTCAACACAGGCGGCCCGGCTGGCCGGCTCGCTCGAATCGCGCGGCCTCACCGTGCTGCGCACGCGGGAACCCGGCGGGACCCCCATCGGCGAGAAGCTCCGTTCCCTGGTGCTGGACCACGGCCACGGCCACATCGATGCCCACACCGAAGCCCTGATCTTCGCGGCGTCCCGGGCCGCGCATGCCAGCCAGGTCATCAGGCCCGCACTGGCCCGCGGCGAGGTGGTGCTGACGGACCGCTACATCGACTCCTCGGTGGCATACCAGGGCGCTGGCCGCGGCCTCGGCACGGACGCGGTGCGGAGCGTCAACGAATGGGCCACTTCGGGGCTGCAGCCTGACCTGACGGTACTCCTGGACGTCCACCCGGCCCAGGGACGCAGCCGCCGCACCGCCGGCGATGCTGCCGAGGACCGGATGGAATCCGAAGCGGACGAGTTTCACGCGCTGATCCGGCAGGCCTTCCTGGACCTCGCCGCGGCCCGCCCGGAGAGCTACCTGGTGCTGGCGGCGGGTCTGCCCGTCGAGGAAATCGCAGGACTGGTCCTGGGGCGCGTCGAAGAGCTCCTTTCAGCAACCGGCAGGCGGCCATGACCGTCTGGGATGACCTGCAGGGGCAGTCCGCCGTCGTCGCCCAGCTGCGCCAGGCGGCCATGGGTGATGGGCTCACGCACGCCTGGCTGTTCACCGGGCCTCCGGGGTCCGGCCGTTCAAATGCCGCCAAGGCCTTTGCCGCCGCACTGAACTGCGACCAGGACGACGTCACCATGCGCGGCTGCGGCACCTGCCCGGCGTGCCTGACCATCCTGGGTGAGACCCACGCCGATGTCTCCTTCGTCCGCACCGAAAAGGTGACCATCACCATCGAAGAGGCCCGCGAACTCGTGGCCACCGCCGGCAACCGGCCGTCCTCGGCCCGGTGGCGGATCATCGTGGTGGAGGACGCCGACCGGATGGCAGAGCGCACCACGAACGTGCTGCTCAAGGCCATCGAGGAGCCCACTCCGCGCACCATCTGGATGCTGTGCGCCCCCTCCCCCGCTGACGTCCTGGTGACCATCCGGTCCAGGTGCCGGGCGGTGGCGCTGCGCCTGCCGCCCGCTGCAGAGGTCGCTGCGTTGCTGGTCAAGCGCGACGGCGTGGATCCGGCCCTTGCCGAGCGTGCCGCGCGGGCGGCCCAGAGCCACGTGGGTATCGCCCGGCGGCTGGCCCGCGACGCCGAGGCCCGCGAGCGGCGGCTGGAGACCGTCCGGTTCCCGCTGGGCCTGCGGGGCATCACGGCCGCCGTGATGATGGCTGACAAGCTCGTGAAGATCGCCACCGAGGAGGCCACGAGCTCCAACGAGGAACGTGACGCCGCCGAAAAGGCCGCCCTGCTGGCCACCCTGGGTGCGCCCGAGACCGGAACCCTGCCGCCCGCCATGCGCAGCCAGGTGAAGCAGCTGGAGGACGACCAGAAGCGGCGGGCGAAGCGCTCCGTCACTGATTCCCTGGACCGTACGCTGACCGATCTCCTCTCGTTCTACCGGGATGTCCTGATCATCCAACTGGGGAACGCCGTGGAGCTGGTGAACGTTGAGCTGAGGAGCGAACTGGAAGAGTTTGCCCGGAGGTCCGGGCCGGACGTGACCCTCGCCCGGATGGACGCCATCAACAACGCCCGCAAGCGGATCACCACCACCAACGTCGCTCCGCTGCTGGCCGTTGAGTCGATGGCCGCAAGCCTGATCCAGTAGCCACGCCACCACCCGCCATTTGCCTGACCGAGCTGACGCCGCCCACAAGGAGAAACCGCATGATGTCTGCACCGCCTCTGTCCTCGCGACCCCGGACCCTCGCGGCCGGGATGCGGGCGGCCGGCGCCATGGCGCTGGCCGTACTGCTGGCATCGTGCAGTGCCCTGGGCCCGTCCAAGGACGAGTCCTCGCCCAACAATTCAACGGGACAGGCCGACCCCTCCATCGCGGCTGCCGCGCCGGAAGGGCTCAAGTCCTTCTACTCGCAGAAGATCATCTGGGAGCCCTGCGAGGACAAGCTGCAGTGCGCCAAGGTCAAGGTGCCCGTCGATTACGCGAAGCCCGGCGGCGACACCATCGAACTGGCTGCCATCAAGATTGCCGGCAGCGGGAACAAGAAGGGCAGCCTGCTGGTCAACCCGGGCGGTCCGGGCGCGTCCGGCTACGACTTCGTCAGGGATGCCGGCAACAGCCACTTCTCCGAGACGGTGCGCGCCAACTATGACCTCGTGGGCTTCGACCCGCGCGGAGTTAAGCGTTCCGCGCCGGTCACCTGCCTCACCGACAAGGAGCGGGACGAGGCCCGGGCCAAGATCTACACACCGGAGACGGACGCCGGGCTGGCGGCTCTCCTCGCGGACAACAAGGCCGTCGCGGCCAAGTGCGCGCAGCAGACCGGACCCGTCCTCGGGCACATCGACACCGTCAGCGCGGCCAAGGACCTTGACGTCCTGCGGGCAGTGCTCAACGACTCCAAGCTGAATTACATGGGCTTTTCGTACGGGACCTTCCTCGGCTCCACGTACGCATCGCTGTTCCCGGACAACGTGGGCCGCATGGTCCTCGACGGCGCCATCGACCCCACGCTCAGCGCCGAGGACCTGACCATGGGCCAGGCCCGGGCCTTCGAAAAGGCGCTGCGGTCCTACGTTGAACATTGCCTCGGCGAGGAAGGCTGTCCCCTGAGCGGCACGGTCGACGACGGCCTGCAGCAGATCCGCGACCTCATCACCTCAGTGATCCAGACTCCGCGAACCGCCAAGGACGGCCGGCTGGTGGGCGGCAACCTCTTCGTCAGCGGCCTGATTGTACCCATGTACGGCAACGAAAGCTGGCCGGCACTGACCCAGGCATTGGACGCCGCCATGAAGGGCGATGTCAGCCCCATGCTCCGGCTGGCCGACCTGGGTGCGGACCGCTCCCCCAGTGGCAAGTACTCGTCCAACACCGCACTGGCCTTCGGCGCCATCAACTGCCTGGACTACCCCATGAGCAGCGACCCCGCTGCGATGCGCGCAGAGGAGCAGCGGCTCCGCGAGGCCTCCCCCACCCTGGGTTATTTCTTCGCCTACGGTGGTGCAAACTGCGCCGACTGGCCATACAAGAACGTCCGCACCCCCTCCGCCGCCAAGTACAGCGGTTCCGCACCGATCGTCGTCGTCGGCACCACGGGTGACCCGGCAACGCCGGTGGAATGGGCCAGCGAACTGCGGAAGCAGCTTGGCAACGCGTCCCTGCTGACCTTCAAGGGCGAGGGCCACACCGCCTACGGACGGTCCAACAGCTGCATCAGCGACGCCGTGGACAAGTATCTCGTGGACGGCAAGGAGCCGGCGGACAACACCGTCTGCTGACGCGTCAGAACCGTGACGCCCGCCGCTCCAGGAGGGCCGGGAAGTCCTTGATGGAGGGCACGACGTCGGTGGCGCCGGCGCTGCGAAGCGCCGCCTCGGAGTGCGATCCTGTCAGCACCCCGGCAGCCACGGCGGCCCCGGCGCGGAGGCCGGAATGGATGTCGGCCGCGGAGTCCCCCACCACGGCCACCTTCCGGACGTCGTCGATGTCGAGGGCCAGGACCGCTGTCAGCACCATGTCCGGGAACGGCCTGCCCGGCCGGCATCCGCCGGGCACAGGCTGAGGTCGGCCAGCCCCATCCAGCCCAGTGATTCCAGCACCATGTTCTGTGTGTGGCGCCCGAAGCCGGTGGCCAGGCAGACCCTGATGCCGGCGTCCCGGAGCCAGCCGATCGTGTCCTCCGCCCCGGGGACGGCCCGGATCCCGCCGTCGGCAATAAGCTCGTCGCAGTTCAGCTCGACCCTCTTGTTGGCGCTGGCGGCCGCCTGGGGGTCGTCGAACAGTTCGGCGAAGACCGTCGTGCGGGAAATGCCTGAGCGCTCCCGCGCGTAGCGCAGCATCCCTTCAAAGCGGGCAGAGCCGGCCGGGACTCCCTGCTCCGCCAGGGTGCGGGACAGCGCGCGGTCCATGAGGCCGCCGTCGTACACGGTTGTTCCCACCATGGCC
This sequence comes from Arthrobacter sp. NPDC056727, assembly GCF_042790555.1. Lineage (NCBI taxonomy): Bacteria > Bacillati > Actinomycetota > Actinomycetes > Micrococcales > Micrococcaceae > Arthrobacter > Arthrobacter sp. NPDC056727. Next base: position 161,332 of record NZ_JBHTZA010000010.1, on the reverse strand, counting down.
AGCACGGCCAGCCGGACGGGCAGGCCCGGACCCAGCGTGTCCCCATCCGCATCCACCGAGGGAGCAGTGCGCAGTGCGCTGACGGGTGAGATTGCGCTGTCTGGTGTCATAGTCGAGCTCCTTTGCCGCTGGAACGCAGGCGCGCTGCGCCTGTCGGACCCAGCATCGCCGCCCTTGCTGTTGCAGGCCTGAACCGGATCCGACGGCGGAATGAACGTCCTGCCAACGTCCGTCGCGGCCTCCGGGGCACTCATTTTGACCCGGACACGGGGACTCCATTACAGTTGTCTCTTGCATGAACCGACCGGTTTTCCGGCTGATTGGTGCGGTGCTTCCTTAGCTCAGTCGGTAGAGCGTTTCACTCGTAATGAAAAGGTCATCAGTTCGATTCTGATAGGAAGCTCGGGAAGAACCCCGTATTGTCGCTCGTTCGGCGGCGGTACGGGGTTTTTTGCTGGTTAAGCCCGAAGACGCCGGTTGGCAGAGGGCACATCGTTTGCGCCCGTCGGCGCTTCCAGGGCGATTCCACGGCGCTTCCGGCCAAGCCCGCTTCGGCCGGAGCGGGACGGGAATTCTTGAGCCAGTATTGATCCGCATCCGATGCGTCCTTGAGTCAACAGAGGCAGAGTGGTGGTTACCGGCACGGATGACCGGTCATACGTGCCGGTGACCCACAAACGTCCCCTCCGTCGTCTGGCCCCAGAACCGCGGCGGAGGGGACCCATCGGAAGGCAGGCCGCCATGAGAGCAGCAACGCGAGCGCCCGCAGGCCGCGGCACGGCCATCGCGATAGCAGCTCTCCTTGTCCTGGCTGCCGTCTGTCTCGCAGCTGCCATACCGGCCCTGCGCGAACCGGCAGTGCTGATGGCCCTCACCTACGGGGCTCCCGGGATCCTGGTATTCGCGCTTCTGGCCAGGATCTGGCGGAAAGGGCCCGACGCTGCGGACGGGCCCAGGGACGGTGCGGACGGTGAAAAACCACCGGCTGACGGCTGAAAGGCCCGAGCCGACGCTGGACGAGGCGCATCTCCGGTGTCTGGCAGGAGAGTGTTCGCCGGCCGCGGCTGAATCCTTCGCGGACAACTACAAGGCCCTCCTCCCCCGGCGCGTTGAACGCATCATCCTGAGCATCGGTGCCGTCATGGCACGGGAAATCGGTCTTCACCTGCCGGAGCTGCAGGAGGCCCTCGCAGGCCGTCGGCGCCTTGTTCGCTAGTCAGCCCCGGGCACATGCCGCCGTCACAAAGTCATAGATCCGGGCACGCAGAGCTGAACCGGCGGCGACCTTTAGCAGCCCCTCGTGTCCTCCCACACTCACGTGCAGGGGAAGCAGTGTGCCCACTTTGTCCTCGGCGATGGCATGCGCATCGCAGCGGGCAGGCCGGATCCGCAGGCGCAGTTCAGAGCGCGGTGTCCCCTGCACGATGCGGACATCCCGCGGCCAAGGTCCGTCCGACGGCTCAGCAATCAGGGTGGTTCCGTCGATGCTCTCGACGGTCATCGGCTTCCCCGCCGCGCCGCTGCCCGCTCCGTTTGTTTGCTTCGGGGTGATGAACAGGCGGACGACGGCGGTGCGGCCGTCCGGGGCGACCTCAAGGCGGCGGTCCAAGGCGATGTCCGCGACGGCGGCCGTCTCCGCCGCGAGGCACAGTTCGCTATTGTTCCGCTCAAGGACCCCGAACGGGTCTGCGGCGTCAGGCGCCAATTCCCGCAGCACGGCATTCCCGGGCTCCGAATATTTCACATGGGCGATTGGCTGCTGCCCGGTTGACTGGCCCCGGCAGTCCGGGGCCGGCAGCCCTGCCGGAACGCTCTTCGGCTGGTTCGGTGGCAGTTCGAGGCTGCCGCCGGACGGCTTCCACACGATGTCCCCTTGGAACAAAGCGGACGCGAGCCGGGCCTCCGCCACGTTCAACGGGCCGCCGGACATGTTGGTAAGAAGGAGCTGGATGGCCTGCTTTCCGTACTGGTCGCGCGATTGGTTCACCTCCACCGTTATCGGCAGTGGTTGAGCAGGCTCCTGTGGTTTCTGTGGCTCAGGCGCGGTGCAGGCCGCCAGCGCAGGGATGGCAGCTGCCACGGCAGTGCACGCGATCACGAGCCACCGGCGTGGGCGTGCACGCCCGCACGCACTGGACCCGCGCGCAGGAGAGCACGGGCCGCAGACCCGCCGTTCATGCAACAGGTCCACGGCCAGGGCTTTCCAGTGCTACCCGGTTTTTGGGCTGTCCGGTTCTAGAACTGTCCGGTGGGGCCGGTGTCCTCGACTTTGCCGCGCCAGCCGCCGGTCTCGGTGCCGCGTGATTCGACGAAGTCCTTGAACTTCCGCATGTCGGCCTTGACCTGCATCTCGTCGATCTTGAGTGCAGCGCCGGCTTTCTCAGTAACGGTTTCCGGTGCCCATTCGAAGTGGACCTTTACCTTGCAGTGGTTGGCATCCAGAGGCGTGAACCTGATGATGCCGGCGTGGGACTTGCCGTCCGTGCTGCGCCAGGCGATCCGGTCGTCCGGCTCCTGGTCCACTATCTCTGTATCAAATTCCCGTTTCACACCGCCGACCTTCGTGACCCAGTGATTGGTGGTGTTGCTTAGCTGGGTCACGGATTCCACGCCGGACATGAACTGCGGAAATGATTCGAACTGCGTCCACTGGTTGTAGGCCGTATGGACCGGAACTGCGACATCAACGGTCTCTTCAACAGTTTCCATCTGCTTCCTCCTGTCATTACGGGTGACCCGAAAACGGGCCCGGCAGTCGCCGTCGTTTCCCACAGCTGCCGCCACCTGAACCGTAGGTCCGGCGGCGGGCGGTGTCCAGACCCTTAAAATCACTGGTTCAGGGAACTCCGGAGGTGCTGGCTTCTGTGACCAGAAGGTCCCCGACGCGGCAATCCAGGGCATCACAGATAGCCGTCAAGGTAGAGAACCTGATCGCTTTGGCCCTGTCGTTTTTCAGGACGGACAGGTTCACCAGGCTGACGCCGACGCGCTTGCTCAGGTCGGTCAGGGTCATCCCCCGCTCTGCCTTCCACAGGGCAAAAAGGAGCCCGCCGGGACGGTCAGGTGATCCGTCGCCGGCGGGCTTCCTCCGAGGCCGTGAATTCAGGCTGTCGGCACGTCGAACCGCTGCCCCTCAGGCTTTGACGGCAGGACAGTCAGGACCAGCAGGGCTATGGCCCCAAGGAACGGCACGAGCCCCAGCAGCACAAACCAGCCACTCAGGTTTACGTCGTGCAGGCGCCGTGCAGTCAAGGCCAGGGATGGCACAATGGTCGCCAGTCCCCAGATGATGGCCAGGATCAAACCAACCACGCCTCCCGGACCGGGCACGGGAGTACCGTCGGCGGTCACGGTTGCTCCCGGCGCGCCGCCGGCGGCCGAAATGATGTTGATGATGATGCCCACGACGACTGCGACGAGCACCCACCACCAGTACTCACTCCGGCTGGCACGGCCCGTAAACGTGGCGTATTTCTTGAAGAACCGGCGGACTGCTACGGGAAAAGGTGCCCCGTAGTACGGTGCCCAAAGCGGCGGTTCGCCGGGTCCCGCCTGGTAGGCCTGCTGCTGCGGATATTGCTGATAGCTCACGGATTCCCCCCACGGGTTCTGAGTTATGAGACGAGCCAATCGTAGGCGTCAAACTCACTGATCGGGCGGTCGATGGAGAAAATTTACTGCGATTTTCCCTGCGTGAACTGATATGTGCCGGGATTTCATGAGTTCCCGGAGGACACCGCCAAGGCTGCCGGTTTCGCGTCCTGAACCCTGCGCTCCTAGCCGGCCACCTAAAGTGGGGCCATGGCAGATGCAATGCAGTCCCTCACTGAAAGCTTCAAGAATGTGGGCGTAGCCAGGTCCTACGGGGATCCGGTCCGGCTCGGCGGGAAGGAGATCGTTCCCGTTGCGCTGGTCTCCTTCGGATTTGGCGGAGGCACCGAAGGCGGCGGTCCGGAGGGGGCCGGCTCCGGCGGCGGGGGAGGCGGATTCGTCTTCCCCTTGGGCGTCTACACCCATGACGACGGCGGCCGGCTGGTTTTCCGTCCGAATCCCCTGTCACTGACCGCTTGCCTGGTCCCGCTGGTAGGCGCCGTCGGGCTTGCGCTGCGCGGAGCGCTGCGGGCGCGGCGGTAGCCTCGCTGTTTCGACGGAAAGTGGCTGTACCGACGGGAAGCCGCTACGCGACGTCGTCGGCAATGTTCCGGTCCCTGAGATGGGCCAGCAGAGCCTCTTCCGGATTGCCCGGGTTTTCTTCGAGATGGCGCAACAGGCTGGTGCGCACGTCGGGACCCGTGGCCACCGCGGAAAGGACGTCGATAATGACGTCCATGACCTGGCGCCGCATGGTCCAGTCCTCCGAAGCGTGCGTCATTGGCACCTCCCGTCCGGCCGCGAACCAAGCGGGGCCGACCCCTAGCCTGGGCCGGCCCCGCTTGCTTATCCCGATGCTATGAGACCAGCTCAGACCCGGCTTCGGCGTGTGACGGCGCCATAGATCAGCAGCACAATCACGGCCCCGAGGATGGACAGCAGCCAGGTCCTCAGGTCGAAGAAGTCACCCAAGCCGCCACCGAAGATCAGCGAGCCGATCCAGCCGCCGAGGATGGCCCCGACGACGCCCAAGACGAGGGTGACTATCCAACCGCCGCCCTGCCTCCCGGGAAGAATGGCTTTTGCAATGGCCCCCGCAATCAGACCGAGCAGGAGAAATCCAAGAATTCCCATGACGCACTTTCCTTTCCACCAGACAGGTACCGCGGGTGTGGCACCAGCTATAAGGATGAGTTAATCAGCATGCTTAGTAGCTGGCAAGCATCTGTTGCCCGCGACGCCAAAAATTCCCTTGTCAGGGCTCTGGCGGCGGTGCTATAAAAATCGGTATCAGCCAGCATCGGAATTGAGATCAAGGAGGGGCCCCGGCAGGAAGTCAACGCCTCATGGACCGGGACGGGATACCGGTAAACGCAAGGCTGCTTTTTGGGCGGTGAGCTTAGAGAGAACGCCACAGCGCGGAGTGCGCAGGTGCAGCATGATCAGCGTGCGGATCCTTTTCCCGCTAAGTGGTCCCCGGCTGCAGGAGCAGCCGGGGACCACATCACCCTAGCTGCAAAGGGGCAGCGGCAGCATCCGGAATCGTTGAGCTGGTTGTGGTGAATTCCAGTGGATCAGGCGACAATCATCAGCTACGCCCTCGGCTATATCGCTGTTGCTATGGCCGTTTTTCTAATGTTCCTGCCGGCGCTCGCCATTGTTGGCCTGCTTCTGCTTGTGGCAGGCGCCGTGCAAGTCATAGTTCTGCTCCTGAATGCCATGGCCGTTGGCCTCTACAAGGCTGTCCTCAGGATGTATCACCATCTACTGGACAGGTGGCACAGCCGTCCGCGCGGCAGGCTGACCGCCCACTAGGAACGAAGAGCGCCCCGGGGCGGCGTGCCCGCCGGAGCGCCATCCTGTGGGAGGGCATGCCGGGACTTGCGCGCCGCTACATATGATGGCTGTCATGGAGGAGGAACTGGAGCGGGCCGCTCGGGCCTTGTACGCGCTTCCCTTCGACGGGTTCATCGCCGCGCGCATTGCCGCCGCCAAGGATGCCGCCGCATCCAACAAGCCTCTCGCCCAGGCGATCCGGACGCTGCCGAAGCCTTCCGTTGCCGCCTGGACGGTCAACATGCTGGCGCATCACCGGCCCGACTCCCTGCAGCAGCTCAGGACTCTCGGACAAACCATGCAGGAGGCCCAGGCTTCACTCGACGCCGCAGCGCTGAGGCAACTCGCCAAGGAACGGCGGAAGCTCCTCGGCACCGCTGTTGGTGAAGCCCGGCTCGCCGCTGAGGAGCAAGGCCGGATTGTCAGCGGTCCCGTTGCCACCGAAGTGGAAGAGACACTCCGGGCCGCCACTGCCGACCTGGCCGCTGCCGCCGCCGTTGAAAGCGGTCTGCTGCTCCGCGGGCTTTCCGCCGACGGCGTGGACCAGGTCGACATCAGCGATGCGGTGGCCGTTCCGTCCGCGCTGGGCAAGCTGCCGCCGCCGCCGCGCCTGCCGCAGCGCCCCCGTGAAGCCCCGGATAGCACCGGCGACGCTCAGCGCCCGGCTGGTGGAGCACCGAAAGGGCGCCGGCAGGAACCGTCCGTGCCAACGCCCCCGGAGGCGCGACGCGCACCAACCCAGATGCGGAAGGCCGAAGCCCGCACGGATACCGGCGCTGACGCAGCAGAGCGTGAAAAGCCGCGCCTGCAGGCCGTCCGCGCCGCTCCCCGCCCCGTCACGCCGTCCCTGCTGGAGAAGGCGCAGGCGGCGCTGGCGGAGGCCGAGGAAGCAGCCGCCGAGGCCGCAGACGAGTCCGGGCGCCGCGACCAGGCCCGGGATGAAGCCGCGGCAGCCTTCATCCGGCTCACAGCGCAGGTGAACGAGGCACGGCAACGGCTGCGGTCCCTGGAACTGGCCCTCGACGCGGCCCGCAAGGAACGCGAGACCGCTGCCGCTGAGGCGAAGCAGTACGCCCGGGCAGCAGAGAAAAGCGGGCGGTCAGCCGTGCTGGCGAAGGAACGTGTGCTCCGGCTCCGCAACACGCCGGACTGAACTGCCAAAAATGTCAGACCCCGCCTGCACCATGGAGCCATGGAAATTAACCAGGAGTTCCACGTAACGTACTTCGACGCCAGCTGCGGCCGGATCCGCACCGAGGTCTTCGACACCGTGGCGGCGGCAGAGCGTTTCGCCAGCCGCAGCATCACCGGCGAGGACAGCTGGGCCACGGTCGACGCCGTCGCAGTGCAGCAGGGCAAGCTCGCCGCCTAGCGCCAGCCGGGCCCCGCCAGCCAGGCCTAACCGGTAGGGCCCAACCAGCCAGGGCCCATCACCACGGAGAGGCCCCGCCGCCGTCCACTTGAGCGAACGGGGGCAGGGCCTCCCAACCGGCCGCGTGGGACCTAGGCGAGGTCCCGGGACCTACGCGAAGTCAGAGACAGCCGGGTCCGGGCCGATCCTGCCACTTCCTTCGGCGGTGCGGTCCAGTCCGTTAATGGCTTCAACGTCTGCAGGGTCCAGGGTGACGTTCAGTGCGTCAAAGTTTTCGCGGATCCTGGACTCGGTGACGGACTTGGGGATAACGACGTTCCCGATGGCGAGGTGCCATGCGATGACCACCTGCGCCGGGGTGGCGCCGTGCTTCTGCGCGATGCCTGCAATAACCGGATCCGCCAGAAGCTCACCGCCCTGGCCCAGCGGGGACCAGGCCTGGGTCTTGATGCCCTGGGAGGCATTGAACTCGCGCAGTGCCGACTGGCTGAAATACGGGTGCAGTTCCACCTGGTTGATGGCCGGAACCACGCCGGTCTCGTCGATGATGCGCTGCAGGCCTTCGACGGTGAAGTTGGAGACGCCGATGGACTTGACCTTGCCGCGCTTCTGAAGCTCGATCAGCGCCTTCCAGGTGTCCACGTACTTGTCCTGCTTGGGCTGGAGCCAGTGGATCAGGTACAGGTCCAGTGTTTCAAGGCCCAGGCGCTCCAGGGACTCCTCGAACGCGGCCAGCGTTGACTCGTAACCCTGGTCGGAGTTCCACAGCTTGGTGGTGATGAAGATTTCCTCCGGCGACAGCCCGGAGCTGGCGATCGCGCGGCCCACGCCGGATTCGTTGCCGTAGATCTTGGCGGTATCGATGTGGCGGAACCCGGCCTGGAACGCCTGGAAAACAACCTTCTCCGCCACGTCGTCTTCTACCTGCCACACCCCGTAGCCCAGCTGGGGAATGGTGTTGCCGTCATTGAAAGTCAGTGTTGGTGAAGAAGTCATGCCTCCATCCTGCCAACAACGAAACTTCAAACGCACCGAATATGACGAAGCTAAGCTAGCCGCGTAACGGCCCGTCACGGGGAATATTTCGGCGGCCTGCCCAATGCAGGCCGTCAGGACTCCGACAGTCTCCGCTCGGCGTCGGCCACCTGCTCAAACACTGTTTCCGCCCGGCGCCAGACAGAGGCCGCGCCGACGGGCACAGGCCCCACGGCAAGCCGGAGCATCGCGGCGGCCTCGGCGGTGGCGGCCAGCGAATTGCCCGCCTTGGAAAGGGAACGGTGGACGCCGGACAGGGAGTGCGGAATGTCCAAGCCGTCACTGGGTGACCGCCGCTGCGCTTCAACGCAGATCTCCCGGACACGGCCGGAGAGGCCGGCCAGCTGGTTGGCTATCTCGACCAGTTCGGCGTACAGCTGCTGGTCCTCCACGCCCTCAAGCACCTGATGGTACCGGTCCAGGCCCCGGTGGAACCGGTCATGGGCGCGGCGCCACAGGCCCTTGCCAAGTTCGGCGTCGTCTTTCCGCCCTTGCCGGGCGGCCGTGAAAAATCCCAAAGAGGCCTACAAGTACTGGCCGGGGCCGTGGTCGGGGTCTTCCTTCCGGCCCGGGTGGAGCGGATCAGCGCCGGGCTGGGGTGCCTTTGCACGCTGCGGTTCGCCGTTTTCACCGATGATGACGCCGGGCGCAATGACGGTGCCGGGCGGCAGCTGCCGGAGCTGCATCTGGGCCAGGGTATGTTCGCGGGCGGCATGCTGGGCGGCAATCGCGGTCTGGATGCCGTGGAACAGGCCCTCCAGCCAGCCCACCAGCTGGGCCTGGGCGATCCGCAGTTCGGCGTCAGAAGGCGTGGCGTTGTCCGGGAAGGGCAGGCTGATCCGTTCCAGCTCCTGCACCAGTTCCGGTGCCAGGCCATCCTCGAGCTCCTTGATGGAGCGCTCGTGGATCGCCGCCAGCCGGCCCCGCGCGGCGTCGTCCAGGGGCGCCGACTTCACCTCTTCCAGCAGCTGCCTGATCATCGTGCCGATCCGCATCACCTTGGCGGGTTCGTCCACGAGGTCCTGCAGGTTGGCGGCTTTGGGCTTTTCCGCCTCGGCGGGACCTTCGGCGGCGCCGGCGTCCAGGGTGGTCCCCTCCACCGGTTCCTCGTCCTCCGCCGGAGCGGCAGGCTTTGCCTGCTGCGCACCGGGTTCCGAGGCGGGCTGCGGATCCGCCGTTCGGGTGGGTTGAGTGTCTTCGGGATCGCTCATGCGTTCATACTCTCACGGGCCCGGAACGCGGCGTCCAGTCAATGAAGCTCCTTGACCAGGATTTCGCCTTCGTCCGTAGCGAAACCGCATTTGCGGTAGAAACCGACGGCGTACGTGTTGGCCGGAACCCACACTTCCACCACGCCGTTGGCCCTCATCCAGGCCTCCATCCCGGCGAGCAGCGCCCGGCCGACGCCACGACGGCGCCACCCGGCATGCGTCCCCATCTCCATCAGCAGCAGCTCGGCCCAGGGGCCGGGCGTCCGGCGCCGCTGGATGCAGCAGTGCAGGAAGCCCACAGTCTGTCCTTCGACCTCCGCCAGCCAGAACAGAACCGAAGGGTCCGCGAGAAAGTCCCGGGCGCCGTCGGGGGTCAGTTCCCCCGACGGCGCGGTCCCCGGATCCTCGTCAAAGAGGTTGTCCGTTGCCGCCAGCGCGATGAGCGCGGCGGCATCCGCCGGCCCGATCCGGCGGACGGCGGGTCCGGGCACTGCCATGGTCAGCAGCACCTGCCCTGCGGGTTGGTGTCCTGGCGGTCCGTCCGGTCCCGCCAGAACGCCCGCTCGTCCATGGGCGGCATGCCGTGGCCGGCCGCCGCATGGTGCTCCAGGTATTTCCGGTACGCGTCTGCGCCCATGACACCCTGCAGATACCTGGCAAAGCCGCGGAAGGCTCCTGCCACCGGATGCAGCAGGCCGGCCCGTCCGGTGCTCATCAGTGGTGGCCCGCCCGCTCGGTACGCAGGTCCGCTGGCAGCTCGTTCCACTCCGCCATGAGCTCACGCTCGGCAGAGGTAGGAATCAGCCCGGCGGGCGCATACACGCGTGACGGGCGTGGCCGGTCCTCGTTGTTCACATTGGGGACACCGGCCGAAGTGTTCCTGAAGGCCTTCACCGTGGCCGCCACTGCAGTGACAATCACGACGATGCTCAAAACCACGAAGATGACGGACAGCCAGCCCTGGATCATGGTGTTGCGGACCACGGCCTCCATGGCCGCCGTGGTCTTGGCCGTGCCGAAGGAGGTCTTCCCGTCAGCCAGTGCCTTGCTGAAGGCAGCGTTGTTGGCGAAGTACCCGACGGCGGGGACGGTGGAGAAAATCTTGTGGATGCTTGCCGTGACGGTGACGACGGCGGTGAAGGCCAGCGGCACGGCAACAATCCACAGGTACTTGAAAGAGCCGCGCTTCGCGGCGATGGCCATGCACACCGCCAGGGCGATCGCGGCCAGCAGCTGGTTGGCGATGCCAAACAGCGGGAACAGGGTGTTGATCCCGCCCAGCGGATCGGTCACGCCCATCAGCAGAACTGCGCCCCAGGCGCCCACCATGATGGCCGTGCAGAGCCACGCGCCCGGCCGCCAGGATGCCTCCTTGAACTTCGGCGCAAAGTTCCCGATCGAATCCTGCAGCATGAACCGCGCAACCCGGGTTCCGGCGTCGACCGCGGTGAGGATGAACAGAGCCTCGAACATGATGGCGAAGTGGTACCAGAAGGCCATCATGCCAGTGCCGCCAATGAACTGCTGCATGATGTGGGCCAGCCCCACGGCAAGTGTCGGAGCGCCGCCGGAGCGCGAGACGATGCTCTCCTCGCCGACGTTCGAGGCGGTCTCCGCCAGGACGTCAGGGGTGATGTTGACGCCGGCCAGGCCGAGTCCGTTGACCCACTGGGCCGCCGTCTCCACCGTGCCGCCGGTCAGCGCCGCGGGCGCGTTCATGGCGAAGTAGATCCCGCGGTCGATCGAAATCGCGGCGACGAGCGCCATGATGGCCACAAAGGATTCCATCAGCATGCCGCCGTAGCCGATGAAGCGGGTCTGCCGCTCCTTCTCGATGAGCTTGGGCGTGGTGCCGGAGGAAATGAGGGCATGGAAGCCGGACAGCGCGCCGCACGCGATGGTGACGAACAGGAAGGGGAACAGGGCGCCGGAGAAGACCGGCCCGTTCTCGCGCCCGGCGAATTCGCTGAAGGCCGGAACGGTGATTTCGGGGCGCACCACGATGATGGCCACGGCCAGCATGGCGATCACGCCGATCTTCATGAAGGTTGAGAGGTAGTCGCGCGGAGCGAGCAGGAGCCAGACCGGCAGGATGGCCGCGATGAAGCCGTAGACGATCAGGCCCCACGCGATGGTGACCTTGTCCAGGTGGAAGAACGCGGCGCCCCATTCGGTGCCGGCCACGGCGCCGCCGCCGATGATGGCAGCCATGAGCAGCACGAAGCCGATGATGGAAACCTCCATGACCTTGCCCGGCCGCAGGTACCGCAGGTAAACACCCATGAACAGGGCGATCGGGATGGTCATGCCCACCGAGAAGACGCCCCACGGGCTCTCCCCCAGGGCGTTGACGACGACGAGCGCCAGGATGGCGACGATGATCACCATAATGAGCAACGTGGCCAGGAGGGCGGCGGTGCCGCCGATGACGCCGAGTTCCTCACGCGCCATCTGGCCAAGGGAACGGCCGCCGCGGCGCATGGAGAAGAACATGACCAGGTAGTCCTGGACGGCGCCGGCAAGCACGACGCCGATGATGATCCAGATGGTGCCGGGGAGGTACCCCATCTGGGCGGCAATGACGGGTCCGACGAGCGGGCCCGCTCCGGCGATGGCCGCGAAGTGGTGCCCGAAGAGGACATTGCGGTCCGTGCGGACAAAGTCCTTGCCGTCAGCCTTGTACTCCGCCGGCGTGGCGCGGCGGTCGTCCGGCTTGAGCAGATACCGCTCGATGACCCTGGAGTAGAAGCGGTAGCCGATCAGGTAGGTGCACACCGAGGCAAACACAAACCAGATGGCGTTGACCGTTTCGCCCCTGACCAGCGCCAGCATGAACCAGGCCACGCCGCCCAGGAGTGCGATGGCCACCCAGGTGGCGATTTTCGCCGGGGTCCATCTGCGCTCCTCCGCGTCGCGGACCGCGTCGTCAACGGACGCCGGCGGCAGTCCGTTGACGGCGGAATCGAGGTCCTCGGCCGCTGTTCGGGTCCCGTCCTCAGGCATGGTGCCCATGTCTCCTCCTTGAGAGTCCCAGCTGGCACGGAATGTGCCACGGGCACCCTACCAACGGGTAAGGCAGCAGCTGCGGCCATTTGCGGGGTGCTGGCCGGGGAATCGCCGAGCGGCCCCAATGCCGCGGTGAGCGGCCGGCGCGTCCTTGCCCGGCTCGCCCGTCCCTGCCGGCTGTCCTGGCCACCGCGGCTGTCAGATGCCGGGACTTCGCCGGGACACCGGCAGGCGGGCGCGGGCGAAGACCCAGGCCAGGGCGCTGCCTGTCAGTGGGACGGCAACAAGCAGGGCCACCAACGGCATCCAGGGGACCACAGGCACCGGGTACATCCGGGTGGCCCCGATGAGCAGGACTGCGGGCACCACCCCGGCGGCTACTCCCAGGGAGGTGCCCAGGGAGGCGGTCATCATCGACTGCGCACCTGCCAGCGCCTTGCGCAGCCGGGGCGGCGCCCCGACCCCCGCCAGCGTCATGTGGTCCGCCCGTGAATCGGCGAGCGCAAGGCCCGTGGTGATGCCGGCCGCGCTGAGCGTGATGAGGGCGCTGGTGCCAACGATCAGCCACAGCAGTTCGGACCCGGTCCGGTCTGCCCCGGGCTCAACGTAGAAACCCAGGGCCTGGATCCGGTAAACCTGCGCCAGTGCGGCGGACGCCCTGTCCTGTTCAGCGGCTTCGGGGTATGCCGAGAGCTGGGCGAGCAGCACCGAGTTACCGACGTGGATGCCGAGCCCTGACGCTGTCTCCGGCGGAAGCACACCATAGAAGGGCACCGGGACATCCGGCGCGTCCACGACTGCCGGCAACACCGTGTTGCTCTGGGGCTTGTAGGCAACCGCCGAACCGGGCCCCGCAACGGGCTGGCGCACGTCGTAGGACTGGAGCGTGGCTTTCCCGTCCTTTTCGAAGACCGGGTTGCTGACCACCAGTCCCCCGCTGTTCAGTGCCTCCACCGCTGCAGGGCTGGGTTCCCGTCCCAGAAGTGCCCGCAGCTCGTCGACGCCGCCGACCACCACCGGCGGAAGCTGGCCGGCGGCTCCGGCCGGGAACATCGATCCGTTGCACCGCCAGTCCTGCCCGTCCAGGACGCGTCCCTGCGGTGTCGTGGGGCACTCCTGGCCGGCCGGCACGGCGAGCTTGTATTGCCTGCAGTCCGCTCCGCCACTGTTGGCAGGAAGGGAACCATCGGCGGATGCCTGCAGGTTGCACTTGCTCAGCACCGGGCCCTTGAGGACCTGCGTCCATTGCACGGTGCTGAGCTCCCGCTGCAGCGCCGCCGTGACGGCGGCCGGTTCAATGGCCGGGGCCGGGGCCGTTCCCGGGGACTGGACCGGTGCGGTTTCCAGCGGCAGCGAAACCTGGTTCACCCGTGCGGCCCACAGGTGGCTGCGTTTTGCCTCCTCCATCTGGCTGGCGGAGAGGACCATCGCGGCACTGGCCAGCGTTGCGGCGGCGAGGACCGCCGCGACGGCGGGCACGGTGCGGCTCCGGTTCCTGGCGGAATCACGGGCGGCCATCCGCAGCGGCAGCGGCATCCATGCGGTGCGTGCGGTCAGGATCCTAATGAACGTCCCGGTGAGCAGCACCAGCGCCGCCACGGCCAGGACCGCCCCGCCGGTGAGCAGGGCCGCGACCAGCGGGGTACGGGCAGCGACGGCGTCCAGGTCACCGGTCAGCCCCAGCCATCGCCCGGCCGCCAGGCAGAGGACGGCCACAACCAGCAGTGCACCGCCCACGCGGGCCGGCCAGGGACCGGAAACGGCCGGTGCGCGGCCGGACTTCAACGCGCCGAGCACAGCCTGCCGTGCAACCTGCCGGGCAGGAACCACTGCTGCCAGGAAACATGCCAGCAGGCCCATGGCCATGGCCGCAGCAGTGGGCAGGATGTCCAGATGGAAGCCGGGGAACCGCACTGAGCCCAGGTGCCTGGCTGCCGCAACCACCGCAGCGGCCCCGCCGGCCCCCAGTACGGCGCCGGCCACGACGGCGATGGATCCCAGCCACAGCCCGGCGGCGGTCACCACGGCCCGCACCGTGGACGTTTCCGCACCGCTTGCGGCAAGCAGCGCGAGCTCGCGGACCTGGCGCTTGGCACCCACCGCGAAGGCGGCCCCGGCCAGCAGGCCCACTTCCAGCAGGGCCAGCGCCGCGATCAGCACGGCGGCGACGTAGCCGGCCGCGGGCATGGCTCCCGAACCCAATGCTGCGCCCGACGTGACCGGCGGATCGAGTGCCACGGCGCGGGACAGCACCGCAATGCCGGACCTGTTCAGGTCACGGATCTGGTCCCAGGTCACGGGTTTTGAGCCCACGAGGTAGTACATCGTTTCGCCGAGCGGATTCCCCTGGACGGCCGGGCTGCCCATCTCCGCCTGGCCAGGCCTGAGGAACAGGATGGGGTTGCCGTCCGAATAGGTGGCATCGCGGAGGGTGCCGACGACAGCGAAAGTGCCGTCCGCCGTCGTCAGCCTGTCCCCGAGGCGGATCCCGAAGCGTTCCAGCGCTCCGGGCGAGACGAGGATCTCGTCAGCGGAAGCGGCCGCCCTGCCCTTCAGGAGTGTGTATTTACCGGTGAAGGCGGGGTTCAGGGCATCGACGGCTTTGGCCATCACCGGCACATCCGACGCGCCCGCACCGGACCCGCCGGCACCGGATGCTCCGGCCCTGACCGTGAGCGTCAGCTGCCTCTCAGTCAGGACCTCGTACCCGGCCGGGATGCCATCCACGGGATTCCGCGGTGTGAAGCCGGGGTCGACGGTGTAGTTCCGCGTCATGGTTGCCGTCTCCAGCACGGGATCCTGCACGGTCTCGGCATTGGATGCGGGCATGCTGCGGAACCGTGCCTGCGTGTTCCCCAGCTGGTACTGCACACGCTCCGCCGGCGTTTCCTGCATGCTTTGCGCCAGGGCCGCAGCACCGGTCATGCCGGCAACGGGCAGCAGGATCAGCAGGATGATCAGCAGGGAGCGGCCGCGGTGGCGGCTGATGTCGCGGCGCGCCATCCGCAGGGCAAGGCGGAAACTGTGCCAGCGGCCGTGCGGCACGGGCGCAACGTCAAGGGCCATCTCAGCCGGCCGTTGCCAGGAGAACCGCCGGATCGTGCATGGCCACTGCTTCGTCCACAATCCGGCCGTCGCGGATAAACACCACCCGGTCCGCCCACGCGGCGTGCCGCGCTTCATGCGTGACCAGCATGACGGCGGCACCGGCGTCGGCCCGGGACCGGAGCACCTCCATCACCCCGTGGCCAGTGGTGGAATCCAGCGCGCCGGTGGGCTCGTCGGCGAGGATCAGCCGGCGGCTCCCCACGATGGCGCGGGCGATGGCGACGCGCTGCTGCTGCCCGCCGGACATTTCATCCATAAACCGGTGCGCCAGCTCGGGGATCCCCACCTGCCCCAGGGCGTCCAGTGCCTGCCGGTGCGCCTTCCTGGCCGTCACGCCGTCGAGCTCGAGCGGCAGGGCGACATTTTCCGCGGCGGACAGCGTCGGAACAAGATTGAAGTCCTGGAAGACATAGCCCACGGCACGGCGCCGAAGCCGGGCCAGCGCGTTCAGTCCCAGCCCCGCCAGGGGCGTCGACTCCACAAAGACACCGCCCGACGTCGGCCGGTCCAGTCCCCCGGCCAGCGCCAGCAGGGATGATTTGCCGGAGCCGGACGGCCCCATTACGGCAACGAATTCCCCGGCGTTGACCGTGAGGTCGACATCCCGCAGGGCGGCGACAGCGGTGGCCCCCTGACCGAACGTCCTGCTGACTTTGGCGAGCTCAAGGACCTGCTGCGGCCCCTGGACGCTCACCGGCGGTTCTCCGCTGTGAGCGGGGCAGCCTCTTTTACAGTGACCCCGTTGGACGGTTTACGTGCCTGGCTGCGCGCCCCGGAGGCCTGCGCAAGCTGCACCATCCTGGCCTCGCACAGGTCCAGCCAGCGGATCTCGGCCTCCGTCTGGAAGATCAGCGAGTCCAGCACCAGCAGCCAGGCGGTGTCTGCCGCCCGCTGGTTCGCGGCCGTGTCCCGGCGCGACTTCGTGTAGTCCTGCAGGGCACGCATGGACGCGGCGCGCTGGGCCTGGATGATGGCTGCCACGTCAACCCCCGGCAGGGTGACGGCGAGCGCCAGTTTGATGGCGAGCTCGTTCCGCGGCGGATTGCTTCGTTCCACCGGCGTGGCAAACCAGCCCTGCACCTCCGCCCTGCCGGCTTCGGTGATGCTGTACACGACGTGGCCTTCGCCGTCACCGCCGTCGTTGCTGACCAGGCCGTCACGTTCCAGCCGGTCCAGGGTGGTGTAGACCTGCCCGATGTTGAGCGGCCAGGTAGAGCCGGTGCGGTCTTCGAATTCGACCCTGAGTTGGTAGCCGTAACGCGGCTGGTCCTGCAGGAGGGCGAGGAGGCTGTGGCGGATGGACATGTGGCTCCTTGGCTGGAAGTCGGCGGCATGCACGCACCCCCAAGACGCGTGCATACCGCGTATGTCCTGAGCCTAGCCCGACTTTTGGCGGATGGCAATACTGAGTATCTATGTCCGTTTGGCCGACACCTGCAGCGTTACATCACCAGCAGGACCTTGCCCACGTGCTCGCCGGAGTCGAAGTACCTGTGGGCTGCCCTGGCCTGGTCCAGCGGGAAGGTCTTGGCCACCAGCGGGTGGATCCGGCCGTCAGCGACGAGGGGCCACACGGAGTCCCGGACCGCCGTCATAATGACGCCCTTCTCGGCGGCCGGGCGGGGGCGGAGCGCCGTTGCCACGACGGCGGCCCGCTTGCTCAGCAGCTGGCCGAGGTCCAGTTCCCCCTTGGCACCTCCCTGCAGCCCGATGACGATGAGCCGGCCGTAGTCGGCCAGCGCGTCAACGTTCTTCTGCAGGTACTTGGCGCCCACGACGTCGAGGATGACGTCGGCACCCTTGCCGCCGTTTTGGGCGCGGAGGCTTTCGGCGAAGTCTTCCTCGGCGTAGTTGATGGCGATGTCGGCGCCCAGGAACGCCTTGGCGGTGCCGACTTTTTCGTCGGTGCCCGCGGTGGCGGCCACGGTGGCGCCCAACGCCTTGGCCAGCTGGATGGCCATGGTGCCGATGCCGCCGGTCGCGCCGTGGATCAGGACGGTCTCCCCCGGCTGCAGCTGCGCGGTCATGATCAGGTTCGAGTACACGGTGGCCGCCACTTCAGGCAGGGCAGCAGCGGTAACCAGGTCGACGCCGTCGGGAATCCTCAGCACCTGTTCCGACGGCACGGCAACCTGCTGCGCGTAACCGCCGCCGGCCAGCAGCGCCACCACCTTGTCCCCGATGGAGAACGGCTTGGTGACGCCGGGGCCGAAGCCCGCGATCCTGCCGGAAACCTCCAGCCCGGGAATCTCCGAAGCGCCCGGCGGGGGCGGGTAGTAGCCCCTCCGCTGCTGGACATCGGCGCGGTTCAGGCCCGCCGCCACAACATCGATGAGGACCTCGCCCTGGCCCGGCTCGGGAGCCGGCACCTCGCGGATTTCCAGCACTTCCGGCCCGCCGGGCTCCGAGATAAAGACGGCTTTCATGGCGAACTCCCGATTTCTAGCTGATTCCTGCCCCAAAAATACTGTGCACCGGCGACAACTGCCACGCGGCGTTTTTTGTTGCAGCCAACTGCCTATGAAACACTACTAGTTAGGGAAGGTTGTCCGAGCGGCCGAAGGAGCTGGTCTTGAAAACCAGTGTGCGGTAACCCCGTACCAAGAGTTCGAATCTCTTACCTTCCGCGCAGGGTCCGGCGCCGTGCAAACAGCACGGTGACGGCCATTTAGAAGGCCGGTCAGGCCAATCGAAAGGTTGGTTTGGCCGGCCTTTTGCGCGGGCATGTACAGGTGCCTTTTGGCAGGCAAGTAGTGGCCCTTTCCACCGGTAAGTAGGGGTGCGTGGCGTGGGCCCAAAATCAAGTAATCCGAGTACCTGCGCGGCAAAATTCGAGTACGCGCCACTCATGCGCAGCAGGCCCCGAAGGCGTTCACTGTAATCAGCACCGCCCTTTCCCGCGACCGCGGGAAGAGTTTCCGCATCCACCGTTGCATGTGGGGGTCGAGGTCATGAGCAAGGCTGACAAACAGGGCCTGCGTTACTCGGACTACTACTGGTGCATGTCGCTGAAGGACTTTATCGAGTGGATCGAGGCCGACGACGACCAGGAGCCGGCCACGTCATACTCGGACCGGCCCTGAGGGTGCTCCCGGCGCTGCCTTCCCGGCACCGCCCATTGAAAACTGTCATCCGCCCGGCATAGTCTCGGTCGTGTCCGTAGTACCTCCATGACCTGCGGGGACGTCCCGCAAAGCACACCAGGAGCACGCTATGCCCACACCTGAAATCACGCCCGGCGCACCCTGCTGGATCGACCTCATGACCACCGACACCACCCAGGCGAAGCAGTTCTATGGCGAACTCTTTGGCTGGGACTTCCAGACCGGAGACCAGGAAAAATACGGCGGGTACATCACCGCCACCAAGAATGGCAAGAACGTCGCCGGCATCATGCAGAAGATGGAGGACCAGGCCGCGATGCCTGACACCTGGTCCGTCTACCTGCGCACCGACGACGTCGCCGGCACGGCCGCAGCGGCCACAGCCAGCGGCGGCCAGGTCTACATGGAGCCGATGGACGTTCCCGAGCAGGGCAAGATGGCCATCCTCGGTGACGCCTCCGGAGCCGCCGTCGGCGCCTGGCAACCGCAGGAAATGCGCGGCTTCGACCTCGTTGCCGAACCCGGCGCGCCGGCCTGGCACGAACTCCACACCAAGGACTACGCCGCCGCGGTGAAGTTCTATCAGGACGTGTTCGGCTGGAACACCGACGTCATGAGTGACACCCCGGAGTTCCGCTACACAACCCTGGGGGCCGGCCGGGACGCGAAGGCCGGAATCTACGACGCCACAGCCGACCTTCCCGCCGGGGTCCCCTCCAACTGGGTGGTCTACTTCGCCGTCGAGGACGCGGACGCCTCCATCGACAAGGCCGTCAGCCTGGGCGCGGCCCTCGTCGACGGTCCGGATGACACCCCCTTCGGCCGGCTGGCCACACTGACTGACCCCACCGGCGCCAGGTTCAAGCTCGTGGCCGACACGGGCCAGGGCGACGCGGCCGACGCCGAAACTGGCGGTCAGGGCGCCCTGTAGCCATTTGCTGAACGGATGCCGGCTGGCAGCTTCCTTTGGGAAGCTTCCGGCCGGCATTTTTTGTGCCGACCTGAGGAAGGGTTTGGGATCAGGCGGCAGGAGGTGAGGAAGGGTTTGGGGTCAGGCCCAGGATGGCGCGGGCGATCTCGTCGGCGTCGCGCAGGGTGCGCTGGCCGCTCGGGTACACCGGCCCCGAGTTCTGGACCGCCTCGGCGGCGATGGCCGTTCCCCACTGGCTGGCCGAGAGCTGTAGGCCCAGCACGTACAGCCGGTCGTTGACCTCGCCGTTGGCCGCCACCGGACGGTAAGGGTGCGCGCGGACGTCGAGCCCCGAGGACTGCACCGGCGTGCCCTCCACGGTCATCATGGTCCGCGGCCTCACGATCCCGTCCGCCAGGAGCTGTTCCAGCAGCGGCGACTCGTTAAGGGCCACGCGGTTGGACGGGGCCAGGGCCTCCACCAGCGTCCGCGCCTCGGCGGCACCGCCCCGGACCCACGGCGACGCCGCGGTGAAGGCCCGCTTCCCGCGGTCCACCCCAAACTTGGGGTCCGGTCCCACGAAGCTGACAATCCCGGCCCGTGCCAGGGCCGCCAGCTGCTCGGCGCGCAGCGCCGGCGGCCCGCTGGCCAGGCCCTCCACCAGCGACTCAAACCAGCCCCGCAGGCCGGCGACCCATGACTCATCGGTGATCCCGCCGTCGGCCACCACGGTCTTCAGCACGGCACGGCCGCGGTGCAGCGCGCCGATGGCCATCTTGACGGGGTCGTCCTCGCCAAGCGCTGAGCGCCGTGCGTCATCGTCGAGGTAATCCACGACGGCGGCATCCAGCTCGGCGCGCGAGCCAAAGCTCCGTCCGGACAGCGGGGCGGCAAGGCCGCGCAGGTCCAGCCGGCTGCCCGGACGGACATGGCGGCCAACGACAGCGTTGAAGTCGCCCTCCCACCGGCCCGTGCTGTGGGCATGCGGGTGCAGCGCCTCGTCCAGGTCCTTGCGGAACGCGTCATGGTCCTGCACGGCCTCCGGCTGCGAGCGCACCAGGGTGGTGTAGTAGGTCCAGAGCGCGTCCCGGTGCAGCAGCGGCCAGAGGTCGAGGTCGAATGCCGGAACGATCCCGGCCGCGGCAAACCTCCGGATGGCTTTCCCGGTGAAGTAGCGGAGCGTGACCGACTCAGGATAGTAGCCGGCGAGATTGGCCTTGGAACGGTACGGCGTTCCTCGCCGGGACGCCGCGAAAATGACCGGTTCCTGGCCCGAAGGCAGGTATTCGAGGCCATCCCCCGACTCCACGAATTTCCCGCCGCGGCCCTCGGTGAGCTGGCCCATCACATCGAAGAAGTTCAGGCCCATCCCGCGGACCAGGACCGGCTCCTGCGCCGGGACCACGCTCCAGTCGACGTCGGCAGGAACCGCGGGCGGCAGGTAGCGCAGGCCAAACTGCGCGGCGGCTGCCTGCAGTTCGCGCTGTTCCGGGCTGAGGCGGGACGCGAGGTGCCCCAGCGCGAGGACCACGGAATCGACGGTGAGTGTTGCGCCGTCGTCGAGTTCGACGTCGAACCTTCCGTCCGGCTGCCGGCGCGCGGCGGTGGCTGTCGCCTGGTGCACTTCGATGGTGACGCCGTCGGGCAGCGCGGCGAGCAGTTCCTCGAACGTGGACCGCAGGTAGCGGCCATAGATGGCGCGGCTGGGAAAGTCACCGGACCCCAGCACGGCGAGCTCAGCCCGCTCGTCGTCGGAGAGCTCCGGGAGCGGGCTGTGCTGCTGGGCTGTGCGCCAGCGGTCAAAGGTGGTGCCGGCCACCGGCGCGGCCAGCCCGGTGTCCTCGGGAACGAGCGTGGGATAGAACGACTGCGTGTTCATCAGATAGAGGCGGGACTGTCCGGGCTGCCAGACGTGCCCCGGCCCCGCGGGGAACGGATCAATCACATCGATGTGCAGGCGGGCTCCGGCGGGTGCGGCCGCGGACCAGTTGGCGAGCAGCCGCTCCAGCACACTGGTGCCCCTCGGACCTGCGCCAATCAGCGCCGTCCGGATGCTCTGCAAAATAACCACGCCTTCCAGAGTATCGGCATGTGACTTGCTAGCTGAGCGGGGATGTTGTTTGGATGGGCGCATGACCACCACCGCAGCTGATTCCGCCCCCGCATCCGGCACCGCCCCCACGGAGACCGCGCCCGCGCCCACCGACGAGAACATCTGGCTCGAGGACATCTACGGCGAGGAACAGCTGGCCTGGGTGCGCGAGCAGAATGCCCGCACGGAGGATCTGCTGGAGGACGCCGAGTATGCCCGGCTGGAGGGCGGGATCCTCGAGGTGCTGGACTCGACGGACAAGATCGCCATGGTCAGCAAGCACGGCGAGTGGTACTACAACTTCTGGAAGGACCAGCAAAACCCGAAGGGCCTCTGGCGCCGGACCAGCTGGGACAGCTACCGCAGCGATGCCCCGGAGTGGGAGGTGCTCCTCGACGTGGATGCCCTGGCCGCCGCCGACGGCGTGGAATGGGTCTTCCACGGAGCGAACCTGCTCCGGCCGGAACCCGGGCAGCCGTACCGGCGCGCGATGGTGGCCCTCTCCCCCGACGGCGGCGACGCCAACCGCTACCGGGAGTTCGACGTCGAGGCCCGGGCGTTCGTTGATCCCGCCGCCGGCGGTTTTGACCTCCCGACGGCGAAGGGGAACGTCTCGTGGCTCGATCCGGACACGCTGCTGGTCGCCAGCACCGCCGGGGACCTCCCCCGCACCGCGTCGTCGTACGCCCGGACCGCCGTGCGGGTCCACCGTGGCACCGCCTTAGGCGATGCGCCGCGCATCTTCGAGATCCCCGAGGACCACATGATGGCGATCGTGGCCCACGACTCCACGCCCGGTTTTGAGCGTACGTTCGCGGTGGACTGGATCGACTTCTTCAACCGCCGCACCTTCGTGCTGGAGGACGGCGACTGGGTGCCGGTGGACGTGCCCACCGACGTGAACACCGGCGTGCACCGGGAATGGCTGCTGTTCCGGCCGCAGCGCGACTGGACCGTCAACGGCACCACGCACGCGGCCGGGTCCCTGCTCGCCGCTGATTTCCAGGCGTACCTCGCCGGTGATCGCGAGCTCACGGTGCTGTTCGCCCCGGACGCGCACACCTCACTGCAGTCCTGGAGCTGGACCCGGAGCTTTCTCCTGCTGAACCTGCTCAAGGACGTGTCCTCGGAAATCCGCGTGCTGGATCCTGCCGAGGCCTGGTCCCCATCCCCGCTGGACGCCTGCCCGCCACTGCACGACGTCAACGCCTTCGCCGTGGACGACGAGGACGATGCGGAAGGCGGGTCCGGGGACGACTTCTGGCTCGTGGCCACCGGCTTCACGACGCCGAGCACCCTGACCCGCGGGACGCTGTCCCGGTCCTCGGCTGACGGTGCTGCAGGCGTGGTGAGCAGCCATGCGGTGGTGAAGGCGTCGCCGTCGTTCTTCAATGATGGCGACTACGAGGTGCAGCAACACTTCGCCGTCTCCGCGGACGGCACGAAGGTGCCCTACTTCCAGGTGGCGGCGCGCGGCCTGGTGCTGGACGGGCAGAACCCCACGCAGCTCTCCGGCTACGGCGGCTTCGAGGTCTCGCGCACGCCGGCATACAGCGGCACCATCGGCCGGGCGTGGCTGGAGCGGCGCACGGCAGCGGTCCAGGGCGACGGCGCCGCGGAGGGGCACAGCCGGGGCGGCGTGTACGTTGTGGCCAACATCCGCGGCGGCGGGGAGTACGGCCCGTCGTGGCACCGGGCGGCTCTGCAGGAAAACCGGCACCGCGCCTACGAGGACTTTGCCGCGGTGGCCCGGGACCTGATCTCTCGGGGCGTCACCAGTCGGGAACGGCTCGGCTGCGTGGGCGGCTCGAACGGCGGGCTGCTGGTGGGCAACATGCTGACCCGGTACCCCGAGCTGTTCGGTGCGGTGTCCTGCGGGGTGCCGCTGCTGGACATGCGCCGGTACACCAAGCTCTCGGCGGGCCATTCGTGGATTGCCGAGTACGGCGACCCCGACCTGCCCGAGCACTGGGAGTTCATGAAAACCTTCTCGCCGTACCACCAACTGAAGGATGGCGTGGACTATCCGGAAACCTTCATCTGGACCGCGACGTCCGATGACCGCGTGGGCCCGGTGCAGGCCCGGAAGATGGCAGCGCGCATGCTGGCCATGGGCATCCCCAACATCTGGTTCCACGAAGCGCTGGAGGGCGGGCATGCCGGCGCCTCGGACAACCGGCAGGCCGCCGCGCTCCAGGGCCGCAGCCAGCACTTCCTGTGGAAGGCGCTGGCGGAAGGCACGGCCTGACCACAGGACTTCGCGTAGGCCCCGAAGTTTTCCGCGCCACCCCTTGGAGTTTTTGTACAGATATCACGAGTTAAGGGCACTCCAACCCGCGAGAGCTGTACAAAAACTCCTCTGGTTTCCGAGGAGCGGCGCGTTTTTGGCGGGGCCGCCCCGGCCGTTTTGCACTGAATGGCCGGTTCTGCGTATCCTTGGTGGGCTAGTAATAGCAATTGGAGACGTGCCAGAGCGGCCGAATGGACTTCACTGCTAATGAAGGGTCGGGGTTAAACTCGACCGGGGGTTCAAATCCCCCCGTCTCCGCGTTTGGCCCCGGTCCTCGGACCGGGGCCTTTTGCGTTCCCGGGTTCCTTCGTTCCGCAGTCCCGGCTTTCCCTCCGCCCGTACAGCGGGCGTCCGCGTGCCGGACGCTCAAGGCGATAAACCGCTTTCCGGTGGCAGGATGATTGTATGGACAAACTCTCCGCCAATCAGGCCTGGAGCCCCCGGCTGGCCCTGCTTGTGGCGGCCACGTTCTTCATGGAGTTCCTGGACGGGACGGTGCTGACCACCGCCATCCCCAGCATCGCCGGGGACTTCGGGGTGCCGTCGGCCAGCGTGAACATCACCATGACCGCTTATCTGATGACGGTGGCCATGGGCATCCCGCTGAGCGGCTGGCTGGCGGAACGTCTCGGGGCCCGGCGGATTTTTTGCCTGGCCATCGCGGTCTTTACCGTGGCGTCACTGCTGTGCGCCGCCAGCCAGGACCTCACGGTGCTGACCGTCAGCCGCGTCCTGCAGGGCCTGGGCGGGGCCATGATGGTGCCGGTGGGCACACTGCTGGTGCTTCGCGGGACCCCGAAATCGGATCTGCTGCGCGCCACGGCTTACCTCGTCTGGCCGGGGCTGCTCGCGCCGGTCCTGGCACCTCTCGTGGGTGGCGCGCTGACCACCTACCTGTCCTGGCACTGGATCTTCCTGATCAACCTGCCGCTCGGCGCCGCAGCTTTCCTGGCCGCGCTGCGGCTGGTCCCTGCGGTCCCCGGCGACCGGAACCGCCGGCTGGACTGGCTGGGACTTGCGCTCACCACCGCCGGCGTGGGCGCTTTGGTGGCGGGCCTTGAACTGGCCAGCGGCCACCCCGGCGGCGCCTGGACCTGGCCGAGCATCGTGGCCGGTGTTCTCGCCCTGGCCGCCGCGGTTCTCTGGATGCGCCGCGCAGCCCACCCGCTGTTTGACCTGTCAGTGTTCGGCACCCGCACCTTCCGGGCCACCAACTCAGGCGGCTTCATCTACCGGCTGACCATCAGCGCCGTGCCGTTCCTGTTGCCGCTGATGTTCCAGAACGGCTTCGGCTGGAGCCCCCTGCATGCGGGCATCATGGTGGCCGCCGTGTTCATCGGGAACATCGGCATCAAACCGGCCACGACGCCGCTCATCAGGCGCTTCGGGTTCAAGCCGGTGCTGGTGTTCGCGTCCCTGGCATCGGCCGTGACCTTCGCCCTCTGCGCGATGCTGACCCCGGCCACACCGGAACCGCTGGTGTTTGCGCTGCTAGTGTGCAGCGGGGCGTTCCGTTCCATCGGGTTCTCCGCGTACGCGTCGGTCCAGTACGCCGACATCCAGCCGGGGCAGCTGACGTCCGCCAACGCCGTCTCGGCCACGTTTGTTCAGCTGGCCACCGGGGCCGGCATCGCCGTGGGCGCCCTGCTGCTGCGCCTCTTCGAGTCGGATTCCCTGCTCTCGTCCGGGCTGGGCGTCGTCCTGTCAGCCGGTCCGGACGGCAGCGGCGTGGCCGCCTACCGCGGCGCGTTCCTCTCGATTGCGGTGCTGATGCTCCTCAGCACCGTGGACAGCCTCCTCCTGCACCGGCACGCGGGGGCCGAGGTCAGCCGGCCTGGGCCAGCGCCAGCGGAAGCACCGCGCCCGCACCGGCCCGCCTGAGGGCACGTCCCGCGACCGTAACGGTCCACCGGCTGTCCACGAGGTCGTCGATAAGCATCACGCTGCCGCCACCGAGCCCTGCAAGCCCTGCAGCCAGCGACTCCCCCACCACGAGCCGGTCCCACACTCCGGCCAGCCGGTAGGCACTGTTGCCGCCGCGGCCGCCTGTGGGGCCGCCGTGTTCGAGCTCCAGCTGGCCGAGGTACGGGATACGGCCGATCTGCGAGATGCCGCGCGCCAGGGAGTCCACGAGCTCGGGCCTGCTGCGCGAGGGCATGCTGACAATCGCAGCCGGCCTGCCTGCACCGCTCCAGCCCGGAAGCCGGGCATCACCGGTCCCCCATTCGCGCAGCACCTGGACACAGGCCTGCAGCATGGCGGGATCCACTGTCCGGTCCGAAGCACCGGTGGCGAAAAGCTCCCGCAGCGCGCCGCCCCAGCCCAGGTCCGTCAGCCTGGCGAGCACACGGCCGTTCGCCGTGTTTTCGTCGGGTTTGATCTTGCCCTTCACCGGCACGCCGAGGCGGTCCATCCCGCTGGGCCACTGAAGCCGCGGCTCCAGCACGATGCCGGCGCGGCTCAGGGTCTGCCCTGCAGCCTCCGTGGCGGTGGAGGCGACATCCGCCGGGAACCATCGTCCGGCGCAGTTGTCGCAACGGCCGCACGCGGCTGCGGTCTCGTCATCCAGGACGGAGGTGATGTACTCCATCCGGCACCCGGCCGTGTCCTGGTAGATGACCATGGAGTCCTGCTCGTCCACCCGGGCTTCCGCGATCCGGCGGTACCGTTCTGCGTCGTACGTCCACGGCATGCCGGTGGACCGCCAGCCGCCGCCGACCCGTTCCACGGCACCGTCCACGGAAAGCACCTTCAACAGGAGTTCCAGGGGCGTCCGGCGCAGGTCCACCCGGGCTTCCAGGGCCACGGTGGACACGGCAGATCCGGCTTCCGCCAGCGCGGTCAGCACGGCAGTCGCCTTCTCCTGGGAGGGCATGGATGCCGTGGCAAAGTACTGCCAGATTTCGCGGTCCTCGGACCCGGGCAGAAGCAGGACGTCCGCGTTGGCGGCGCCGCGGCCGGCCCTGCCCACCTGCTGGTAATACGCAACCGGGGACGACGGGGCGCCGAGGTGCACCACGAAACCGAGGTCCGGCTTGTCGAAGCCCATCCCCAGTGCGGACGTGGCCACGAGAGCCTTGACCTGGTTGTCCTTCAGAAGCTGCTCTGCCCGCTCGCGGTCCGCGGGGTCGGTGCGGCCCGTGTAAGCCAGGACCTCGTGGCCAGCCTCCGCAAGAAGCCTGGCGGTATCCTCGGCGGCGGAAACCGTCAGGGTGTAGATGATCCCGCTGCCCTGCAGATCGGCCAGGTGCGTGAGCAGCCAGCCGAGACGCTCGCGCGAGTCCGGCAGGGCAAGGACCCCCAGCCGCAGCGACTCCCGGCCCAGCGCGCCGCGGATGGTCAGCACGCCGTCGCCGAGCTGTTCCTCGATGTCGTGGACCACCCGGGAGTTGGCAGTGGCTGTGGTGGCCAGGACAGGCACGGTATCCGGAAGCTGAGTGATGAGATCGGCAATGCGGCGGTAATCGGGCCGGAAGTCGTGGCCCCAGTCGGAGATGCAGTGGGCCTCGTCGATAACCAGCAGTCCCGTCCGCCGAATGAGTTCGGGCAGCTGGTTCTCGCGGAAGGAAGGGTTCGTGAGCCGCTCCGGGGACACCAGCAGGACATCCACCTGGTCGCTGGCAAGCTGTTCCCGCACGGTGTCCCACTCCAGCTGGTTGGCGGAGTTGATGGCCACGGCCTGTACGCCTGCCCGGGCCGCGGCCGCGACCTGGTCGCGCATCAGGGCAAGCAGCGGCGAAACGATCAGCGTGGGCCCGGCCCCGCGACGGCGGAGCAGCAGGGACGCCACAAAGTAGACGGCTGATTTCCCCCAGCCGGTCCGCTGCACCACGAGCGTCCGGCGGCCACCGTCGACCAGTGCCTCGATGGCCTCAAACTGGCCGTCGTGGAAGTCGGCATCCGCCCGGCCCACGAGCTCGCGCAGCACCGACAGGGCCTGGCCCCGGGTCCCGGTGGCGGGTTCCTGTCCGCTTCCGGCGCCGGCACCGGAGGGGCCGGGGGCAGACGAAAGGACCGGAGCATGCTGGTTATTTGCCATTGATTCAGTATCCCAGCCGCCTCTGACACACCAAACCCCGGGCACCGGCCATGTGGACAACGGCCGGCGCGCACTTCTGTGACCTGCCCTCCACAGGGCGCCGCACGCTAGCCCGTAAGATAAGTGCCGTGACTAGCGACCAGACCCGTACTTATGACCTTTCGGCCTCGTTCAAGGCGTATGACGTCCGCGGCATCGTGGGCGACTCCATCACCGCTGAAATCGTCGAAGCCGTAGGCGCAGCGTTCGTTGACGTGCTTGGCCTTGAGGCCCAGACAGTCCTGGTCGGCGGTGACATGCGCCCCTCCTCCCCCGAGTTCAGCAAGGCATTCGCCAGCGGCGCCGCCACCCGCGGAGCCAACGTCCAGTTGCTGGACCTGATCTCCACGGACGAGCTGTACTACGCGTGCGGAGCCCTGAACGCCGCGGGCGCCACGTTCACCGCGAGCCACAACCCCGCCGAATACAACGGCATCAAGATGGCCAAGGCCGGCGCCGTCCCCATCTCCTCCGAGACGGGCCTGAAGGAAATCCAGGCACTCGCCGAGCAGTACCTGAACACGGGCTCCATCCCGGCCGCCGAGACGCAGGGCCAGATCGGCGTCCGCGACGTGCTGAAGGACTACGCCGAGTACCTGCGCACGCTTGTTGACCTCTCCGGCTCCCGCCCCCTCAAGGTGGTGGTGGATGCCGGCAACGGCATGGCCGGGCTGACCACGCCGGCCGTCCTCGGCGACACACTGCTGCCGAAACTGCCCTTCGACATCGTTCCGCTCTACTTCGAACTGGACGGCTCCTTCCCGAACCACCCGGCCAACCCCCTCGAGCCGGAAAACCTGCGCGACCTGCAGGCCGCCGTCGTCGAACACGGCGCGGACATCGGCCTTGCGTTCGACGGCGACGCCGACCGCTGCTTCGTCATCGACGAAAAGGGCGAGGCGGTCTCGCCGTCGGCCATCACGGGCATGGTGGCCCGCCGCGAAATTGCCCGCGCGAAGGCGCAGGGCGAGGCACAGCCCACCATCATCCACAACCTCCTGACGTCCCGCGCGGTGCCGGAGCTCGTCGCCGAAGACGGCGGCCGGGCGGTGCGCACCAGGGTAGGCCACTCCTTCATCAAGGCCGTCATGGCAGAGGAAGGCGCCATCTTCGGCGGGGAGCACTCCGCCCACTTCTACTTCCGCGACTTCTGGAACGCGGACACCGGGATGCTGGCCGCCATGCACGTGCTGGCCGCCCTCGGCGAACAGGACGGCCCGCTGTCGGAGCTCGGCCGTGAGTACGAACCATACATTTCCTCCGGCGAAATCAACTCCGAAATCGAGGACAAGGCCGGCGCCGTCGAGCGTGTCCGGGCAGACTTCGAAACCGAGGACGTGGCAGTGGACCACCTGGACGGCAGCACCTTCACCGCCGCCGACGGCAGCTTCTGGTTCAACCTGCGTCCGTCCAACACCGAACCGTACCTGCGGCTGAACGCCGAGGCCACGGACCGGGCCACCATGGAGCGCGTCCGCGACCGTGTCCTGGCCCTGGTCCGCAGCTAGGGCAGCCCGTGGCATCACCTGATTCGACCCCGGCCCAGTCGTCGTGGCGTTCGTCCGTGCCGGACGCCACGGCCACGGACCTGGAAGACCTCCTGGGCACCGGACTGGCCGCCGCCCAGGAGCAGCTTGAGCGCAGCGGCGGGTTTGTGCCGTTCGCCCTCGTGATGGAGAACGACGGCGACGTCCGCCTGGTGGCTGTTTCGCCGGCAGATCCCGAGGCCCAGGGCGACGCCGAGTTCGACGCCGACGCGATGATCCGCGACATCACCGAACTTTTGCGCCAGCACCGGGACGAGTTCCGCGCGGCAGCCATTGTCTGTGACATCACCCTGGTGGAGGAGGACTCGGACGCCATCCATGTGGCCACCGAGCACCGGGACGGCGCGGTGTTCGCCGCCGTCCTGCCCTACTCGCCCAACAACGCGGGCAGTGACTGGGAGTTCGGGGACCTTGCCGCCGACACCAACGAGCCAGTGATTTGGACTGACTAGGGCGGACAAACCGGCGATTTGCACAGGCCATTAGGCTAGAAGCATGAAAATCAACGCCTTCGCGGACGTCAGCCTGCGCGCCCTGATGGTGCTCGCTGCCGCACCCGAGGGCGGTTTGCTTACCACCCAGAACGTCGCGGACGCCGTCGGAACCCCCTATAACCATGTCAGCAAGGCCGTCGCCAAGCTGCGCATGATGGGACTGATCGACGTCGAGCGCGGCCGCAACGGGGGCTCCAGGCTCAGCGCCGCCGGCCGCCGCGTGACCGTCGGCCAGGTGCTGCGCCAACTGGACACCCGCGAGGACGCCGCCGAGTGCATCGGCCCCGCCGGCAGCTGCCCCCTCATCAATGAATGCAGACTCCGGGGGGCCATCGCCCGGGCGCGCGAGGCCTTTTACCGCGAACTCGACGACGTCGTGGTGGCTGATCTGCCCACCTCGCGTCAGATGACGCCCGTGTTTGAGGCGATCGGACTTCGTCCCGGCGCCTGACGCGCCCCGTCTGCAGCAGCGCCCGGCCGGCCGGCGCCTGCGCCCGTGCCGCGGCCGCCCGCGGGACGCCCCATCCCCCGGCCCCCGGCGGGGGCCCCCGCCGCATTTGGAAAAACAGTTCTACAGGGTGTAGAAATGACTCAGCAGAAACTCGCATTTCAAATGCCAGTATCCGCACTTCCGGTCCGGCCAAAGACCCCGGACCACTAGCTCAGGAGTGTCAATGCTCTCGGACAAAGCCCGTCCTGTCATCGAAGCCACCCTTCCCCTGGTCGGTTCACGAATCGGCGAGATCACCCCCAAGTTCTACGCCCGGCTCTTCGCCGCGCACCCGGAACTCCTGGACGGGCTGTTCAGCCGCTCCAACCAGCGCAACGGCAACCAGCAGCAGGCGCTGGCCGGAAGCATTGCCGCTTTCGCGAGCCACCTCGTAACCAATCCGGGCACCCTGCCGGAGACGGTGCTGTCCCGCATCGCACACCGCCACGCCTCCCTCGGCATCACCGAACCGCAGTACCAAGTGGTCTACGAGCACCTCTTCGCCGCGATCGCTGAGGATCTGGCCGAGGTCATCACCCCCGAGATTGCCGAAGCCTGGACCGAGGTCTACTGGCTCATGGCGGACGCGCTGATCAAACTTGAAAAGGGCCTCTACGCCGCCCAGGCCAACGGGAAGATGTGGACTCCCTGGAAGGTCGCCGCCAAGACCGCCGCCGGAACCGGCTCCATGACCTTCACTTTGGAACCGGCCGACGACACCCCCGTCACCGAAGCACTCCCCGGCCAGTACGTCAGCGTGAAGGTCACCCTGCCGGACGGCCTCCGCCAGGTCCGCCAGTACTCCCTCTCCGGCCACGCCGGCACCAGCCGCAGCTTCACCACCAAACTGGACGACGGCGGCGAGGTCTCCCCCGTGCTGCACAACGACGTGGCGGTGGGCGACATCATCGAGATCTCCAACCCCTACGGCGAAATCACGCTCAAGGACGGCGACGGTCCGGTGGTCCTGGCTTCCGCGGGCATCGGCTGCACCCCCACGGCGTCCATCCTGCGTTCCCTTGCCGAGTCCGGTTCGAACCGCCAGGTTTTGGTCCTGCACGCCGAAAGCACCCTGGACAGCTGGGCACTGCGCTCCCAGATGACCGACGACGTCGAACGGCTCGGAGGCGCCGACCTTCACCTCTGGCTCGAGCAGCCGGAAGCCGGGTCCAAGACCGGTTTCATGTCCCTGCGCGAGGTGGACCTTCCGGCCAACGCGTCGCTGTACCTGTGCGGCCCGCTGCCGTTCATGAAGAACATCCGCAACGAGGCCATCAACGCCGGCATCCCGGCGACGAAGATCCACTACGAGGTCTTCGGCCCGGACATCTGGCTGGCCTCCTAGCCCCTCCCACTCCGGAGTTTTTGTACAGCTGTCGCGACTTGAGGGCCCTTAAACCCCCATTATCTGTACAAAAACTCCTAACGGACGACGGCGGCCCCGCACCTTTCGATTAAAAGGTGCGGGGCCGCCGTACTTTAGTGGTCTAGGCCAGGTGTGGGCCCACGGTGCCGAGGGGCCCCAATCGAGTTTGCGAGATTGGGGAGGCAGAGGGGACTAGGCCAGGCGGGCCTTCAGGCCGTCGAGCTCCTGCTGAAGCGCTGCGGGCAGCGAATCGCCGAAGTTGGCGAACCAGTCCTCGATCGAGGCGAGCTCGGTCTTCCACTCGTCGGGGTCGACGTGGACTGCTTCCTCCACCTGCGCGGGGGTCATGTCCAGTCCGGTGAGGTCGATGGAGTCGCCGGTCGGGACGAAGCCGATGGGGGTCTCCACGGCGTCGGCCTTTCCTTCGAGCCGCTCGATGGCCCACTTCAGGACACGGGCGTTGTCCCCGAATCCGGGCCACGCGAAGCCGCCCTCGGCCGTGCGGCGGAACCAGTTGACCAGGAAGATCTTGGGCAGGCGCTCCGGATTGGCCTTGGCCGACAGGTTGACCCAGTGGTTCAGGTAGTCGCCGGCGTCGTAGCCGATGAAGGGCAGCATGGCCATGGGATCGCGGCGGACCACGCCGACGGCACCGGCCGCGGCAGCGGTGGTTTCCGAGGACAGGGTGGAGCCCATGAAGATGCCGTTGGTCCAGTCGCGGGCCTCGGTGACCAGCGGGATGGTGGTCTTGCGGCGGCCGCCGAACAGGATGGCGGACAGCTCCACACCGTTCGGGCTGTGGTACTCCTCGGCCAGCATGTCGATCTGGTCGATCGGCGTGCAGAAGCGGGAGTTCGGGTGGGCTGCGGGCTTGCCGGACTCAGGCGTCCAGGAGTTGCCCTGCCAGTCGGTGAGGTGCGCCGGGGTTTCCTCCGTCATACCCTCCCACCAGACACCGCCGTCGTCGGTCAGTGCAACGTTGGTGAAGATACTGTTGCCCTTGGCTATGGCACGCATGGCGTTGGGGTTGGTGCCCCAGCCGGTGCCGGGTGCCACACCGAAGAGGCCGGCCTCGGGGTTGACGGCGCGGAGCTCGCCCTCCTTGCCGAACCGCATCCAGGTGATGTCGTCACCGAGGGTCTCAACCTTCCAGCCGTCGATCGTGGGATCGAGGAGGGCGAGGTTGGTCTTGCCGCAGGCGGACGGGAAGGCTGCCGAGACGTAGTACGTCTTGTTTTCCGGCGAGGTGAGCTTGAGGATGAGCATGTGCTCGGCAAGCCAGCCCTCGTCGTGGGCCATGACCGAGGCGATGCGCAGGGCGTAGCACTTCTTGCCGAGCAGGGCGTTTCCGCCGTAGCCGGAGCCGAAGGACCAGATGGAGCGCTCTTCGGGGAAGTGCACGATCCACTTGTCCGGGTTGCAGGGCCACGGGACGTCCGCCTGGCCGGGCTCCAGCGGAGCGCCCAGGGAGTGCAGGGCGGGAACGAAGAAGGCGTTGGTTTCCGTGATCTTGTTCAGGACGTCCGTGCCGATGCGGGCCATGATGCGCATCGAGGCAACCACGTAGGCGGAGTCGGTGATCTCGACGCCGAACTTGGGGTCCTCGGCGTCAAGGTGCCCCATGACGAACGGGATGACGTACATGGTGCGGCCGCGCATGGAGCCGGCGAACAGCCCGCGCAGCTTCTCCTTCATCTCCGCCGGGGGCATCCAGTTGTTGGTGAAGCCGGCGTCGTGCTTGTTTTCGGAGCAGATGAAGGTCTGCTCTTCGACGCGGGCCACGTCAGCGGGGTCCGAGAAGGCCGCGAAGGAGTTGGGGAACAGGTCCTGGTTCAGCCGCTTCAGCGTGCCGTGAGCGACGAGTTCCTCGGTGAGGCGGGTGTTTTCTTCCTCGGAGCCGTCAACCCAGTGAATGCGGTCCGGCTGGGTCAGCCCAGCGACCTCTTCAACCCACGCCAGCAGGCCAGCGTGGGTGGTGGGTGCTTTCTCAAGCAGCGGCAGTCGCGCCAAGTGGGCCATTGCGGTTCCCTTCCTCGGGTTCGGTGGTGTGTGCTAAATGCTATTTCTGATGATCTGGACCAATTCCCTGTCAGACATCGGACCTCCTTCCGATTTGGAAGCAAGTTCCGCGGAAACTCGCGGAATTTCGATTTAGAAAAGTTGAAATTAGTGACGAAGGTCACATAGACCGGTCTAGTTGTGTAAATTACATGGTCCTCGATTTGGAAGTCCGGCCGTTCTCCCGTAAAGTTATTCGAGGTTCGGGGGTGAGCGAGAAAAGCTCACTGAGAACCGGAAGATGCGCCCATAGCTCAGCTGGATAGAGCGTCTGTCTACGGAACAGAAGGTCAGGGGTTCGAATCCCTTTGGGCGCACAAAGAGAAGGTCCGCACCGGGAACCCGGTTGCGGACCTTCTGCGTTAAGCACAGGCCGCCGCTTTGGCCGCCGCCCGCGGGGCCGCGGCCCGCCGCGGGCCCGGACCCTAACGCCCTACTCGCCCACCGCATCACGTATCCGCTGGCGGAACCCCTCGAAGTGATGGGTCAGTTCGCGGGCTGCCCGCGCTTTGTCCCCGGCCGCCACGGCCGTAAAGATGCTCCGGTGCAGGGCCGCGAGCGCCGGCAAGTCCTCCACCCCTGGGCCAACTTCCGTGTAGATGTTGCGGTACACCTTCCAGAAGACGCCCAGCAGGTTCAGCAGGAGTTCATTGTTGAGGGGTTCGAAGAGCCGGCGGTGGAAGTCGGCATCGGCTTCCACAAAGGCCTCCCCCGCCGCAGCGCTCTGCTCCATGCGGATCACGGCCTCCTCGATGGCGGCCAGCTGTTCCGCCGTCATCACGCCGATCGCGCTGCCGATAAGCCCCGCTTCCAGCGCTTGCCGGACATCCACCAGCTGCCGCGCCTCCAGCCCTTGGTGCCGCAGCGACAACCGCCCACGGAAAATCAGGCCGTCAGCGAGGGACTCGAAATTGCTGGGCGCCACGAACATTCCGAAGCCGTGGCGGATTTCGATGACCCCGAGCGCCTGCAGGACCTTCAGCGACTCCCGCAGGGTGTTCCGGCCCACGCCGAGGGCAAGGCACAGCTCGTTTTCGGTGGGAAGGGCGTCTCCGGGCTCCAGCTCGCGCTCCAGGATCAGCTCCATGATGTCCGACTGCAGGGCACGCAGCCGTGCCTGGGCGCTGAACCGGGCGGGCGGAACCACGTTGGAGGGCTGCATGGAGGGCTCCTTTGCACTGGCCGTACTTTTCCTCACCGTATCGGATGTCCCACGTCCCCAGAATGGCCGGCTCCATTGTTACAGCACCGGGTGCCGAAGTCCGCGGCAACGGCGGGCGTAGTCTGATGCCATGCCACGACTTGTTGAACGGGAATTCGATGTCATTGTGATTGGCGCCGGCGCGGCGGGCGAGAACGCTGCCGACCGGGTGGTGCAGGGAGGCCTGACGGCGGTCCTCGTGGAATCCGAACTGGTGGGCGGCGAGTGTTCGTACTGGGCCTGCATGCCGTCCAAGGCGCTGCTGCGCCCCGGCACCGCACTGCACGGAGCCCAAGCAGTCCCGGGTGCCAGCGAAGCCATTACCGGAACACTCGACGCGGCCGCGGTCCTCAAGCGGCGCGACTCCTTCACCTCGCACTGGCAGGATGCCAGCCAGGTGGAATGGGTGGACGGCGCGGGGATCGAACTGATCCGCGGCCGGGCACGGCTCACCGGCGAGCGGTCGGTCAAAGTAGCCGGGCTGGACGGCGACGATTACGCACTCACGGCGCGTCACGCCGTCGTACTTGCCAACGGCTCCACGCCCAACCAGCCGCCAGTGGAAGGGCTGTCCGAGGTTGAGTACTGGGGCACGCGGGAGGCGACCTCGGCGAAGGAGATCCCCGAACGGCTTGGCGTGCTGGGCGGCGGCGTCGCCGGAACGGAGCTCGCCCAGGCCTTTGCCCGCCTCGGGTCCGCGGTCACACTGGTGGCCCGCAGCGGCCTGCTGGGCAACTTTCCCAAAGAGGCTGCGGAGCTGGTGGCCACCGGGCTGCGGGCTGACGGGGTGGAGCTCAGGCTCGATACCAAGACCCGCAGTGTCCGGCGAAATTCCGACGGCTCCCTGACCCTCGCGCTCGACGGCGGTGACACCGTCACCGTGGACAAACTGCTGGTGTCGACGGGGCGGCGTCCTGCCCTGGAAGGACTCGGGCTGGAAAGCGTGGGGCTGTCCGCCGGCGACTCCAAGCCCCTGGCCATCCGCACGGACAGCACCGGCCTGGTGGCGGAAGCATCGGGCAACAGCGACGGCCCCTGGCTGTATGCGGTGGGCGACGCCGCGGGCAAGGCGCTGCTGACCCACCAGGGCAAATACCAGGCCCGGGCCACCGGGGCGGCCATCGCCGCCCGCGCCAAGGGCGAGCTACGCGGGGAGCCCGAGCCGTGGAGCCGGTATGCGCAGACAGCCGACCAGCACGCCATTCCCAACGTGGTGTTCACCGATCCCGAGCTGGCCAACGTGGGAAGGTCGCTGGAGCAGGCCCGCAAGGACGGCTACAACGCATCGTCCGTGGAGCTGCCCATCGAGGTGGCGGGCTCCTCCCTGCACGCCCGGAACTATGAAGGCTGGGCCCAGCTCGTGGTGGATGAGGACCGCAAGGTGCTCCTCGGCGCAACCTTTGCCGGGCCCGACGTCGCCGAACTCCTGCACGCAGCGACGATCGCCGTCGTCGGGGAAGTGCCGCTGGACCGGCTCTGGCACGCCGTGCCCTCCTATCCCACGATCAGCGAGGTCTGGCTGCGGCTGCTGGAGAAGTACGGCCTCTGATGCTTATTTGAACTGACTAGTCAGTTCAGTTAGCCTTATTGCAGACAACTTCTGCGAAAGGCTCCCTTTGCTCTGCGCACGACAGCTCAGCGTGAAAGGCCGGCGGGTCGACCTCCTGCCGCCGACTTCCCTTCAGGTGGCCCGCGGCGAACTGCTGCTGGCGGCCGGCGAACGCCAGGACCAGCGGACGGCCCTCGCGCTCGCCCTCAGCGGCCGGATGAAATCCGACGGCGGCACTGTCAGCTGGGACGGCTCCGCCGGGGTCCGGCCGCTGCGGCGCGCCAGCGCCCTGGTGGACTCCCCCGGCGTCAACGAACCCGAACAGCACCTGAGCGTCGCGGATCTCGTGACCGAGGACCTGGCCCTGATTCCCCGGCGTTACCGCGGTGCCCTGCTCAGCAAGCCGTGGCTGAAGGTCAACCGCTTCGAGGATGTGGCCGGCATGTGGACGGAGCAGCTCCCTCCCGCCCGCCGCACCGAACTCCTCACGGCGCTCGCCCTCGCCAACCCCGGCACGGACCTCCTCGTCGTGGACTCCCCCGACCGGCACGGCGCCGACACTGCCGACTGGCTGCCGCGGCTTACGGCACTGGCGCACGACGGCGGCCGGCCCCTCGCCGTCGTCGCTACTGTCAGCGCCCTCCCGGACGGCTGGACCGGACCGTCCGCCGCGGTAGGCAACGTTGTTTCCGCTCCGGCCGAGGAGAGTTTTTGTACACATAATGGCCGCAAAACGCCCCCGAAGTCCGATTATCTGGACAAAAACTCCAGCCTGACGGATGGGGTGGCCAAGTGACTGTCCTCCGGCTGGCGCGCTCCGAACTCAAGCGCATGACCGGCGGACTGCTGCCAAAGCTGACCGTCCTGGCCCTCGCCATGGTCCCGCTGCTCTACGGCGCCGTGTACCTCTATGCCAACTGGAATCCGTACGGCAACCTGGACCGGATCGACGCTGCGCTCGTGGTGGAGGACGCCGGAGCAGCCACCAGCAACGGAACGCGGCTGGAGGCCGGGCAGAAAGTGGCAGACAGCCTCCTGGACGGGCACGTGTTCAACTGGCAGTCGGTTCCGTCTGCCTCGGAGGCGGACCAGGGCGTCAGCGACGGAAGGTACGCCTTCGCCCTCAAGATACCCAAGGACTTCTCCGCCAACCTGGCCTCACCAGGCAGCTTCGACTCGGCCACCCAAGCCATGCTCAACGTCACCACCAACGACGCCAACAACTATCTGCTGAGCACCATCGTGGACAAGCTGACCACGGCCGTCCATGCTTCGGTGGCCAAGGAAGTGGGCGCGGAGACGGCCAACCAGCTCCTCACCGGGTTCGGCACCATCCACACGCAGATGGTGAAGGCCGCCGACGGCGCCACCCAGCTTGCCGACGGCGTCACCCGCCTGCACGAGGGCACAGCAACCCTGCATGCGGGAACCGGGAAGCTGGAAACCGGCGCTGCCGATCTCTACAACGGCCAGATCAAGCTGCGCGACGGGGGCAATGAGCTGTCGGCCGGTGCCGGACGGCTGAGCGGAGGACTGGCGGAGCTGCGGGACAAGACCTCGGGGCTTCCGGCGGACTCGCAGCGCCTCGCCGACGGCGCGGCGCAGGTTGCGGCAGGAAATGCGGCCCTCAACAGCAAGGTCCAGGACGCCGTCGGGCAGCTTGAAGCAGCTGAAAACGGCCTCCGCAGCAGGCTGCAGGAGACCAACAGCAAGCTGGTGGCCGCCGGTGTCCTCACCCAGGAACAGGCGGACCGGGTCCTCGCGGAGGCCGATGCCGCAGCCGCCTCCGGCCCTGTCGGTGATGCTAAGGCGAAGATCCAGGCGGACGCCGCGCAGATCCAGCAGCTGTCCGACGGATCAGCTGCGGTCAGCGCCGGTGCAGCGCGGTTGGCCGCCGCGGCTCCGGCACTGACGGGCGGCATCTCGACGGCGTCTGCCGGGGCAGACCGGCTGGCGGCCGGCGTTTCGGCTCTGGCGGCCGGAGAGCAGACGGCGGTGGACGGCGCCGCCGCCCTCTCGGCGGGCGCCCAGAAGCTCGACGACGGTGCGGCGCAGCTGGAGAGCGGCGCGGGCACCGCCGCGGCCGGTGCCGGGAAACTGGCTGCCGGGCTGTCCCAGGGCGCCGGCAAAGTCCCCCACCCCGACGACTCGCAGAGGAGCAGCCTCTCGGCCGTGATGTCCGACCCCGTGGCGGTCAGCAACGTCTCGCAGGCAAAAGCCGGTTCCTACGGAGCCGGGCTCGCCCCGTTCTTCATGACGCTTGCCCTCTGGATCGGCATCTTCATGCTGGTCCAGGCGATGCGTCCCGTCACCCAGCGCGCCCTGGCCTCCAATGCGCCGGCCTGGAAGATCGCTGTCGGCGGCTGGCTTCCGTTCCTGGCGGTCGCCGCCGTGCAGGCAAGCCTGCTCACCGTCGTCGTCACCATGGGCCTGGGACTGAAGCCTGCCCATCCGTGGCTGATGTGGCTGCTCCTGCTGGCTGCCGCCATGGCGTTCAGCGCCATCATCCAGGGCGTGGTGGCGCTGCTCGGTTCGCCCGGGAAGCTGGTGGTGCTCATCCTGCTGGTGCTGCAGCTGGTCTCCTCCGGCGGCACTTTCCCGTGGCAGACCACGCCCGAACCGCTGCACGCCGTCCACCGGGTCCTGCCGATGGGTTATGTGGTGGACGGCATGCGGCACCTGGTTTACGGGGCTGACCTGTCCCTGATTCCGGCAACGGTGGTGGGGCTGTTTGGCTACACTTTGCTGGGGATGGCCCTGTCAACGCTGGCCGTCCGCAAGAACAAGTTCTGGACCCTGAAAACCTTGAAACCGGAGATCGCCGTATGAGCACGCTGGAGGCGGATCAAGACCCCGTCGCGCCAAGGAAGCTTCGCCCCGGCAGAACCAACGCCACGAAGCAGAAGCTCTTCGAGGCGTCCATGGAACTGATCGGCGAACGCGGTGCGTCAGGTGTGACGGTGGACGAGATTGCCGCTGCGGCGGGCGTGTCGAAGGGGACCGTCTACTACAACTTCGGCAGCAAGTCGGACCTCATCGCCCAGTTGCTGCGGCACGGGGTGGACATTCTCGAGGCGCGGCTGCTCAGCGTGCGGGGCGGGAAGGCGGACCCGCTGGCGGGCATGGAGGCCATGATCGGCCAGGCGATGGATTTCATGGCAGAGTATCCGTCCTTTGCCCGGCTGTGGGTGGGCGAGCAGTGGCGCACCCCGAGCGAGTGGCAGGACACCTTCGTGGAGCTCCGGGGCCGGCTGCTGCAGGTGATCGGCACGGCAATCGAAAGCGTGGCCGGGCAGTACCCGGTGGACGCCTCCATCTCGCGGGGAAGCCTGGAAGCGGCCGTGTTCGGTGCCTGCTTTGTGGTGGGGCTGGACCGCCAGACCTACAACCCCGAGCGGAGCCGTGACCAAAGCGTTGCAGCCATCATGACAATCATGCGCGGCTACGTGCTGAAGGGACCCCAACCTCAGGGATGATT
Source organism: Arthrobacter sp. NPDC056727 (assembly GCF_042790555.1). Lineage (NCBI taxonomy): Bacteria > Bacillati > Actinomycetota > Actinomycetes > Micrococcales > Micrococcaceae > Arthrobacter > Arthrobacter sp. NPDC056727. Next base: position 121,516 of record NZ_JBHTZA010000010.1, on the reverse strand, counting down.
AGTCCCATGGGCCACATGGGTAACAGCGGAAAGACAGCGATCGGCGCGTTTGCCGCGGCGGCGGGCCTGCTGGTGCTGACCGCCATCACGCTTGAGGAAGCCGCACTGGTTGCCTTTCTCGCCGCCGTGGCGGTGGGGTACGTGGCGTCCGTGTCCGAAGCCTTCGCCAGGCGGCGCTACCTTGCCCTGCTGGCGGGCGGCGCCGGCACCAGCCTGTTCATCGGCTGCAGCATAGCGTTCCTGCGCATGTGGGGACTGGCCTTCAACCAGGACGCAGCCGCCCTGGGCCAGGCGGTGGCTTCCCGGGATTCGGACATTTACTTCTACCTTGCGGCGGCTTCAGGGGTGCTGACCCTGCTGGTGCTGTTCTGTGCGGCGGTCTGGCCGTCCCGCCGCCGGTTGCGGCACGCCGGCCCTGCTGCAGCGGCCAGGCCCCGGAGCGGAGGACCAGCCCGAAGCGCAGGCAACGCCCGGGCCGGCAGGGCCGGCACCGCCAGCCGGTCCGGTACGGGCGGCAGACAGACTCCCGCGTCCGCGTCTCGCGCGGCCGGAGCACCGGCGCGGCCCGCGGCCAGGCTCCCGGCCGGTGCCCGGCAATCTACGCAACAGACCCCGGGCCAGAAAGCGGGAACGCGGCAAACGCCGCCGCAGCGTACCCCGCCTCCGAGGGTGGCTCCGCCGCGAGCGGCAGGAACAAAGACGGGAACCGGCAGGGCTCCACGCCGCTGAAGCTGCAGCACGGGTTCAGCCTTGGCCGCACGGCGGGCTGGCCTGGCCTGGCCGGTCGGCGCCTGACAAGCGTGCAGCATTCGCTAGTGTGAAGCGGGATTCCAGAACCGCACGGCTTCCTGTCCGGTCGTCTGGCGGCCGGCTTCGGCAGCGCGCTGCTCCGCTTCGAAGTCGATAGTCCGGCCCAGGATGAGGTAGGCGATGGCAGAGGCCGCCAAGCCCGCAAACAGGGCCAGGTCTGCTCCCCCAAGAGCTTGGGCAACGGGGCCGACGTACCAGGCGGTGACGGCGAAGGGTGTCATCGCGATGATGCCGATCAGGTAGGCGGTCATCCCGCGCCAGGCCCAGGTCCCGTAGATTCCGTTGGGTGTGAAGATCTCCCTGATGGCGTAGTGTCCGCGGCGCACGAAGTAGTAGTCGACGAGATTGACGGAGGTCCAGGGCACGAGCACGTACAGCAGGATCACCAGGAAACTGCCGAAGTTGGCAAGGAAGTCACCGGTGCTCAGGAGTGAGCCGATGAAGGCTGCCAGGGCGATGATGGTGCACCCGAGGATGCGGAGGGCCCGTGTAGGCCGGACCGGCCTGACCGAATCGGCGATGGTGATGAGTTCCATGGCTGCCGCATAGATGTTAATGGTGATGACGCTGACCAGCCCGGGAAGCGCCGCAATGAGCAGCCAGAACCCGGCGCCGGGGAGAATCTGATCGGCGGCGTCACGGACGCCTTCAAGCGGCGATGCTCCCTGGAAAACGGCGGCGACGAATGCGCCGAGGGCCATCAGCCACACCGCTCCGACGAAGACCCCACCATATGTGTAGAACAGTGCCCTGCCCGGCTTTGTCTCCGGGGGAAGGTACCGGGAATAGTCCGAGACATAGGGTGCCCAGCCGAGGGCATAGGCTGCGGCGGCACCGAATTGCAGCAGGAACGGCACCCAGTCGAATCCCGAGAGAGAGAACTGGGCGGGATCGAGCGGCAGGAAGACGAGCGTAGCCGCCGTAAAGACGCCGAATGTCAGCAGGAAGACCAAGGTCAGCCATTTCTGCGTGTTGTGGATCCAGTGATAGCCGAAAATGGCGAGCACGAGCGCGAGGCCGCTGATGATGAAATACCACAGCGGGTTCGCATCAACGCCGGTGGTCATGGTCAGTATCTCGGCGGCCAGCATCTGGTTGAACATGTTGAACCCGACAAGGCTGAAGACCACGATGGCGCAGATTACGGCGACGCCACGGAAACCGAACTGGGCCCGCGACTGGATCATCTGAGGTAGCCCGAGCTGGGGACCCTGCGCGGAGTGGAAGGCCGTAAACACAGTTCCCACCGCAACGCCGAGGCAGATTGCGAGCAACGAGGTCAAGAAGGACGCACCCAGCGCGGCTCCGAGCATGCCCGTCGCCAGAGTGGTTACGTTGGCGTTGGACATGAACCAGAGCGGGAACAGACTCCAGGGCTTGCCCCGGCGCTCGGTCAGGGGCACCCAGTCAATGGAACGGGATTCGACAAGTTCGGGCTGTCCCGCCGGCTGCGAAACATCCATGGCGGATTGGCTCATGGTTCTCCTCAAAAGTGGTCAGATACGCGAGGCGCAACATCCATGGGACTTTCCGGACGACGGTAAAACCTCGGTTTTCCGACATTAGGAACGATCGAGGCATCGCACAAGACGATATAAACCTTTGGAGCGCATAGCCCCTCCCTATGGACTAAGCCGGTTGGGCAGATTTCATCACCATCTCTGTCGCCAGCCGCACCAATTCGGCGGTCGCCGGCGAGAGGGCCGCGTCCTCCCGGACCACGACGGCGATGGTGTCGTACAGGGGATCCGCAAACGGGACGGTGAACACGCCCTGCGGGAAGATGTCACTGACCGAAACTGCCCGCGAAGTGAGGGTTTCGCCCACGCCGCGGGCCACCAGGCGCAGGGCTGACTCCACGTTCTCGACCTCGATCATCGGCTCCAGCCGGATCCCCGCCAGCTGGGCGCGTTCTGCCAGTTGGCGTCTGGTGGGGTCCTGCCAGCCGTAGTGGGCGTCGTAGAGAATCAGCGGAGCTTCCGTGATCGCCTCCACGGTTATGGGCTTTCGGACGCGCTCGGGGTCGGAACTGGCCCACAGCACCTCGTCACGCAACAGCGGCGTGACAGACAGGCCGTCGTCGTTGACGGGAAGCACCACGAGTCCGGCTTCGAGCTCGCCCGACCGCACGGCGTCGGCCACTTCGACGGAATTCTGGCCCACCAGCCGGGTGCGCACCCCCGGCCGCTCGGCATGGAACCGTACCGCCAGATCGGAAAGGAAATAGTAGGACGCGTTGCGCAGCACCCCCATGGAGGCCACCCCGCCGCTGAGCCCGCGGAGCGCGCTCAGGGACTGCTCGGCGCCATCGGCTCCTTCCACGGCGCGGCGGGCCCACGGCAGCAGCTCATGCCCCGCCGATGTCAGAACGAGCCGGCGGCCGCCGCGCACAAACAGCTGGAGCCCGCATACGGCCTCGAGCTTGCGCACAAGTTCGGAAATGGTCGGTTGCGTGGTGCCGAGTTCAAGGGCCGCAGCGGTAAACGATCCGAGGGTCGCGGCCATGAGGAAAGCTCGAAGCTGTGTCAGGGTCATAGGGACAAGCTATACCTTTGATAGCTTTCATAGCTCTTGTGCGGTATTTCGGCTCGTGCCTAGGATCGCTGCATGCTTTTTACTCCTGCAGTCCTCAAAGACCTCCATGGCTCCTACCGCCACCTTAAAACGCCGGCGGTGAACGCGCCTGCTGCGCAGCGCGACCCCGCCGTCATCACCACCGTCTCGGAAATGCTCCGCGAGATCGAGGCGGGAGGCATCGATGCCGTCCTGCGCTACGCGGAAAAACTTGACGGCTGGGACGGCGGCGACATCGAACTGCCCGTCGCCCGGATCGCCTCCAGCGGGGACCGGCTCCCGGCGGACCTGCGTGCGGCAATTGAACTGGGGGCCGCACGCACCCAGGCGTTTGCCCGGGTGCAGCGGGACCACCTCGTGGACTTCGATACCGAACTCATACCCGGGCTCCACGCCGGGGTACGGTACATCCCCGTCTCACGCGTGGGCGCCTACCTGCCTGCCGGGCGCTTCCCGCTGACGGCCAGCGCCTTCATGACGGTGGGGGTGGCCAAGGCGGCCGGGGTTCCCGCCGTCTCGGCCTGCACTCCTCCGCAGCCCGGCGGCTTCGCCAACGATGCCGTGGTCTATGCCGCGCACCTGTCCGGCGTCGACCGGCTCTTTGTGCTCGGCGGCGTACAGGCGCTGGCCGCAATGGCTTTCGGGCTGCTTGGCGACCTTCCGGTGGACATGCTGGTGGGGGCCGGCAACGCCTATGTGGCTGAAGCCAAGCGCCAGTTGTTCGGTACGGCGGCCATCGACCTGCTCGCCGGCCCCTCGGAAGTAGCGGTGATCGCTGACGAGAGCGCGGACGCCGAACTGGTCGCGGCCGATTTGCTCGGCCAGGCTGAACACGGCCCCAACTCCCCCGCCGCCCTCGTCACGACATCCGAGGAACTCGGGCTGGAGGTCATTGCAGCCGTGGAGCGCCAACTGGCAACCCTTGAAACCGCTCAGATCGCCGGCGCCGCCTGGCGCGACTACGGATCGGTGACGTTAGCATCCAGCCGTGAGGTGGCGGTGACGCTGATGGATGACCTGGCACCGGAACACTTGGAAATCCTGACAGCCGACAACGACTACTACCACGCCGCCCTCCGCAACTACGGATCGCTCTTCATCGGCGAATGGAGCACGGTGGCCTACTCCGACAAGGGTATGGCCGGAACCAACCACGTACTGCCGACGGCCGGGGGCGCCAGGCACTCTGCCGGACTGTCGGTATCCCGGTTCCTTAAGCCGCTCACCTATCAGCGTGTCGACCGAGAGGCCACGACTGACCTCGCCACGGCCGTTGCCGTCATTTCGGATTCCGAAGGCATGGCGGCGCACCGCGCCACCGCGACTATGCGGCTCGAACGGGCCGGCGAGCTGGTGGCCGGACAAACCCCGCCCGCACTCGCGTAATGGCCGCAGAACCCCGGGACCAGGCGACGTCTCCTGCCGCGGCGGCGGCAGCCGGACGCAGCGTGGCTGTGCGGGCCCACGAGCTGGCACCGAGCATAGGCGACCTCGCAGCAAATCTTCGCATGATCGAGGAGGCGATCCATGCTGCGGTAAAAGACGGCGTGCAGCTGCTCGTCCTGCCGGAGCTCGCTACCAGCGGCTACTACCTCCGGCCCGACGAGGCGGAGCGGTGCGCCCTGGCCGCGGATGATCCCACCTTCGGCCAATGGGCTTCGCTGCTCGATCCGGGCATGGTGCTGGTCCTGGGATTCTGCGAACGCGGCGAGCACTCGCTCTTCAACAGTGCCGCCGTCATGACACACGCAGGTGTCATTTCCGTCTACCGAAAGACACACCTCTGGGATGAGGAGCAGTCGCTGTTCGAGCCAGGCAGCGCGCCGCCGCCGGTGGTTCAGACCCCGCTCGGGCCGCTCGGGGTACTGATCTGCTACGACCTCGAGTTTCCGGAGATGCCGCGGTCGCTGGCACTCGGCGGGGCCGAGATCATCGCAGTTCCTACCAACTGGCCTTTGGTGCCGCGGCCAGCCGGCGAACACGCCCCGGAAGTGGTCCAGGCCATGGCGGCTGCCAGAGCGTCCTGTGTGGCCATCGTCTGCTGTGACCGTGGCGGCACCGAGCGCGGCCGTACGTGGACCCAGGGCACCGCAGCGACCGGCTGCGACGGCTGGCCAGCCGGTGCGACTGATGCTGCCGGCCGGCTGGATACAGTCATCACCGTGCCGGCCGAACGCACCCGTATCGGGCCGCGCAACGATACGCTCAGCGACCGGCGCCCGGCGCTCTATTCTCCGCGGCTGCAGGCCAACCCCCACACCTAAGGGCCGACCATTCAGGTCGTCCGACGGGAAGATCCGGACGCCGCGCCACCGGCACAGGGCTGGTCTACCGGAAGATGTTGAACGACTGCCAGCCCGGCCCGACGGCACTAAGACCGGTGAACTGGCTGTTGCCCAGGCCGTAGTAGACGAGGCGCCCGTCGGTGGTCTTGGCGATGAGTCCGCGCGTTCCCGGCCCCTGGAAGCCGAACGAGGCGGAGGACTGGACCACTGCATTCCATCCTGTCCCCACCGGGCGGCGGGGTTCGGCTGCGAACTTCCCGGCGCCGTCGGACCTGTACAGCAGGAGCTCGCCGGACGCCTTGGTGACCAGCAGGTCCTGGCGGCGGTCATTGTCGAAGTCCGCCATGGCCAGTTTCATGCCCTGGAATCCCTGCCCGATCCGCAGCTTTGCGCTCAGCGCACCGCCGCTGGCGTTCGGGTAGTAGTACATGGCGCCTTCAGCGGCCGTGGCCACGACACCCGGATACCGGATGCCGTTCTGCCACTTGCCCACGCTGATGGTCATGGACTGCCATCCCGACGTGCCCACGCGGATAGGGCTGAGGAAGCCGCCGGAGAGCTTGCCGCGGTACACGGAGAGCGTCCCGGTCTTCCACTGGGCCACGATGTCGTTCACGCCGTCGGCGTTCCAGTCGGCGACGAAGCCGGCCTTCAGGCCTGACCAGCCCGGTCCGATCCGGACGCGCGTGCCAAATCCGCCCCGGCCGTTGGCGGGATAGGACCACAGCACGCCGGCGGAATCGGCGGCGAGCACGTCCGCCCCGCTCCTGATGGTGGGGCGGGCGGAAAAGTACTGTTCCATGGTGGGGATGCCGCGGCTCTTCATGTCGGTGGCCAGCGGAACGCCGACGAACCTTAGGTGCCATGGCTCATAGGTGTAGCCGGTGATGCCGGAGTAACCCTGCGGGTAGCGCACAATGAATCCGTAGCGGTGGGCATTCGCCGCCACCCAGCGCCCGCCCGGGGTGGTCCCGAAGCAGGCTGTGAGGCCACAGCCACCGCCGGCGTTGCCGATGTCCGCCGCGAGCCCGGTCTGATGCTCGCTGTAGCCGGGCCTGGCAGAGATCTGGTCCGCATAGGCCTGCCCGTACATCTGGACGTAGGAGCTGTACAGGGCACTCTGGGACGCGTAGGACCGGTAACCGCTGATGACTTCGAGGGAATATCCGGCGGCGCGCGCCCCGGCGAACAGCTGGCTCAAGGCACCGGCGACCTGGCGCCGCAGCAGATGGCCGCTGCCGTTCCAGCTGACGAGGTCCGCCGGCGCGAACTGCCGGGGATTAAGCGGCCGTGACTTGTTCACCAGGACCCACGCATGGCTGGGGTTCGACACCACCTGCGTGGACAGTACCTCACCTGACGGTGCTGCCGCGGCCTGCTGTGCCCCGGCGGAAAGCATCAGAAGAACAACGACGGCGGCAGCGAACCGCCGGGCCCCGGCCCGCCACCGGGCGGGTACAGAATTCAGCATGGCGGCCCTTCCCCATTAGACGACGCTGGGGACAAGCCTACTCGCCTGCGCCGGCCTCTGCGCGGCTGCGGCTAGTGTGCGCGCGGGACCTTGAAGTGGGTGAGCCTGGCGTCCTGGCCGTCCAGTTCAGCCCAGGGTTTCTCCGTTTCCAGCACTGTCAGTCCGCTGGTGGGAAAGCGTGTTGCGGCATCCATGTAGGCGTCATGGTTGGAGTCCCGGGATGCCAGGTGCATGGCCAGGTCCTGCACCCCGGGCATGTGGGAGATCACCATCAGCGTGGTCACGGTGTCCGGCACGTGGTTGATGACCGCAAGCATGCGCAGCGCTGAGGCGCCGTAGAGCCCGTCCTCAAGTTTCGGCGTCGGGGCCTTCTCGCCGAGTTCGCTGCACACCCAGGTGCAGGTCTGCCGCGTGCGCAGCGCACTGGAGCAGAGGATGAAATCCGGGACGATGTTGTGCTTGAGCAGCCACTTGCCCGCAAGCGGGGCCTCGCGGTGACCGCGTTCCTCCAGGGGACGCTCATGGTCCGCCACCCCGCCCGGCCAGTCGGCTTTGGCGTGGCGCATGAGGACCAGCCGCTTCTTATGGTGCGCGCTCATGGACTCACCCTACTATCGCAAGCCCACATCAGCCGCGGAGCGGCGCGGAGACTAGATCGAGTACTCCGGAGCGGCCCAGACAACCACCTCGGGGTGCTCGTAGAAGCGGTAGCCCTGGCCGCGGACGGTGCGCACGGTGTTGGCAAGGCGGCCCAGCTTCGAGCGGAGGCGGCGGATGTGGACGTCGATGGTCCGCTCATTCGGCACTTCTTCGGCGTTGCGCCACAGGCCCTCGAGCAGTTCGTCGCGGCCCACGGTGCGGGTGCCGTTCTCCACGAGGTAGTTGAGCAGTTCGAATTCCTTGAACGTCAGGTTCAGGGACTCGCCGTCGAGGTGGACCTCGCGGCGGGCAAGGTCGATCAGGACACCGGAGGGGCGGGGATCCTGGGCCGGCTGCGGGCGTGCGGTCTCGGTGCGCTGCCGGGCGTTGACGGTCGGATCACCGAAAGTGGAACGGACGACGTCGAGCGCGGAGCCCGGCGCGCTGGCCGGTGCCACGGCAACGGCGGCGTAGCTTTCAGCACCGGTAACCAGCGACTGGGCGTAGGCCCGGATCTCCTGGGCAAGCTTGGCGATCGAGGTGCCGGCGGCAGCCGCGGTTTCCTCGTCAATGCCCATGTACAGGACGAATCCGCGGGCGACGTTGTCGTTGGGAACGGGCCGGACCGGCGCAGCGGCGAGCGGGGCCACCAGAGGCGTGGGCGCGGTCAGCGGCGCGGCTTCCTCGGCCTGCACGGCGCGGAGCTGGCCGTACGAGTTCGGGTTGTAGCCCTGGGGTGCATAACCCGGGGCGGCGGGGATGCTGTTGGCCTGTCCTCCCGGAGCGAAGGCGGGGCGGGCGCCGAATCCCTGGCGCAGGCCCGGCGCCTGGCCGGCCTTATTGGCGTTACGGACTGAGATGTGGACGTATCCGGATGCAACTGACATGTTTGCTTACCTCAATGTGAATGGCCGTCATCGCGGCTCGAATGCTTGGGTCCCCGCAATGTCTTGGGGAGGGGCGCCCTACGCTGGGCTGGGGGCGAATGCCTAAAAACTTCGTGGGTGGTGAAAGTCAGGCGTGCATTCGACAACAGCGCATGTCGGCAGCAGCGGGTGTGCTGGGCCAGTATTCTGCGGCTGCAGTTGCTGTTGAGTTCTTGTTCACATTTGAAAGTGTGCAACGTAACAATGAAAACTTGCAAGTAACAATGGACGGAACTGTCCGCATGCTGAGACAAACAGCCAGTTTGTGTGATAAATCACAGTTTTGTCAGCGGGCATTTTTGGGATTAATTTTCCTGAACAAACGGTCGGAAAGCCGCCCATACAGAATCTTCTTCGATTTTGGGGTAAATACTCGCTGAATATTCAATGACGCTTGAATTGCCGGAAACCCGCAGCGGCGATTCGCCGATTGTCCAGCTATGACGCGGCCCCGCCAGGGACTTTTTGCCAGGCCCGGCTTGGAGCCGTTGGTCAAATCCAAACGAACGACGGCGGCAGCGCCCGGTTGCCTGGGCGCCGCCCCTTCCCGCACTGGTCAGCTGGACTGGCTCGAGCCCGTGCGTGCGCCCGAACCGCTGCTCCCGCCTGACTGGGTGGTGGCGGTCCCGCTCACCTGGACGCTCTCGGCGGCAAACGCCGAACCATCCTTGCCGGCCACGATCCTGACGGTGGCCCCGGACACGATATCCGCCGACGTCAGTTCGCCCGTTGCCGACTGCCGCCGCCGCTGCAGCATGTTGCTCACCGCCGTGTCACCGCTGAGCGTGTAGGTGCGTGTGAAGCCGTCGGCACTCCTCACCGTGACCGAACCGGAGGAAACCGCCGAAACGGTGCCGAGCTGCGCCACCTTGGTGACGTATTGCCCGTTCTCTTCCACGACGTATTCCGAATGGACCGCCGTGGAGATGCCGCTGCCCATGCCGCCAAGGCCGTCGGGCGCGAAGTCGCCTCCCTGGCCCGGCACTGTTCCGCTGCCCGGTGCCTGCATACCGCCCGGACCGCCCATGGAACCGCCATCCTGGGGCAGGCCACCCTGGACACCGCCCTGGGCCGAGCCACCCCGGGTCCCGGCGGCTGTTCCGTTGGCAGCGGCAGCGTTGCTGCCCAGCCCGTACACAGTGGCTCCGGCACCAGCAGCCAGAACGGTCGCCGCGCCCGCCACCACCAGCCCGCGCTTCATGGTCCACGGCTTGCCGCCGGCAGCCGAACCGCCCGCTTTTCCGGCCGACGGCGGCCCTCCCCAGCCCCCACCCCAGCCCGGCGAGGTTCCGGACCCCTGGCCGGCCACCGGCATCCGGTCCGTTTCGGCGTCGGGCCCGGCGTCCGGTCCTGCGGTGGGCCCCGCGGACGGCCGGGCAGCCGGCCCCGCGTCCGGTCCTGGCTGGTAGGCGTGCCCGTCCGGCTGAGGCGCCGGAGGCAGGGGTGTGGTTTCCGGAACAGGTGCGTGCTGCTGTCCGCTCATTGCGATCTCCTTAGGGGTGCGGAAGTGTCCGTTCCAGACTGGAAAGCCTTCCTGTGATTGGGCTGTGCGGCGCAAGAGCCATGGCTGTGACCTGAAAAGTACGTACAGCGCGCCTTCCAGCTCGCTAGGCTGGGATTCACAGCCGGCGCACAGGGTTGCCAAAGCGGCGGCTAAACACCAGAACGGAGAGTTGTCACATGGCCACTTCGCACTCCATGACCAACAACCTTCCCCAGCTGACCCACCCGGACGGCTCCCCCATCCGCGCCCTGGTGGTCGACGACGAGCCGAGCCTTTCCGAGCTCATGAGCATGGGCCTGCGCATGGCCGGCTGGTCCGTCGCCGTCGCCGCGGACGGCCCTGGGGCCGTGAAACTCGCCAAGGAGTTCCGCCCCGACGTGCTGGTGCTGGACGTGATGCTTCCAGGGTTCGACGGCGTCGAGCTCCTGGGCAGGATCCGCGCCTTCGCGCCGGAGGTCCCCGCCCTGTTCCTCACCGCCAAGGACGCGGTACAGGACCGCATCGTGGGCCTCGCCGCGGGCGGCGACGACTACGTCACCAAGCCGTTCAGCATGGAGGAAGTCCTGCTGCGCCTGCACCGGCTGGTCCAGCGCTCCGGCGTGGCCGCGATGGACTCCGCTGAACTCGTGGTGGGCGACCTCGTCCTGAACCTCGACACACGCGAAGTCACCCGGGCGGGCGACGAGCTGCAGCTGACAGCAACCCAGTTTGAGCTGCTGCGCTACCTCATGGAGAACCCCAAGCGCGTGGTCAGCAAGGCCCAGATCCTGGACCGGGTGTGGAACTATGACTTCGGCGGCCAGGCCAACATCGTGGAGCTGTACATCTCCTACCTGCGCAAGAAGGTCGATGCCGTGCACCCGCCGATGATCCACACCGTCCGCGGCGCGGGCTACGTCATCAAGCCGGCAGAGTAGGCCGTGGCAAACCTTTCCGGAGCCGTCCGCACGCAGCGCCGGAGCTGGCTGAAGCCGGGCACCTGGCATTTGCGCACGCGCCTGGTCCTGGTGGCGATGGCACTCCTTGTGGCGATCTGTGCCGCCATCGGCCTCTTCAGCTACGCGTCGATGGATTCCTTCCTGACCCGCCAGCTCGACGATCAACTCACCGGCGCCGCTGACAGGGCCCGGGACTTTGGCCGTCCGCCGCTGGGCTCTGCCGGCAACAAGCCGGATCCTCTCGAAGGCCGGGGCCAGCGGGTGGGCACCCTGGTGGCCAGGATCCAGTCCGGGCAGGTCAGCGCGGGATTCCTGGCCTCCGATGCCAGCCGCAAGACTCTCTCGGCCGCAGACAACCAGACCCTTCTGGGGCTCCGCCTTGACGGCGGCCCCGTCGACCGCACCCTGTCCACCGGGGCCTACCGGCTGGTGGCCGCCCAGACACCCTACGGCGACGTCATGGTGACCGGACTCCCGCTGGCAGACAAGCAGAGCACCCTGACGTCACTGGTCTGGACCATCACCATCGTGTCGCTGGGCGGCCTCGTGCTGATCGGCCTGGCCGGGACGGTGCTCATCCGCCGCACCATGAAGCCGCTGGAACAGCTCTCCGAGGTGGCGACCCAGGTGTCCCGCCTGCCGCTGGACGCCGGTGAGGTGGCACTCGCCGTCCGCGTCCCGCCGTCGAACACCCACCCCGGAACTGAAGTGGGCAGCGTGGGGCACGCCCTGAACCAGATGCTGGACAACGTCTCCAACGCGCTGGAAGCGCGGCAGGAAAGCGAAATGAAGGTGCGGCAGTTCGTGGCGGATGCCTCGCATGAGCTCCGCACCCCGCTCACGGCCATCCGCGGCTACACGGAGCTGATGCGCATGACCGAAAGGTTCACCCCGGACGGCCAGCGCTCGCTTGCCCGCGTGCAGAGCCAGTCGGAACGCATGACCGCGCTGGTGGAGGACCTCCTGCTGCTCGCCCGGCTCGACGAGGGCCAGCCGCTCAAACTCAGCGACGTGGATCTCACGCAGCTCGTGATCGAGACCGTCAGCGATGAAAAAGTCATGGCGCCGGACCGGGCGTGGCATCTCGACCTTCCGGAGGAACCGGTATCGGTCCGGGGCGACGCCTCGCAGCTGCACCAGGTGCTGGTCAACCTGCTCTCGAACGCACGCAAGCACACTCCGCCCGGCACCACGGTGACCACCGGCGTCCTGCGCTCAGCCGACGGCAGTGCTGTGATTACTGTCACGGACGACGGCGCCGGCATCCCGCCCGAATTCGTGGACAAGGTCTTCGCGCGCTTCGCCCGCGCAGACGCGTCACGTGCGACGCCGGCAAGGTCGGCCCTGGCGCCGGCACCGGCGGCGGCGAAGGGCTCCGCCGCAGGTGGCGAAACCGCGCCAACCGCCCTCCGCACCCCCGCATCACAGGGGGAGCCGGGGATTTCGCAGGGAGACGCGGGCGTGGCTTCGGCGGAGGGAACCAGCGGCCTGGGCCTGTCCATCGTGCAGTCCATCGTCGAGGCGCACGGCGGCACGGTCGAGGTGACATCCCGGCCCGGCCGGACCGAATTTGCCGTCCGGCTCCCCACGCAAGGCGCCGCGCCGTCGTCGTGATGTCCGTTACCTAAATGTGACTTAATCAAAAGCCTCCTGTACCGTCGATAGGGTGCGGCCGCCACTGGAGCCGCATCTCCGGATTGACGCCCAGCTCTGCCGCTTCCCGGATTCCGCTACATCAGGCAGAGGCGGGGGAACCAGAGTCCCGGGCTTTCCGCATCAGCCCTTGGGGTGAAGCCGACACGTGAATTTTCCGTGCGGCCGGATGACCTCATCCGAACCCGACAGCTAACTCCGCAGGTGTTGAGAGGCAATCCACCATGTCTGAATTCAAGATTCAGGCGCGCCCTGAACGCGCCTCGAACAAGCCTGGCCGCACGACGTCACGCCCCGGCATTTCCCGGCACCGCGCCGAACCGACGCCGCCCACGACGGCATTGGGCCGCTTCGCCGCAAACCTTCCGTCCTTTGGGCGCCGGGCAGCCATCCTGACCACCGCAGCCGCCGTGCTCGTGGGCGTCGGCGCCGCCGGCCAGGCCGCCGACCAGGCTGCGCCGTCCGCCGCCCCGACGACAGCGGCCACCGCTGACGCCGGGCAGACGCTGAGCTTCGACAAGACGCTGATCTCCGCCCTTCCGGCCCCGACTGCGGCGTCCATCGCGGCGCAGTCCGCCACCAAGGCGACCGCCAAGGCCACCCCGAAGCCGGCCGCCAAGGCTGCTCCTGTTGCCAAGGTTGCCGTCAAGGCCGCCCCGAAGCCGGCCGCCAAGGCTGCTCCTGTTGCCAAGGTTGCCGTCAAGGTGGCCCCCGTGAAGGCTGCTGCCCCGGTCGCCGTGAATGATCCCGCCGGCGCGCAGGCCTACGCGGCCAGCAAGCTCGGTTCCTTCGGCTGGTCCGCAGACCAGATGCAGTGCCTGAACCGGCTCTGGACCAAGGAATCGGAATGGCGCACCACGGCCACCAACGCCAGCAGCGGCGCCTACGGCATCGTGCAGTCGCTGCCCGCCGAGAAGATGGCGAGCTCCGGCGCGGACTACCGCACCAACTACCGCACTCAGATCAACTGGGGCCTGGGCTACATCAAGGAGCGTTACGGCTCCCCGTGCGATGCGCTGAACTGGCACCTCGCCAACAACTGGTACTGACCGGTTGCCGCGGCCGGACCGGCTGACGGCGAACATTTCTGCACCGCTTTAGGGTGACCGGCTTTGATGCCGAGGGCCCCGGATCCGCCAGGATCCGGGGCCCTTTTGCTGCCCACGCCCCTCCCGCAGCGGGCAAAGTGGCGCAGAAATGCGGCCACCCCCGTTCAAAACATCACGCCGAAACACTTCCACAGCCCCTGCACAGCTTCGCCCTAAAACCCTCATAACAGCGGCCGCCACTGTTGTTGCATGACCATCACTGACCACGCCTCCGGAACCCAGCCCCGCCCACCGCTGCACACCCAGCTGCACACGCTCCAGGCAGCCGGCGCGGCCGGCCATGCCCCGGCCTGCACCCCAGGCAGGCACCCCCGGCGGCAGCCCATCGACACCTCCGCCGCGGTTCCGGTCCTGGACGTGACCATCCCGGTCTACAACGAGGAGCGCGACCTGGAGGAGTGCCTGCGCCGGCTGCACACCTACCTGCGCGGCACGTTCCCGCACTCGTTCCGCATCACCGTTGCAGACAACGCGAGCACCGACGGAACGCTCAAGGCTGCCGAGCGCGTGGCCCGGGAACTCTGTGAGGTGGATGTGGTGCATCTCGAGGAGAAGGGCCGCGGCAACGCCCTGCGGAAAGTCTGGCTGGCCTCGCCGTCGCCGGTCCTGGCCTACATGGACGTGGACCTCTCCACCGACCTGGCCGCGCTGGGCCCGCTGCTGGCACCGCTGATCTCCGGCCACTCGGACCTGGCCATCGGCACCCGGCTGACCCGCAACTCCCGGGTGGTGCGCGGGCCGAAACGCGAATTCATCTCCCGCAGCTACAACTTTCTGCTGCAGTCCCTGATGGGCGCCCACTTCAGCGATGCGCAGTGCGGTTTCAAGGCCATCCGCGCCGACATCGCCCAGCAGATCCTCCCGCACACCGTGGACACAGCCTGGTTCTTCGACACCGAACTCCTGGTCCTCGCGGAACGGTGCGGCCTGCGCGTCCACGAGGTGCCGGTGGACTGGACCGACGACCCCAACTCCAGCGTGGACATCGTCCAGACGGCCCTCGCCGACGTCCGTGGAATGGCCCGGCTCAGCAAGGACATGGTCACCGGCCGCATCCCGGTCGCGGAACTCCGTGCCGCCCTTGCCCGCGGCCCGCTGCCGGCAGCTTCCCGCAGCCAGGAGCAGAGCCCGGGCGGAAGCCTGTTCGGCCAACTGGTCCGGTTCGGCACCATCGGCGTTGCCTCCACCCTCGCCTACCTGGTCCTCTTCTACCTCTGCCGCAACCTGATGGACCCCCAGCTGGCCAACCTGCTGGCCCTGCTCACCACCGCCGTGGCCAACACCGCCGCGAACAGGCGCTTCACGTTCGGCATCGCAGGCAACAGCGATGCTGCCCGCCACCACTTTGAGGGGCTGCTGGTTTTCGGGATCGGGCTCGCCCTCACCTCCGGCGCGCTGGCCCTGGTCCACAGCGGCGCACTGCCGGGAGGCACGACGCCGGACCGCTGGCTTGAGCTGGCCACGGTCACTGCAGCGAACCTCGCCGCCACCACAGTGAAATTCCTGCTGTTCCGGCTCTGGGTCTTCCGACGGCGGCCGGTCCCCACCAACGCTCCCTCAGATCCTGCCGCCTCCGAGCCATCGCTTCCGCACTCATCCCTCCCGACAGAAATGACACAGTCATGAGCACCACCGTCACTCCCCCAAACCAGACGGCACTCGAGCGGACATCAACCCACACCGCAGAGGCCGCGCCCGAAGCGCCCCGCCAGGCCGCCCCGGAACAAACCCGCCGGACCGGCAGGGCATCCCGGCTCCTGCTGGGAAACCAGGCCCGCTGGATCCGCCCCTCGGCTGCAGCGCTGCTGGCGTTCACCGCCGTGCTGTACCTGTGGAACCTCGAAGCCACGGGATACGCCAACTCGTTCTACGCCGCAGCCATCCAGGCGGGCACGAAGGACTGGACGGCGCTGCTGTTCGGCTCCCTCGACGCCGGAAACGCGATCACGGTGGACAAGCCGCCGGCGGCCCTGTGGATTCCTGCCCTCGTGGGCAGGATCTTCGGCTTCTCCCCGCTGAGCATGCTGGTGCCGGAGGCACTCATGGGCGTGGCCGCCGTCGGGCTTCTTTACCTCACCGTCAAGCGCATCTCCGGCCCCGGGGCCGGCCTGCTCGCCGGCGGCGCGCTGGCGCTGACCCCGGTGGCCGCGCTGATGTTCCGGTTCAATAACCCCGACGCACTGCTCACCCTGTGCCTGGTGCT
The DNA here is from genome assembly GCF_042790555.1 of Arthrobacter sp. NPDC056727. Lineage (NCBI taxonomy): Bacteria > Bacillati > Actinomycetota > Actinomycetes > Micrococcales > Micrococcaceae > Arthrobacter > Arthrobacter sp. NPDC056727. The sequence goes on along the minus strand of NZ_JBHTZA010000010.1, from coordinate 105,404 downwards.
GGCCGCCTACCTCACCACCCGTGCCATCGAAAAGGCCGGCTGGAAATGGCTGGCGGCCGCCGGTGCAGTGATCGGCCTGGCTTTCCTGACCAAGATGCTCCAGGGCTTCCTGATCGTTCCCGGCCTGGCCCTGGCCTACCTCTGGGCCGCCCCCACCAGCCTCGGCCGGCGTTTCCTGCACCTGCTCGCCGCGGCAGGCGGGATCGTGCTGGTGGCCGGCAGCTACATCGCACTGTTCCAGCTCACACCCGCTTCGGCCAGGCCCTACATGGCCGGCTCCGAAACCAACAGCTTCCTTGAGCTGACCTTTGGCTACAACGGCCTGGGCCGCATCACCGGCTCCGAAGGCGGCATGGGCGGCGGCATGCCCGGCGGTGGCGGCGGCATGGGCGGGAATGTCGGCTTCGGCGGTGCCGCGGGGATCACCCGCATGTTCGGGACCAGCTTCGGCGGCGAAGTGTCCTGGCTGCTGCCGTCCGCCCTGATCCTGCTGGGCGCCGGGCTGTGGTTCACCCGCCGCGAGGCACGAACCTCCCGCACGCGCGCTGCCCTGGTCCTCTGGGGCGGCTGGCTGCTGGTCACCGCCGGCATCCTGAGCTTCATGAGCGGCACCGTCCACCCGTACTACGCTGTAGCGCTGGCCCCGGCGATCGCCGCACTGGTGGGCATCGGGTCCGTCGAACTCTGGCGCGGCCGGGCCCACCTCCCCGCCCGGATTACGCTGGCAGCCACCGTCCTGGCCGCCTCGGCCTGGTCCGCGGTGCTGCTGGGGCGCGACGCCACGTGGCTGCCCTGGATCAGGGTGGCCGTACTGATCCTCGGCGTACTGGCCGCCGCCGCACTATTGCTCCGGCTCGACTCGCTCCAGGCCATTCCGGCCAGGCTCCGCAGGACGGCGACGGCGGCTGTCGTGGCGGTCTCGCTGCTGGCCGGCGGGCTGGGCAGCGCCGCGTGGACCTTCGTAACTGCAGCCCAGCCCCACTCCGGATCGATCCCGACGTCGGGCCCCACCGCATCCGCGATGGGCGGGCCGGGCGGCCTGGGAGGACGCGCCGGCTTTGCCGGACGGGACAGCTCCGCGTCGGGGCTCGCTGACGGTTCCGGTTTGGCACCGAACGGCGCAACCGACGGCGGCACTGCTTTCGGCGGCAACGCTACCGACGGTGCTGTTCCCAACGCTGCTGCGCCAAGCGGCGCAACGGGTCCCGACGGCGCCGGCACCGCGAACTCCGAACTCACCGCGCTGCTGAAGGCCAGCACGGCAAAGTGGTCCGGAATTGTTTCCGGCGCCAGCCAGGCAGCCAGCCTGGAACTCGCCACCGGCACCAGCGTGATTGCCCTGGGCGGCTGGAACGGCGGGGACCCCTACCCCACGCTCGCGCAGTTCCAGGAGATGGTGGCCAACGGCGAGATCGGATACTTCATCTCCGGCGGCGGAATGGGCGGAATGGGCGGCCGCGGCGGAAACTCCGAGGTAGCCACCTGGGTTGCCGCCAACTTCGAAGCCCAGACCATCGGCAACTCCACCGTCTACAAGCTGACCAAGTAGGCAGTCATGACCAACACCATGCCGCACTCCGCGCCTCCGGCGGGGACCCCCAACGAAGGTCCTGTGCAACAATCGCCCACCGGGAAGCCAGTGGAACCAGGGAAGAACGGGGCCTCGCGGCAGTCACGCGCCCCGCTGAAGCAGCGGCTGAAGCAGCGGCTGAAGCGGCGGCTGACGCGGCGGGGCCGGCCAGCCCGGACGGAGCTGCGCTCACGGCTGGAACTCGCCGGGCTCCTGCTCGGCACGTCCGTCCTCTACCTGTGGAACCTGGGCGCCTCGGGCTGGGCCAACGCCTTCTACTCGGCGGCGGCCCAGGCCGGGTCCCGGGACTGGACGGCATGGTTCTTCGGCTCGTCCGACTCCGCCAACGCCATCACGGTGGACAAACCGCCGGCCGCACTCTGGGTCACGGGACTGTCGGTGCGGCTCTTCGGACTGAATTCGTGGAGCATCCTGGTGCCGCAGGCCCTGATGGGCGTGGCCACGGCGTGGCTGGTCTACCTGGCCGTGCGCCGGGCCGCCAGGCCCGCCACCGGTAACGTCAGGCTTGCCCACCTGGGTGGCCTGCTGGCGGGCGCCGGGATGGCCCTTACCCCGGTGGCCACCCTGATGTTCCGCTTCAACAACCCGGACGCCCTGCTGGTGCTGCTCATGACGGCGGCCGCCTACGCGGTGCTGCGCTCGATCCAGGACGCGCGGTTCCGCTGGCTCCTGCTGGCCGGCGTGTTCCTGGGCTTCGGTTTCCTGACCAAGCAGCTGCAGGTCCTGCTGGTGGTGCCGGGGCTCGCGGCCGGATACCTGCTCGCCGCTCCGGCCCGCCTCGGGAAGCGCCTGCTGCATCTCGCGGGCGCCGGGGCCGCCCTGGCGGTGTCCGCCGGGTGGTGGCTGGCCGCCGTCGAGCTCATCCCCGCAGAAAGCCGCCCCTACATTGGCGGCTCGCAGACAAACTCCATCCTCGAACTCACGCTGGGGTACAACGGCCTGGGCCGGCTCAACGGCGACGAAACCGGCAGCGTGGGCGGCGGGAACGGCTGGGGAACGCCCGGGCTGCTGCGGCTCTTCAACACCGAGTTCGGCGGGCAGATCGCCTGGCTGCTGCCGGCCGTGCTGATCCTCGCCGGAGCGCTGCTGTGGCTCGGCCGGCGGGCACCGCGGACCGACGCCGTCCGGGCGTCCGTTGTCATCTGGGGCCTCTGGGTGGTGGTCACCGGGCTGACGTTCAGCTTCATGGCCGGCATCATCCATCCGTATTACATGGTGGCCCTGGCACCGGGAATCGCCGGCCTGGCCGGACTGGGCGGCGTCCTCCTCTGGCAGCGCCGGTCGCTGCCGGCCGCGGCGGTGCCGCTCGCCGCGGCAGTGGCCGCCGCCGGCGCCATGGCCTTCCAGCTGCTGGGCCGCTCCCCCGCCTACGTCCCGTGGCTCCGCTGGGCGGTGCTGATCGCCGCGCTGCTGGCCGTGGCACTGCTGCTGCTTCCGTTCACACCCGCCGGCGGGCTTGGCCGGGCGCTGCGGCGCACGACGGCGGCTGCCGCAGTCGCGGCGGCGCTCGCCGCACCGCTGGCCTACTCCCTCACCACCGCGGCAACCGCACACTCCGGCGCGATTGTCAGCGCCGGGCCGGCCGCAACGGGAGGGCGCGGCAACTTCGGGGGGCTGGGCAGCTTTGGCCGGCAGGGCAGCCTCGCCGGGCCGGGCGCCACCGCCAATCCCGGTCCTGCGAATACCGGCACGGCCAACGCCGGCGCTGCCAGTTCCGGCACCCGGGCACCCGGCGGATTCGGTGGCCGAGGCGGCGGCATGGGCGGCCTGCTGGGTACCAGCACGCCGTCGGCCGGTCTGGTGGCCGCCCTCCAAGCCGGCGCGGCAAACTACACGTGGGCCGCCGCCACCGTGGGTTCCAACAACGCGGCCGGCTACCAGCTGGCCGCCGAACTGCCGGTTATGGCTGTCGGCGGCTTCAACGGGACCGATCCTGCCCCCACGCTGGCGGAGTTCCAGCAACTCGTGGCCGACGGCAAGATCCACTACTTCATCGGCGGAAGCATGATGCAGGGTGAAACGGGGTCCGACGCCGCGGCGCGGATCTCGGACTGGGTGGCGGCCAACTTCCAGGCCGAGACGATCGGCGGCGCCACGGTCTACGACCTGTCCTGACGGGCCTGGCCTCCGCCGGAGTCCAAGTCCAGGCTCCGGCTACAGCCGCAGGGAGATCACCCGGCGCCCGTCGTCGCCGGCTTCCACCGAGGCCGTGACGGCGGTGTAGTCCGGGATGTGCAGCACGCCGTCGGGAAGGACGCCGGTGTTCGGGCCCACCGCAACGGTCCGGATGCCGGCGGCGACTCCCGCGGCGATACCGGCGGGAGCGTCCTCGAACACCACCGCCTCCGACGGCACGACGCCCAGCAGGGACGCCCCGCGCAGGTAGCCCTCGGGGTGCGGCTTGCCGCGGGACACGTCCTCGGAGGTGACCACCGCGGCCGGCATGTCCACTCCTGCCGCGGCCATGCGGACGACAGCGAGGTCAGGCGACGCCGAGGTCACCAGGGCCACGGCGTCGGCCGGCAGCGACTCGAGCAGCTGCAGCGCCCCCGGCACGGCGACGATGCCGTCGGTTTCGGTCAGTTCCATGTGGCCCAGCTCGGCAACCAGGGCATTGATGTCGGCGCCCTCGGGAGCGAAGCGGCGCACAGTGTCCAGGGCCCGCACCCCGTGGGAGGTGCGGAGGATTTCCGCGAGGTCAAGGCCGTAGCGGCCGGCGAATTCCGCCCACACGCGCTCCACGATGGCCGTGGAATCCACGAGGGTGCCGTCCATGTCGAACAGGACGGCACGTGCTGTCAGCGTGATGGTGGCGGACTCGGTGGGAAGGCTCATGCCTTCCATCCTGCCTCATCCGGACCGCCGGCGCGCCCTTCGTGACTTAGCCGTTCGGCCGGTTGGGGATGTACTGCACCGCCCACTTGTTGCCATCGGGATCGGCAAAGTAGACGAAGTGGCCCCAGTCCTGGACGTCCACGTCGCTGACATCCACGCCGTTCGCCTTGAGCTGGCTGTGGGCGGCGTTGATGTCGCTCACCACCAGCTGAAGGCTGGGCGCCGTGCCCGGAGGAGCATCGTTCAGGCCCTCCCCGATGGCGATCGAGCAGCCGGAACCGGGCGGGGTCAGCTGGACGAAGCGGATGCCGTCCATGGGCCGCTCGTCATAGTCGGCGTTGAAACCGACCTTGTTGACGTAGAAGTCCTTGGCGCGGTCCACATCGGACACGGGGACGAAGACGAGTTCAAGTTTCCAGTCCATGCTGCACAGGCTAGCCGGGGCGCCCCGGGCTCCGGAAGGGGTGGGCTTGGGAAGACCCGTGTTAAATCAGCGGCAGGCCCTACCCGGCGATGCCGTAAAGCCGGTCGCCGGCGTCGCCCAGGCCCGGCACGATGTAGGCCTTCTCGTTCAGCTTCTCGTCGATGGAGGCGAGGACGATGGTGACGTTGGCGTCCTTGAGTTCCTCCTCCAGCTTGGCCAGGCCCTCCGGGGCGGCCAGCAGGCAGATGCACGTGACGTCGGCGGCTCCGCGCTTGAACAGGAACTTGATGGCCTCACGGAGCGTGCCGCCGGTGGCGAGCATGGGGTCGAGGACAAAGATCTGGCGGCCCGAAAGATCGTCCGGCAGCCTCTCAGCGTAGGTGATGATGTCCAGGGTTTCCTCGTCGCGGGCCATGCCCAGGAAACCCACTTCGGCCGTGGGGACCAGCTTGGTCATGCCCTCGAGCATGCCCAGCCCGGCACGCAGGATGGGCACCACCAGCGGGGTGGGCTTGGTGAACGCGGTGCCAACGGTGGTGGCAACCGGGGTTTCGATGGTGACCGGCTGGGTGCGGACATCGCGTGTGGCCTCGTACGCAAGGAGCGTGACCAGTTCCTCGGTGAGCTGGCGGAAGACCGGCGAGGGGGTGTTCTTATCCCGCAGGACAGTGAGCTTGTGGGCGACCAGCGGATGGTCCACGACGAGTGTGCGCATGGGTCAAAACTATCACCCGGGCCTTGCCTCCCCGCCCCGGTTTCCGGGTCCTCCCCCGGCATCCGGAGCTCCCTGCAGATGCTCCGCCTGGTCGGCCTTGCTGCCCTTGATGTGGGCCGGGCGCTCAAACGTGGGCGGCGGTCCGGCATGCTCCCGGCGGCGGAAGTGATGGAACAGCCGGTGGGCCAGGATCACCACACCCACCCAGGCCGCCCCGATCAGCCACGCGGCCATCACGTCCGTCAGCCAGTGATGGCCGAGGAACACGCGGCTCAATCCCATGGCGATGATGAACACCGCCCCTGCGGCAACCACCCACGTCCGTGCCGAAGTTTTCCGGAGCTCCAGGCACACCAGGTACACCACGATGCCGATCACCACGGTGGTGTTCAGCGTGTGCCCGCTGGGGAACGACGGCGAGAATTCGAAGGGTGGAACGGCGTCGATGTGGTCAGGACGGGTGCGGCCCAGCAGCGTCTTGCCCACACTGGTGGCCGTGACGGAGACCGCCGCCGCACCGCCCACCAGGATGAGCGGCCGCCAGCTCCGGCTGGCGTAGATGAGCCAGGCCACGAGGATGCTCGCCAGGATGGGCATGCCTATGCCGCCGCCGACGTTCGTGAACGCCGTCACGGCGGTGTCGAGCCCGGGGTTCCGGTACTCCTTGGCCAGCTGGAGGGCGGGTTTGTCCAGTCCCGAGACACCGTTCTGGTCCACGACGGCGTCGTACACCTGGGCGCTCAGCAGCGTCAGGGTAACCACCAGGATGCCGCCGACGATGAGGGTGATCCACAGGGCCGCGTAGGGCCCAAGCCACCTGCCGTACCGGTCAGTCAGGGACTTCATCGTTACTCCCGGCGCTTGCGTTGTCCGATGCTAAGTATCCTTAGAAACTATCATTGACCCATGGCCCCGGACGATCCGCAACACCTCGAATGGATGGGCCTTGCCCTCGAAGAAGCCCGGCGGGCCCTGGCAACCGAGGACGTGCCCATTGGCGCCGTCGTGATCGGTCCGGACGGGACCGTCCTGGGCGCCGGACGCAACGAGCGGGAGGCACTCGGGGATCCCACCGCGCACGCCGAGGTGGTGGCCATCCGCGAGGCCGCCGTGCGGCTGCGGGAACGCGCCGCCCTCGACGGCGGCAGCGGCGACGGCTGGCGGCTGGAGGACTGCACGCTGGTGGTGACCCTGGAACCGTGCGCCATGTGCGCCGGAGCGATCGTCCTGGCCCGGATCCACCGCGTGGTGTTCGGAGCCTGGGATGAGAAGGCGGGGGCTGCGGGCTCCGTGTTCGACATTCTTCGCGAGCGCCGCCTGAACCACTGGGTGGAGGTCTACGCCGGCGTGCAGGAGGAGGAATGCGGCGGGTTGCTGCGGGAGTTCTTCGCGGCGCACCGGACCGGCAGTCCAACTCCCGGCTAGCCGCGCCAGCCAGCTATGCGGCCCCCAGCCAGCTACCGGCCCGCGGCGTCCAGTGCGTCGATCCGCACCTGGCGGGAGGCCGGCGAGTCCAGGCTGAAGGAGCGGAAGTCGCCCAGGTCCTCCCGGATCCACGCTTCGACCTCGGCGATGCGCTGTTCGACGGCGGGTGTCCGGCCGGCGAAGAGCCAGGCCGCGATCCTTTCCCGGCCCGGGTCGTACTGCCACAGCCCGATGATCCTGCCCCGGTCAAAGACGGGATGGTCCGGCAGGTCAGCCTGCAGAGCCAGGGTGGCGTCCAGCAGCTGCCTGTCCCGGTCCTCCTCGGCGAACAGGTCCGCCGCGTTGCGCCGGTGCAGCACGAGCGAATCGGTGCCGGCCAGGAGCTGGATCTGTTCCCTTTCCGGCGGACTGAAGTCCGCAAGGCGTTCGACGTCGGCGGGCAGCATCCAGAGCACGTCGCCTGTGGCCGTGGGGACCTCCACGGCCCCGACGGCGGCGAGCGCCGCCTTGCTGTCGGTGAGGGTGAACCCGGTGAACCACTGGGATTGCTTGACCGTGGCGCCTCCCGTCCAGCCGAGGTAGCGGCGCATCAGTTCCTCGCGGGCGCCTTCGGGACCGAGCCGGCTGGGGGGCAGGCCCCAGGGCGTGTAGGCGTAGCGCTGCTGGTCAAGCCGCCCGTTGACCGGAACGCGGCGGATCCGGCCGTCCGCCTGCAGCAGGCCCAGCGCCGTGGGCAGCGTGGTGGCAGCGCCCTTTTTCTTGCCTTCCTCGCCCAGGTTCCGCACCGACTCCCCCAGCTCCTCCTTGAGCTGCCTGGGGTCCAGCGGACCGTCTGCCTCGGCGAGCACGTGCAGGATCTGTTCCTCCAGCAACGTGATCTCGCCGCGGTCCACGCCGAGCCTGGCCAGCACCCGGAAGGCCTCTTCAGCGCTCTTGCCCAGGCTCAGCGCCCAGTCGAAGTCCTCCCGGCCCAGCACGTAGGTGCAGCCGCGGGCGGTGGGCAGTTCGTGGATCCTGAGCTCGCGGACGTCCGCGTCCGCCTGCGTGCGGCGGATTCCGGCGCGGGCGAAGAGGGTCAGGTACGGGTTGGCGCCGCCCACTGACCTCGCCCAGCCCGCCGCGGCCAGCACCTCCTCCGACGTGCAGCCTTCGAGTCCTCCGTCCAGCCCTTGCCGGTGCCAGGCCCAGGCGCGGAGCAGCTCCGGGGTGAGGGTTGCAGCGGTTTCCAGGGTGCCCGAGGGCTGGACGTGGGTAGCCATGCCTCATTCTCCATCAGCAGGCGGTTGCGAGGAATGGCCGCCCCGGGGTGCATGCGGCGCCACGTAGCCGAGCACCTGCCGTGCGGTGGCGTCCCAGCCTGGCAGGAGGTCCCTGCCGGCGAGGGCGCGCCGGCGCCATTCGGTACGTAAATCGCGATCCGTGAGCCAGCTGCGCAGCAGTGCGGCCAGCGGCCCGGGGTTCTCCTCTGCGGAGCCGGCAGCTTCACTTCCTGCGTCACCGCCAAGTTCGACGGCGGCACCCGGCAGGGGGGGCTCCGTCCCGTCACGGGGCCCTGGTGCCGGTTCCGTACCCAGGCCCAGTGCCTCCACCGCCCCGGTGCCGGCCCGGACGATCACGGGCACCCCGCGGGCTACGGATTCGGTGACCGCCATGCCGAAGGCTTCCACCTTGGAGACCAGCAGGCTCAGGTCGGCGGCATGCCACTGCTGCTCCAGCGCGCCGCCGGTCAGCTCGCCCGGGAGCTGCACCCGGCGTTCCAGCCCGTGCCGGGCAACGGCAGCCTTTACCTGGCGGGCATAGTCGGGGTCCGCCGTGGCCGAGCCCACGAGGGCTGCCGTCCAGTCCAGGTCCTGCAGCCGGGCCAAGGCACCGAGGAGTGTCAGCTGGTCCTTGTTGGGCAGCAGTGCCGCCACGGCCAGCAGGTGCGGCGGCTCGGATCCGTGTGCAAGCCGGGCACGTTCGGTTCCGGGCAGCGCGGCGCGGACGCCGGCCAGGCCGTGCCGCCGGGTGATCTCGGCGGCGGCTGAACCGCTGGTGCAGATCACACCGGCGGCCGCGCGCAGCGAACGGGCTTCGAGGTCCGGGTGCTGGTCAAGGGGCATGTGCATCAGGACCCAGGGCGCGTGGCCGCTGGCGGCCGCGGCCTCCATCGCGTCTGGGGCGCCGGAGGCGACCAGGCCGTCAACGATCGTGATGGTTCCGGCCGGCGCGCCCGCCGGGGTTCCTGCACCGAGCAAGCCGGCCAGCCGCCGTCGTTCTTCCTTGCTGGCCACCGGCCAGTCGCCGTCTACCGGCTGGATGGCTACCGCGGCTCCCAGTTGTTCCAGGCCCTGTGCCAGCGCGGCGTTGTAAACGTTGCCGCCGGAGTTGTGGCGGATGTTCGCGGGAACCAGGAGCCGGATGGCCGGCGGCGTGGGCAGCATTAGAGCCTCAAAGTGAGCCGAACTCGAGGGAGTAGCTCGCCCAGGCATCGGGGTTTTCCCGCAGGGTGACGTCCACACCGGCGAGTTCCCGGCCGTCCGCGTCCTCCCGCAGGCGCTCGGTGACGGCCTCCGCAATGTACTGCGCCAGCGCCTCCGTGGTGCTCAGTTTCCCGGCGAAATCCGGGTGCTCGTCCAGGTTGCGGTAGTTGAGGCCGGCCAGCACCTCCTCGATCATCCCGCCGGCGGCGCCGATGTCCAGCACGATGGCGTCGTCGTTAAGGGCACGACGGCGGAACGTCACCTCCGCCACGAAGGTTGCCCCGTGCAGGCCCTGGGCGGGCCCGAATGCCTCCCGGGGAAGGCTGTGGGCGATCATGAAGTGGCGGCGCACGGTCAGGCTGAACAATGGTTACCTCGCGGTTTCGGTCGTTGGGGTCTGGTGGCTTTGAGCGGGTGAAGCGCCGGCGGCGGGATACACAATGACGTGGCAGAGCGCTTCGAGCCGCCCGTCGGCCAGGTCCTGGACCACGCGGGGCAGCTCGGCGAACGCGGAGGCGCCTGTGAGGAACGCCTCGAACACCGGATCCTCCAGCAGGGACACGGCGAGCTCCAGCCGGTCGGCGGCGGTCCGTCGGTGCCGGCGCGCCCGTGCCACGGCGCCCACCTGGCTGGCGCGGATGGAGAGCCTGCGGGCGTGGAAGTCCTCGCCGAGCGGGATGGTGATTTTCCGGTCGGCGTACCAGGACATTTCGATGATCTCGCCCTCGTCCCCCACCAGCTTCAGGCAGCGTTCCAGCCCGCCTTCGGACGCGGAGCAGTGGAACACGATGTCGCAGTCCGGCAGGGCGTTGTCCGGATGCGCGAAGTCCACGCCCAGCGCGTCGGCGAGGTCCTTGCGGGCGGGGTCGACGTCCACGAGCTGCAGCCGTCCGAGGGGGAACGTGCGCAGCAGCGTGGCCACCATGCCGCCCACGAGCCCGGCGCCAATGACGGCGACGCGGTCGCCCAGCCTTGGGCCCGCCTCCCAGAGGGCGTTCACGGCCGTTTCCACAGTGCCGGTGAGGACCGCGCGGCGGGGAGGAACGCCGTCGGGAACGCGGGTGAGCGATGACACCGGAACCACATAGCGGTCCTGGTGCGGATGCAGGCAGAAGACGGTTTGCCCCACCCAGCCCGCCGGGCCCTGCTCCACCATCCCCACAGACAGGTAGCCGAACTTCACCGGCGAAGGGAAGGAGCCCTCCTGGTGCGGGGCGCGCATCTGCTCGGCGACGCACGGCGGGACGGCGGCCTGGTGGACCACGATTTCGGTGCCCTTGCTGATGCCCGAATACAGCGAGCGCACCAGCGCCTCCTCCGGGCCGGGGACGGGCAGCGCCTCGGTGCGCAGTTCACCCCGGCCGGGTGCCACGGTCCAATATGCGGTTGCTTCGTTCTGCTGCTGGGTAGTCATCTTGCTTATGAATCTAGTGCCCGGCCCCGATTTCCGGGAAGATGCGTCCCGGCGCGCCCGCTCGGGAGGTGTTCCGCGCGGCTGGACTGCGGCTCCGCTGCCGGCGAAAAGCATGCCGTTTTGGGGATGCGGGCCTTGCTCCGGTACCCTATTCAGGTTGGTGACGTGTCCGAGCGGCCGAAGGTGCAACACTCGAAATGTTGTTTGGTGTAAAAGCCAACGTGGGTTCAAATCCCACCGTCACCGCCACGTAGAAAAGGACCCCGGTTCCCCTTGTTAGGGGAACCGGGGTCCTTTTCTTTGCCTGCAAGGGGACCGGGCGGCAATACAGCAGTGGTTCTCGCGCGCTGCCTGACCGGCGCGGCTACAAAGATCAGGACGCCTGACGCCGCTCCCCTCATGCTGGCAGTAGGCTCGCGATCGTGACTGATGACCACATCCGGGCTGCCTATGGGGCACGAGCTGCCGAGTACACGAGCCTTCTTGGCTCCGTTGAGGACATGCATGAACTGGACCGGCAACGCATCAAAGGGTGGGCAGAACGTATCGATGGCCAGGTGGTCGACGCCGGTTGCGGTCCCGGCCACTGGACAGACTTTCTGCACCGGCAGGGTGTGAAAATACAGGGCGTCGACCTTGTTCCGGAATTCATTGACAGCGCGCGGGCACGCTTTCCTGGCGTGTCATACCGGGTCGCGTCGCTGCGGGATCTTGGCGTGCCGGACGGCTCCGTGCAGGGGGTGCTCGCGTGGTACTCCTTGATCCACGTTCATCCAGGCGATCTTCCTGCGGTGCTCTCGGGGATTGCCCGCCGTCTGACCCACGGAGGGCACCTGCTCATCGGATTCTTCGAGGGCGCTGCCGCCCAACCTTTTGAGCATGCGGTCACGACGGCGTACTACTGGCCTGTCGGGCAGATGCGACTGATGCTCGGCGAGTCGGGGTTCCACGTGTGCGACGTCGAAACGCGCCAGGATCCGGGAAAACGGCCGCACGCAGCGATGGCCGCCACCGTTCGCTGAGGCCTGCCCTCCAAGCGCCTCCCGACCCAGGCCGGTTCCGAATCGCTAGAGCCCGCAGCGGACCTGGCCCACCGTAATGGCCTGCGCGATTCGCGGGCATTTGAGACGCACCGACTTTAGACTGCACCATGATCGAAACTGAGCGAACCGCCACAGACCCTGTTTTCGAAGCTGCCTACGAGGCGGCACAAAAGAGCCTCAGGGAGGGCGGCATCCCGATCGGCGCAGCCCTGGCCCGCGGCGGAAAAGTGATCGCCAGCGGCCACAACCAGCGTGTCCAGCATGGGGATCCGATCGCCCACGGCGAGATGTCTGCGGTTCGGGCCGCCGGACGCCAGAAGAGTTACAGGGACACAACCCTCTACACCACCCTGGCGCCCTGTGCGATGTGTACCGGGACCATCATCCAGTTCAAGATTCCGCGCGTGGTGGTGGGCGAGGACGCGACGTTCCCGGGTGAATTCGACCTTCTGCGCTCGCGCGGCGTCGAAGTGGTGGTGTTGAACGATGCCCGCTGCATCGAGATGATGCGCACCTTCCAGGGCGATCACCCTACGCTGTGGGCGGAGGACATCGCCGAGTAAATGAGGGTTCAACCCTTGATCTGCTGCAGCAAGATGGCCGATGTTTGGGCAGTCAGCCGACTTCCATGGCTGTCAGGGAGATGTTCCTGCGGGGCGGCGGCCCGCTCATTCCCCGATTCGCAGAGCGGGCCGCCTACCGCAGCCGTAGATCATGGAGACCCGTTACGGCCGCGGTAGCGTCGATGGTACTGCCGGGGGCTTGGGAAAAAGTGGCGTCGATTTGAAACCTAAGCAAGCTGTCCATTAGTTTTGATAGGTCGCTCCGTGTTCCCCCATATGCGGAGCGGTTGCCTAGAAGAACCCCGCTGCACACGTGCAGCGGGGTTCTTCGCTTGGCGGGTGTTCCCGGCGGCTACTCGGAGCCAGACTGCTGTTCCGAAGACTTTGCTTCCGGACCGGACTTCTGATCGCGGTCGAGAAGGTTCTTCCTGATCTCGTCCAGCTTCTCCTTGATGACCCGCTCCGCGTCCGAGATGGTCTTCCCTGCGGTGCTCAGCGGGTCCAGCTGCACATACACCTCATGCCCCACGGGCAGGTCATACTCATCCTTCAGGTGCGTTCCGCCGCCGACCCCGTCCAGGGCCAGGTACACCTGGGCGTCGGTGCGGGCGATTCCGGCGATCCTGCCGAACACCACGGTGAAATCGTTCGGTTGAAAGCTCACCGTCTGGCCGACGTGGCTGCGGTCAAGGTCCCCCGCCGTCACGGCCTTCTCGTACTGGCTTCCGCTGTAGTTCATCGCTACTCCTCAATTTGGGGGTGGTGACTTACGCCAGCAGTCTATGGCGGACGGGCGGCACGCGCTTGAATGGTTGCAGATCGTTTCGCGGGCAGGAGCCACACATGAACGCCAGGGGCAGCAAGAGCACCGACTACGCCTTCGTCACGGTCTGGCGGGTGGCCGGGAGCGCGGACGACGTCGCGGAACTCCTGGGCGACCCGGAAGGACTCGCCCGGTGGTGGCCCTCCGTCTACCTCCGGGTGAAACAAATCCATCCTGGCCAGGAAAACGGCGTCGGACGGATGGCCAGGCTCCATACCAAGGGCTGGCTCCCCTACACCCTCCTCTGGACCCTGACCGTAACGGAGCCGATCACCAGCAGGGGCTTCGCGATCCGCGCGACGGGTGACCTGGACGGGACCGGACGCTGGACATTCGAGCAGGACGGCCCTGAGGTCGTGATCACCTACGACTGGCGGGTCAGTGCCACCAAGCCGCTGCTGCGGCGGCTCAGCTGGCTGCTGAAACCCGGGTTCTCGGCCAACCACCGCTGGGCCATGGCCCGCGGGCAGGCGAGCCTGGCGCTGGAACTGCGACGCCGGCGGGCAGGAACCGGCCCGCAGACCGTCCCCGCACCACCGCCGCCCACGTTCCCGCGGGTGGCGGGGCGTGGGCGGCGGACGGACCAGCAGGTGCGTGGCTAGGCGTTGGCAAGTACCGGCTCCGGCGGTGCCTGGTTCCGGCTGGCCCTCGGCTTGGCGAACCTCAGGTACAGCGACGGGACCACGAACAGGTTCAGCAGCGTGGACGTCACCAGCCCGCCGAGGATCACCAGGGCCATGGGATGTTCAATCTCGTGGCCGGGGATGTTCCCCAGGACCACCAGCGGCACCAGGGCAAGCCCGGTGGCCAGGGTGGTCATGAGGATCGGCGAGAGGCGTTCGGCGGCGCCCCGCAGGACCAGCTCCGGGCCGAACTTTTCACCCTCATATTTCTCCAGGTGCTGGCAGTGGTTGATGAGCAGGATGCCGTTCCTGGCCGCGATGCCCATGACCGTCAGGAAGCCCACAATGGATCCCAGCGACAGGACACCTCCGCCCAGGAAGGCGGCAAACACGCCGCCCACCAGGGCAATCGGCAAGGTGAGGATCACCAGGGTCGCCAGCCGCCAGCTTCCGAAGGCAATCTGCAGGAGCAGGTAAATCACGGCCAGTGCCCCGACGGCGAGCGTCAGCAGGGTCTTCGTCGCCGCTTGGCGCTCCTGGAACTCGCCCAGGATCTGGGTGCGGAAGCCCTGCGGCAGCTCCACCTTCTTGAGCCCTTCCTCCATGGCCGCAACCACCGAGCCCAGCGAACCTTCCTTCACGTTGGCCTCAATATCGATCCTCCTGGAGTGCGCATCCCGCTGAATCACGTTCGGGGTCGGCTTCACCTGGACGCTTGCCACATCGGACAGCAGGATTTTTTTGCCGCTCGGGGTATCGATGGGCAGGTTCCTGATGCTGGTGATATCGGAACGCACCTCCGGCGGGCTCCAGACCTGGACGTCATATGCCTTGCCGCCCCGGTACACGTCACCGACCTCCTCCCCCGCGACCAGCCATGCCGCTGCACGCCGGACGTCGCCCGGCTTCAGCCCGTAGCTCTGGGCCTTGGCCAGGTCAACCTCGATATTGAGCTGCGGAATATCCTTCTGCAGGGCCGTGTGGGGGGCTACGGTTCCTTCGGTCTGCTCAAAGATCGTTTGGATTTCCGCGGCCTTTGAACGCAGGAGCGCCAGGTCGTCCCCATAAAGCCGGACGACGACGGCATCGCTGGCGCCGGTGAGCACCTCACGGATCCGCTCCTTCAGGTAGGTCTGGACATCCCGCACGATGCCGGGATAGCCGTCCACCACCTCGTGGATGGACTTCAGCGTCTTGTCATAGTCCACCGCGGGGTCGATGCTGATCCAGTTCTCGCCGAAGTACACACCCACGACTTCATCCGCGTTGAAGGCCTGCCCGATGTGCGAGCCGCAGTTCCGGACACCCGGGATCGTCAGGAGTTCCTCGCAGGCCTTCTGGCTGACGCGGTACTCCTCCGTCACCGAGGTGCCCGGCTGGGTCAGCCAGTGCATCAGGAAGTCGCGCTCCTTAAAGTCAGGCAGCAGCGACTGCCCGAGCAGCGGTGCCGTGATGGCACCAATGGCTGCCATGGTGCCGAAGGTCGCGTAGCCCGCCACCGGCCGCCTCACCATCTTGCTCAGGACCGCGCGGTAGCCGCGTTTCAGCACCCTCACCAGAGGCGGTTCCTGCTCCTTCAGCGGAACTTTCCGCATGAAGATCAGTGCCAGCGCGGGGGTGACGGTCAGCGCCACGAGCATCGACGCCAGCACCGCAAGGGTGTAGGAGATCGCCAGCGGCCTGAAGAAGGCCCCGGTCAGTCCCTGCAGGAAGAAGATCGGCACGGCCGCGGCGATGATAATCAGCGTGGCGTAGATGATCGGCCCGCGGACCTCCAGCGAGGCCTCCAGGACCACCGACGCCGTTGACCTTGCCCCACCGTCCGCGCGGTGCTGCCGGAGTCTTCGGATGATGTTCTCGATGTCGATGATCGCATCATCCACCACCACCCCGACGGCAATCACCAGCCCCGCCAGCACCATGGTGTTGACCGAGGCTCCCGTGAGGTAGAGGACGGACGCGGCCGTCACCAGCGACAGCGGGATGGCGATCAGGCTGATCAGCGCCGTGCGCCACTGGAAGAGGAACGCTCCCAGCACCAGCACCACGAGGATGCAGCCCAGCATCAGCGCGCGGCTGAGGTTGTTCAGCGATTCCTCGATGAAGGTTGCCGGCCTGAATATCTCCGTATCAATGCTGATTCCGCTCAGCCCCGGCTTCATCTGCTCCAGCGCTGCCTCGACACCCTTCGTGACTTCCAGGGTATTGCCCCAGGGAAGTTTCTCGACGATGAGCATCAGGCCCTCGCCCTGGTTGATCACGGCGTCGCCAATGAGCGGCTGGTGGTCCTCCACCACATTGGCCACGTCACCGAGGCGGAGCGGCTTCCCGTTCTTTTCCTCGATGGTGATCTCCGCGAGGTCCTTTGGAGTGGTGATCGGGAGCACGTGCTGGATGCTGAGCCGCTGGTTAGGCGTCTCGATGTGGCCGCCGGTGCCGATGACTGAACCCGGCGAGTACTGCAGCAGGCCGGCGTCAAGGGCGTTGGCGGTGACTTCCATGACCTGGTTCAGGCTGACATCGTTGGCCTTCAGCTTCTCCGGAATCGCCTGCACCTGCAGCATCTGCAGGCGCTCGCCCCAGATCGCCACGTTGGCCACGCCCGGGACCCGCAGCAGGTGGGCGCGGATCTTCCAGTACGTGATCATGGACATTTCCATGAGCGACCGCTGGTCCGACGTCAGCCCGATCTTCATGACCCGGCTGGTGGAGGACAGCGGCTGCAGCATCACCGGCGGCGCCGCCCAGGTGGGCAGCGACGGCGTGACGGTGGCGATCCGCTCCGAGACCAGCTGGCGGGCCTTGAGCAGGTCAGCCCCCGGGGCGAAAAGGAGCACGATCGAGGACAGCTGCTCCACGGACTTGGAGCGGATCTCGTCCAGCCCCTCGACGCCGTTGAGGGCGTCTTCGAGCGGAACGGTCACCAGCTGCTCCACCTCGGCGGCGGTCAGGCCGATGGCGATGGTCTGGATCTCCACCTTCGGCGGCGCGAATTCGGGAAAGACATCCACCGAGGCCGTGCTGAGCTGGACGCCGCCGAACGCCATCATTGCCACGGCGATGGCAACCACCAAGGCGCGGAATTTCAGGCTGAACCCGACAATCCGGCGCATGTCAGTGACCCTTTGTGCCGAATTCGGCGCCAAACAGCTCCGCGGCACCAACGGTGACAACATCGGTTCCTGCCGGCGGACCGGACCGGAGCTGCACCTTGTTGTCGGCAATCTTGTCCACCGTCACCGCGGCCCGGATGTAGGTGCGCGGTTCCGGATTGGTGTAAACCCAGGTCTTGCCGTTGGCATCGTAGACCAGGGCACCGTAGGGCACCTGCAGCGGGCTGCCTTCACCCTTGGCCACCTTGACCGTGGTGATCCCCAGCCTTTCCACTGCCTTGTCCGTGAGCGTCAGCCGGTTCAGGTCCGGACCGGCCTTCTCCATGGTTGACGCCGCCTGCCCGGCGGGCGCCGCCGCCGTTTTCACTGTTGCGCAGCCGGAGAGTCCGATTGACGCTGCGCAGGCCAGCACGAGAACAGAACGCCAGCCCCCAAAACCACTCTTGCTTTTCATGACAATTCCGACCTCTCTGCCAGAACCGGTCCGTTGTGAATCACCAATGAACTCCCCCAGTCCGTGTTGGAGCGCGGACCAATGCGGAGGAAGAGGATCGGCAGAATAAAGAGGGTCAGCAGGGCGGAAGTAATGAGCCCGCCCCACACAACCAGCGCCAGCGGAAGGATCATGCCCCCGCCGACCGGGCCGCCGAGCAGCACCAGCGGCACCAGCGCCAGTCCGGTGATCACGGTGGTCAGAACAGTAGGCAGAAGCCGCTCCCCGGCCGCCTGCCGCATGAGATGCGCCGGCGAATCCAACGGGGTGCGGGCCTGCAGGGACTGGTACGTTCCCATCAGCATGACCACGTCCCGGATTGCCAGGGCGAGCACCGCCGCCAGGGCCACCAGCACATAGACGGAGCCGAACCCGCCGGCCAGGTCTGCGGCGACGATGCCGCCGGACAGTGCCACGGGAAGCAGCACGAAGACCAGCCCCGCGAGCCGCCAGTTGCCAAGGACCGTCAGCAGCAGGACCAGGATGCCGGCTGCCGCAGCGAGGGCGAGCCACCAGATAAACGCGCCGGCGGCCTCCTTTTCGGCATACTGCGGCGGGATCTCGGCGTGGTATTCCACCGGGAACTGCATTCCCTTGATGGCGGCCTGGACGTCCCGGGTGACGTCACCGAGGTTGCGGCCCTGGATGTTGGCCACGACGTCGATGCGCCGGGAGGTGTCGTCGTGATGGATCACGGTCTGGTTTGGGCGAAGCGTGACCTTGGCCACGTCACCCAGCCGGACCTGCCCGCCTTCAGGCTTGTCCACCATCATGTCGGTGACGGCCGTCAGGCTGTTGCGGGTGGCTTCTGTGCCCTTGACGATGACCTGGAAGACCTTCTGCTGCTCGAACAGGTACCCGACCTCGATGCCCTGCAGGACGGTGGCAGCCGCCCGCCTGACGTCGCCGGGCTTGATGCCCTGCTTCTGCGCCGCGGCCAGGTCGACCTCGATTTCCGCAACAGGCTGGTCTACTGTGGCATCCACCTGCGGCTCAGCCACGCCCTGCGTTCGCGCCAGGATCTCGCGGATTTCGTTTGCCTTCTGGCGGAGGATGTCCAGGTCCACGCCGTAAACGCGCACTCGGAACTGGCGGTTGTCGATCGCCGTAGCAGCAGCAACCTGCTGCTCCGGGTAGGTGGTCACCTTGGCCGTCAGGCCCGGGTACCCCTGAACGATCTCCTGCACCTCAGAGCGCACCCTGCTGATGTTGACGCCGTCCTCCATGGTCACCCAGAGCTCGCCGGCGTTGACGTCAGAGGCGGTATCGGAGGTAATGGCACGTCCCACGTGGCCGCCCACCGAAGAGACTCCGCGAACTCCACTGAGCTCTTCGCTGGCGTTGGTCATCACCCTGTTCATCACGTCGGCCCCGGTGCTTGCCGCGGCCTCCCATTCCACAAGCAGGGTCCGGTCGGGAACAGCGGCCACAACAGGAAGTTCCTTCGTGGCGGCCGGGACGATTGCAAGTGCTGCAATGGCCATCGCCGCCGCCGCGAGGGCGAACACCGTGGCCACGGTTCCGGTGAAGGCCCGCGCCGCGCGCTCGTAGCCGAGCCGCGCCCTGCGGACCACCGAAAGGCTGCGCCGGGGACACCGCTGGCCCCGCAGCAGCAGGCTCGCCAGGGCGGGCGTGACTATCAGGGCGATGAGCATCGCCACAGCGGTGGCGAGCAGGTAGGACAGCACCAGGGGCTTCAGGAACGCCCCTTCGACGCCGGGAACAAACAGCGACGGCGCCAGGGCGAGCAGCGCAGCGAGTCCGGCGAACAGGACGGGAACGCGGGACCGCTGCAGCCCGTGGGCCAGCAGGGCTTCACGCGATACCCGGTCGTCGGCCGATTCCCGCCGGAAGCTGTGCAGGTCCGTGATGACATCGCCGATGACGACGAGGAGGGCAAGGACCAGGCCGGCGAACGCCATAACGTTCAGGACCGCTCCCTGGAACTGCAGAACCAGCGCCGCAGCCATGGCCGCCACGGAAATGGAAACCAGGGCCAGCAGGGCGTACCGCCAGGAGCGGAACGCAAGGCCGATCAACGCGGTGACCACCAGGAGGCTGACCAGCAGGGCAAGGCCCAGGCTGCCAACAGCGGACTCAACAAATGAGGCCGGCCGGAACACTGTGGAGTCCACGGTGATGCCGGACAGGCCGGGACGCAGCCCGTCAAGGACCGATTCCACACCCTGGGTCACTTCCGCCACGCTCGTGTCCGGGAACTTCTCGATGACCAGCAGCAGGCCGGGCGTCTTGCCGGTGACGGCATCGCCGATAAGCGGCTGGTGGTCCTCGCTGAGGGTGGTGACGTCGGACAGCGTCAGGGACTTGTCGGATGCACCTTCAACGCTGACTTTGCCGAGGTCTTCCGGGGTCCGGATCGGAAGCACGTGCTGGATGCCGATGCGCTGGTTGGCGGATTCGAGGAAGCCACCCGTGCCCGGGGTTGACGCTTCCAGGAAGCTCAACGGGGACACCCACACCGCATTGCCGGCGGTCTCGACCACCTGGTTAAGGGTGGTGTTCTTGGCACGGAGCTGCTTCGGGTCCACCTGCACCTGCAGCTGCTGTTCGCGCTGGCCGTAGATGGAGACGTTTGCCACCCCAGGGACACCCATCAGCGCCGGCTTGACGTCCCAGCGGGCCAGGACGGACATGTCGATCGGCGACACGTCCTGGGATGTCATCTGCACCATCATGACGCGGCTCGTTGAGGAGAGCGGCTGCATCAGGACCGGCGGAGACGACACGTTGGGCAGCGCGAAAGCCTGTGTGAGGCGTTCTGCCACGAGCTGCCGGGCGCGGAGAATATCGGTGCCCGGCTCAAAAACCATCTCAATCGAGGAGAGGCCCGGGACTGACTTGGAACGTATTTCGTCCAGCCAGGCAACCCCGTTCAGCAGGTCGGCCTCCATGGGTGAGGTAATAAGCTGTTCGACCTCCACGGCGGACAGGCCCAGCGCCTCGGTTTGGATCTCCACATGTGGTGGAGAGAATTCTGGAAGATTATCCACTGGCATTGACGGCAGGGTGGTTAATCCGTACCCCAGAATGCCGGCAGCAGCGGCTAAAACAATCAATCGAAACTTAAGACTCCAGCGGACAAGCCAACCGGTCATAACCTCAGCCCCCATCGTTATTGGCTTCGGCGGCGTTGCCGGAAACCAATGACTGATGCGCCTCTTCAGGTACGTCCGCAGCGGCGTTGCCGCGGACGAGTGCCGAGCTGTCTCCCCTCAACCCTGCGCATCCCCCTTGCCGGAGGACACTTCCGGCCACGGGAGTGATGATGGATCGCGGCCGGACTATGAGCGTTAGTTCCTTGACGGATTTCCTTGCCGGCTTTTCGATTCCTACAAGGTTGTGGACAAGTGAGACCAAGATCATTTTGGCACACCGAAAACTGCAGATCAACGCAACTTTTAGCCCGGAATTGGCTAATTCTGCGCTATCAAACTGGTTTATCGTTGCATCAACGTCGGTCAGAACCGTTTCAGGCCGAACGGGAGGCTCCCCACCCTCGATGTCACAATCAGGGCATCAAATCGGGGTCTCCGCCGCGCCTTCGTTGACTCGGGCAGGAAGGCCCGCAATGTTAGTGCCATGAGGCCTCAGCGAATCACCAACGGACTACTGTGCACGACGGCGGCTGCCGCATTTGCGCTGCTGCTCACCGCCTGCGGGCCAAGCCAGCCCGCCACCCAGGGGACAACCGAGCCGGCAACGAGCTCAACCACCCCGGGCACGCAGGCGGCCCCCGAAACGTCCGCACCGCCGTCGTCCTCTGCTTCGCCTCAATCGGAGCCGGCATCGACCTCAGCGGGACCGAAGTCCACCGCCGCCGGGACCCTGCTGTGCAAAGCCTCAGGGCTGAAAGCCACCACTGACGCGACGGGCGGCGGCGCCGCCGGCAGCGTCTACATGGAACTGATCCTCACCAACAGCGGAAAGGCACCCTGCCACCTGAAGGGGTTCGCGGGCGTGTCCCTTGTCACCGGACCCAGCGGGCAGCCGATCGGCGCCCCGGCCACGCGCGACACCTCCGTGGCCGTCCAGGACGTCCTGCTGGCGCCCGGGAAGTCGGGCACCGCGGTGCTCCGCTACACGCAGGCGGGCAACTACCCGGACTGCAGCAAAACCGCTGCCGCCGGATTCCGGATCTATCCGCCGGAGGACACGGCGTCACTGTTCGTGGCCCGGCCGTCGGATGCCTGCAGCAACGCCTCCATCGAGCTCCTGAGCATCGGCGCCTTCCAGGCCCGCTGAGCCACAACTTGCTTCAGGCAACCTGCCCTGCCCCAACCCTGTTCCGGCCCTAACTCCGTAAGTACACTTACGATTACGTCGGGGTTCCCGCTGCCAGCGCGGGGGCCTGCCGCGGGAACGACCCGAGGCAAAGACGCAGGCCAAAGGCAGGTTGAGGCACGTGACGTCACTCTGGTTGGACCGCACCGACACTTTTACCGGCGATCCGTTCACCCCAGGAGAGTCGTGCGACACCGTGGTGGTGGGCGCCGGCCTGACCGGCCTGGTCACGGCGCTGCTGCTCGCCCGCTCCGGACAGAACGTGCTTGTCCTGGAGGCGCGCGGCCTCGGCGCAGTGGCCACGGGCAATACAACGGCCAAGGTCACCCTGCTGCAGGGCACCGTGCTCTCATCCCTCCGGCAGCAATATCCCCAGAAGGTGGTGGACGCTTATGTGTCCGGCAACCGCGAAGGGCAGGCCTGGCTGCTGCGGTACCTGGAGCAGCGCGGCGTGCCGTTCCAACTGCGTGACGCCTACACCTATGCCGCCACGCAGCAGGGCACGGAGGCGGTCCGCGCGGAGCTCACCGCTGCCCTCGCCGCCGACCTGGAGGTGGACTACGTCCGGGATGCGGGGCTGCCGTTCCCCGTCCGCGGAGCCGTGCGCCTTCGCGGGCAGGCCCAGATCAACCCCATGGATGTGCTCACCGCGCTGGCAGAGGACGTCCGCAGCCACGGCGGCCGGATAGTTACCGGGGTCAGGGTCCGGAACGTCACCGGGGCGGGACCCTCCACAGTCCATGCTGACCAGGGATCGGTCCGCGCCGACTCCGTGGTCCTGGCCACGGGCAGCCCCATCCTGAACCGCGGCCTCTACTTCGCCAAGCTCAAGCCGAACCGCTCCTACGCCGCGGCCCTGGAGCTCGCCGGAAATGCGGCGCCGCCCGAGGGGATGTACATCTCCGTGGAGCAGCCCGTGCGGTCCATCCGGGACTACCCGGCTGACGGCCGGAATCTCCTCCTGGTGGGCGGCAACGGGCACCCGGTGGGCAGGGCGCGCTCGGAACAGGCACATTTGGAGAATGTGCTGTCGTGGGCACAGCAACACTTCCCCGGCGCCACCGTCACCCACACCTGGTCCGCACAGGACTACCAGGCCACCAACCTCATGCCGTTCTTCGGCAGGCTCCCCCGCGGCCGCGGCCGCATCCTCTTCGCCACCGGCTACAACAAGTGGGGAATGACCAACGCGGTGGCTGCGTCCCTGGGCATCGCGGCGGACATCCTCGGGGGCCAGCTGCCGTGGGCCAACACCATCCACCGCAGGGTGACGTCACCTCCGGGTGCGGCCTCGGCCATAACCCTCAACGCCGGAGTGGCCGCCACGCTGGCCAAGGACTGGGGCAGGGTCCGGCAGCTTCCCCCGTCGGACGGCGGTGCGCCGGCAGAGGGCACGGGCACGGTGGCGATGCGCGGACGGAAGCCCGTCGCCACCTCCACCGTTGACGGAACGACGTGCAGCCGGTCCGCCGTCTGCACGCACCTGGGCGGGATCCTGCACTGGAACGACAACGAAAAATCCTGGGACTGCCCGCTGCACGGCTCCCGGTTCAGCAGCACCGGCCAGGTGCTGGAGGGACCGGCCACCCGGGACCTTCCCGCGGCCGAGTGAGGCGTCCATCCCTGATGCTCCTCTGGCTGTCAGTGCCGTGAGGCATGATGGAGGCATGCAGTCGCAGGAGCCCGCCGGCACGTCACCAGGGGACTCGATGGGCCAGTTCAGCCGGCCCACCCGGGAGTGGTTCCTCGGCGCCTTCTCCGAGCCCACCCCCGCCCAGCAAGGGGCGTGGAATGCGATTTCGTCCGGCTCACATGCTCTTGTGGTTGCCCCCACGGGCTCAGGCAAAACCCTCGCGGCGTTTCTGTGGGCGTTGGACCGGCTCCTCGTGTCCGGATCGGCTGCGCCTGCTGCCGCGGCGCAGGCTTTACCCGGGGCTGAGGTCCTGCCGGGCCTGGAAGAACCCCCGGCCGGGGCCACGAGCAAGCCGTCACGGGCCCGGAAGCCCAAGCGGAAAACCCGCGTACTGTACATATCCCCGCTCAAGGCGCTTGGCGTCGACGTCGAACGAAACCTCAGGTCTCCCCTGATCGGCATCACGCAGACGGCCAAACGTCTGGACCTGCCGGCGCCGCTGATCACCGTCGGGGTCCGCTCCGGCGATACCCCCGCCTCGGACCGCCGTGCGCTGCTCAGCAACCCGCCGGACATCCTGATCACCACGCCCGAGTCCCTCTTCCTGATGCTCACATCCAAGGCACGGGAGACCCTCAGCGAGGTGGACACCGTTATTGTGGACGAGGTCCACGCCGTGGCCGGCACCAAGCGGGGAGCGCACCTCGCGGTCTCGCTGGAGCGGCTTGACGCCCTGCTGCCGGCGCCTGCGCAGCGGATCGGGCTCTCGGCCACCGTCGAACCGCGGGAGCTGGTGGCGCAGTTCCTGGCCGGTTCGGCACCGGTGGAGATCGTGGCCCCTCCGTCGCGGAAGAACTGGGACCTCACGGTGTCCGTTCCCGTGGAGGACATGTCCGATCTGCAGGGCGCCGCCGGAGCCTTCGATTCCGGCCCGGCCTCCGGGCTCCAGCCGCAGGCATCGATCTGGCCGCATGTGGAGGAAAGGATCGTGGACCTGGTGCTGGCCAACCAGTCCACCATCGTGTTTGCCAACTCGCGGCGGCTGGCGGAACGCCTGACCGCGCGGCTCAACGAGATCCACGCGGAACGCCAGCTCCTGGCAGTGGGCGGAGGCTGGGGTGATCCCGCTCCGTCTGTGCCCGCAGGCGTCCCGACGTCCACCGGCACCCCTGCGCACATGATGGCGCAGGCCGGCAGCACGGCGGGGGCCGAACCGCTGCTGGCCCGCGCCCACCACGGCTCCGTGTCCAAGGACCAGCGCGCCCTGATCGAGGACGACCTCAAGTCCGGCCGGCTCCGCTGCGTTGTGGCCACGTCCTCGCTGGAACTCGGCATCGACATGGGCGCCGTGGATCTCGTGGTGCAGGTGGAGTCCCCGCCCTCGGTGGCCAGCGGCCTGCAGCGGGTGGGCCGCGCCGGGCACCAGGTGGGCGAGATTTCCCAGGGTTACCTTTTCCCCAAGCACCGGGCCGACCTCGTGCACACGGCCATCACCGTTGAACGCATGCTGGACGGCAAGATCGAACGCCTGAGCGTGCCCGCCAACCCCTTGGACATCCTGGCCCAGCAGACCGTTGCCGCCACCGCACTGGGCAGCATCGACGTGGAGGAATGGTTCTCCACCATCCGCCGCTCCGCCCCGTTTGCCACGCTCCCCCGGTCCGCCTTCGAGGCGACGCTGGACCTGCTGGCCGGGCGCTACCCCTCGGATGAATTCGCCGAACTCCGCCCCCGGATCGTCTGGGACCGCAATGCCGGAACCATCGAGGGCAGGCCCGGCTCACAGCGGCTGGCGGTCACGTCCGGCGGCACCATCCCGGACCGCGGGCTGTTCGGCGTCTACATCATCGGCACGGAGACGGAGGGGTCAGCCTCACCTGCGGGAGGGGGTGACGGCAAGGGGTCCGGCACGGCCCCCGCCAAGGGCGGCCGCCGGGTCGGCGAGCTCGACGAGGAGATGGTCTACGAATCCCGCGTCGGCGACATCTTCGCCCTGGGCGCCACCAGCTGGAAGATCGAGGACATCACGCACGACCGCGTGCTCGTCTCGCCGGCCTTCGGCCAGCCCGGCAAACTGCCCTTCTGGAAGGGCGATTCACTGGGACGCCCCGTGGACCTGGGCCGCGCCCTTGGTGCGTTCGTCCGCGAACTGTCAGCGTCCGACGTCGGCCCTGCCACCGAACGCTGCAAGGCCAGCGGCCTTGACGACTTCGCCGCCAACAACCTCCTGCAGTACCTGTCCGAGCAGAAGCAGGCCACCGAGGTGGTCCCCAGCGACACCACCCTCGTGGTGGAACGCTTCCACGACGAACTCGGCGACTGGCGGGTCATTCTTCACAGCCCGTTCGGCATGCCGGTCCATGCGCCCTGGGCCCTCGCCGTGGGCCAGCGGCTGAACCAGCGGTACGGGCTGGACGGGTCGGCCATGGCCGCGGACGACGGCATCGTGCTCCGCGTGCCCATGATGGAGGACGAGCCGCCCGGTGCCGAGCTGTTCCTGTTTGATCCCGAGGAACTGGAGCAGATTGTCACCGCCGAGGTGGGCGGCAGCGCCCTGTTTGCGTCCCGCTTCCGTGAGTGTGCGGCGCGTGCCCTGCTGCTGCCCCGGCAAACGCCCGGCAAGCGGCAGCCGCTGTGGCAGCAGCGCCAGCGGTCCGCCCAGCTGCTGGACGTCGCCCGCAAGTACCCGTCGTTCCCGATCGTGCTGGAAACCGTCCGCGAATGCCTCCAGGACGTGTACGATCTGCCCGCCCTGAAGGACATCGCCGCCTCGGTTGAACGGCGTGAACTCAGGATTGTCCAGACCACCACCCAGCAGCCGTCCCCATTCGCCAAGTCCCTGCTGTTCGGCTACGTGGCGCAGTTCCTCTACGAGGGCGATTCCCCGCTGGCCGAACGCCGGGCGGCCGCGCTGGCGCTCGACTCCACGCTGCTGAATGAACTCTTGGGCCGGGTGGAGCTGCGCGAGCTCCTGGACGCCCGGGTCATCGAGTCCACCGAACGCGAGCTGCAGCGCCTTGCCCCCGACCGGAAAGTCCGCGGCCTCGAGGGGGTGGCCGATCTGCTCCGACTGCTCGGCCCCCTGGACCCCGGGGAGGTCGCCGCCAGGCTTGCCCCGCCGGTTGAGTCCGTCGAAACCGATGCCCCGCTGGTTGAGCCTGCCGAAGCCACTGCCCTGGTTGAGCCTGACGAACCAGACCCACTGGTTGAGCCTGCCGAGACCGACACCGCGCCGTCCGAAGCCACTCTGGCCGAAGCCGGCGCCCACCTCGCCGTCCTCCAGCGGGCCAACCGCGCCATCAAGGTGACCATTGCCGGCGCCGAACGCTTTGCCGCGGTGGAAGACGCTGCCAGGCTGCGCGACGCCATCGGTGTGCCGTTGCCCATGGGCGTCCCCCTGGCTTTCATCGAGCCGGTGGCGGACCCGCTGGGCGACCTCGTCTCGCGCTATGCCCGCACCCATGGTCCGTTTACCGCCACCGAAGCCGCGGCCAGGCTGGGACTTGGTGCCGCCGTCGTCGGAACTGCCCTGAAGCGGCTGGCAGCCGACGGCCGCGTGGTGGAGGGCGAGTTCCGGCCCCACGCCGAAGCCCCTGCCGCCGAGCCCGCCGCCCATGAAGGCGTCGTGGCCCTGTCCGGGCCGGATTCCGGTTCCGGCCTTGACCCCGTCACGGAAGCGGCGGCTGCCTCGGCCGTCGCATCGGCGGCGGTGGCCCTGGCCGGCAGCGAGTGGTGCGACGCCGAGGTCCTGCGCAGGCTCCGCCGCCGCTCGCTCGCAGCGCTGCGGGCCGAGGTGGAGCCGGTGGACATCACCGCCTACGGCAGGTTCCTGCCGGCCTGGCAGAACATCCGCACTCCCGGCGCGGGCCGGGGACAGCCGGCGCTGCGCGGACTCGACGGCATCGTCGCAGCCGTGGACCAGCTCTCCGGCGTGCCGATTCCGGCTTCTGCCTGGGAACCGCTGGTGCTCGCCAGCAGGGTGTCCAATTACCAGCCCGCCATGCTCGACGAACTCATGGCCGCCGGGGAAGTCCTCTGGTCGGGTGCGGGTTCGCTTCCGGGCAACGACGGCTGGATCAGCCTGCACCTGGCGGACTCGGTGGAACTGACACTGAACCCGGCCCTCGATTTTGAGCCGGGCGACGCCCAGCGGCGGCTGCTGGACCACCTGCAGGCCAACGGCGGCGGCTACTTCTTCCGGCAGCTGACCGACATTGCCGGCGGCATGGATGCGGTACTCGGCGACCAGGACGTGGTGTCCGCGATCTGGGACCTGGCGTGGGCCGGCCGGATCACGGGAGACACCTTCGCCCCGGTCCGGGCCCTGATCGCCGGCGGACACACTGCCCACCGGCAGGTTGCGCGGGCGCCGCGGGCCAGGGCGCCCCGCCTCAGCCGGCTCGGACGGTCGCACGGCACGGGCCTGCTCGGCTCGCCGGGGCTGTCCGGCGGACGCTACGGCACGGCCGGCGGCGCGGCGCCCACCCCGCCCCTCGCGGCGGGACGCTGGTCCGCGCTCCCGACGCCCGAACTCGATCCCACGATCCACGCCCGCGCCACCGCGGAGCTGCTGCTGGACAGATACGGCGTGGTCACCCGCGGATCCGTCATGGCCGAGAACATCCTGGGCGGATTCGGCCTCATGTACAAGGTCCTGGCGCGGCTGGAGGAGGCCGGACGGTGCCGGCGGGGCTACTTCATCGAGCATCTCGGGGCCGCCCAGTTCGCCGTGCCCGCAACCGTCGACCGGCTGCGCTCGTATACCGAGGACACGCAGCTCGCCAGGCCGGAACCCGTGGCTCTGGCGTTGGCGGCAACAGACCCGGCCAACCCCTACGGTGCCGCCCTGTCGTGGCCCGCCACGGATGCCGAGGCCGGTACGGGCCACCGTCCCGGGCGCAAAGCCGGTGCCCTGGTGGTGCTGGTCGACGGCGCGCTGGTGCTGTACGTCGAAAGGGGCGGCAAGACGCTGCTGGTGTTC
This sequence comes from Arthrobacter sp. NPDC056727, assembly GCF_042790555.1. NCBI lineage: Bacteria > Bacillati > Actinomycetota > Actinomycetes > Micrococcales > Micrococcaceae > Arthrobacter > Arthrobacter sp. NPDC056727. Next base: position 76,964 of record NZ_JBHTZA010000010.1, on the reverse strand, counting down.
ACCGAGGACGAATCCGTCCTCGCCGCCGCGGCCGGCGCCCTCGTGGACGTCGTAAAACGGGGCGCTGTGGACAAGCTTGTGATGGAAAAGGTCAATGGCCATGACATCCTCGAGACTCCCACCGCGTCGGCGCTGACGGCCGCCGGCGCCTATTCCACGCCGAAGGGGTTGAGGATCCGTGCCTGAAGGCGACTCCGTCTGGCGCGCCGCCAGCCAGCTGCATGCTGCCCTCGCCGGCCAGAAGGTTCTCGCGTCCGACTTCCGTGTGCCCCGTTTCGCCACGCTGAACCTGGCCGGCTGGACCATGGAGGAGGTGCTCCCCCGCGGCAAGCACCTGCTCATGCGGCTGGTGGGCCCGGCCCAGGAACGGCTCACCATCCACTCGCACCTGAAGATGGAGGGCAGCTGGCAGGTCTACCCGCCCGGCGGCAGGTGGCGGAAGCCGGGCTTCACCGCCCGGTGCGTGCTCCGCACCGCCGCAGCCGACGCCGTCGGATTTTCCCTGGGCCTGCTTGAGGTGATCAAGACCAGCGACGAGGACAAGGCCGTGGGGTTCCTTGGCCCCGACCTGCTGGGCCCGGACTGGGACCCGGCCGAGGCCGAGCGCCGCGTGGCGGCGAGGCCCGAGGTGCCGGTCGGGGTGGCGCTGCTGGATCAGAGCAACCTCGCCGGCATCGGGAACATCTACCGCTGCGAGGTGTGCTTCCTGGCCGGTATCCACCCGGCGTCGCCGGTTGCCGCGGTGAAGGACTGGCCCGCCATGTTTGCCGACGCCAAGCAGCTGCTTGAGGCGAACCTCGGACCGGGCCGCCGGACCACCCTGCTCAACGCCCGCGGAACGCCGGTGGGCCGGGCGGCAGGCCGGCCGGGCTACTGGGTGTACCGGCGCGAGCACCAGCCCTGCCTGCGCTGCCGGACCCCGATCCGCCACGGTGTCCTGGGCAAAAGCGTGCCTGGCAACAGCGTTCCCGGCAACGGCGCCCGGGGCGCTTCGCCGGCGGTGGTCACGGAAGAACGCGACATCTACTTCTGTCCCACGTGCCAGCCGCTGCTGGGCCCGCCCGAATCCTGACGCTGTTGTTGCCGCGGAACGAAGCGGCTTAGGAGGCGGCCACAGGTGCCTCGGACTCGCCCTCGCGGTCCCGGGACTCTGAACCGGCGGACTGCCCGGCGCCTCCGCCGCCGGAGGGCCGGACGCCTCCAGCTGATGCCGGCTCTCCGGCCTGAATTGCGGCCGGAACCATGAAATACGGCAGTAGCAGCTGGACCAGCGGGCCGATCGCCAGCGCATAAACAACGGTTCCCACGCCGACCGATCCGCCGAGGAGCCAGCCCGCGGCGAGCACCACCACTTCGATCAGTGTCCGGGACAACCGCACGGACCAGCCGGTGCGCCGGGCCAGGCCGGTCATGAGCCCGTCGCGGGCGCCGGGGCCGAAGCGGGCACCGATGTAGCACGCGGAGGCGATGCCGTTGAGCACCACAGCACCACCCAGCAGCGCGATCTGGCCTCCGAGGTGGCAAAACGCGGGGATCACGGCGAGCCCGACGTCGGCAAATACGCCCACCAGGATGGCGTTGCAGAGCGTGCCGAAGCCCGGCCGCTGGCGTAGCGGGATCCAGAGCAAGAGCACCAGGAAGCTGACGATGATGACCACGGCGCCAATGCTCAGGCCTGTCTTGCCGGCAATGCCCTGATGGAACACGTCCCAGGGGTCGAGTCCGAGCCCCGCCCGGATGAACAGGGCCAGCGAAATGCCGTACATGGCGAGGCCGGTGAAGAGCTGTACAAGTCTGCGGATCATCATTGAACCATCCTCCGCCAGAACTGGCCTTGCTTTCCATGGCCAGTTTGAAATACTGGCCTCATGTCCGGATCACTCACACCCACCGCGCTCGCCCGTCTCCTGGGCCGGTGGCACGGGGGCAACGCTCCCGCCTACCGCGAGCTGGCCGACGTCGTACGTCTGTTGGTCCTTGACGGACGCATCCCGCTGGGCACCGCCCTGCCCAGCGAGCGGACCCTGTCCGCCACCCTTGCCGTCAGCCGCACCACGGTGACGGCCGCGTATGCCAGCCTGCGGGAACAGGGATTCCTGAGCAGCGGCCAGGGCTCGCGCGGCCGCACGTGCCTGCCGCGGACGGCCTACACGGCAGGACAGGGGCGGGACTCGCGGGCGGGACTGTCCGGGGCGCCGGGCCTGGCGGTTCCCGACGGCGTCATCGACCTCGCGTACGCGTCGCTCCCTGCCAGCGGCGAAGCGGTGCACCAGGCCTTTGCCGCCGCCCTCACCGAGTTGCCCGCCCTGCTGCCCGGTTTCGGGTACGACGCCCTGGGAGTTCCGGCCCTTCGGGAGGCGATCGCCGGCCACTATACCGACGCCGGCGTCCCCACCACAGCCGGGCAAATCATGGTGACGTCCGGCGCGCAGCATGCCCTCAACGTGGTGCTGCGGGCGCTGGTCGGCAAGCAGGACAAGGTCCTCGTGGAGCAGCCCACCTACCCGAATGCCCTCGACGCCATCCGCGCCACGGGCTGCCGGATGGTCCCGGTGCCCATGCCGCCGGCACTGGCGGGCGGCTGGGACCTGGACGCGACCGAATCAGCCCTGATGCAGCAGCGGCCCCGCCTGGCCTACACCGTCCCGGACTTCCACAACCCCACAGGCCGGCTGATGCCCGATGCGCAGCGCCGCCGGCTGGTCCGCGCCGCCGCTGCGTCGGGCACTGTCCTGGTGGCGGACGAGACACTCCGTGCCCTGAACCTCGGCGGCGGCACAACGGCTCCGCTGGCTTCCTTCAGTCCCGCCGTGGTCTCTATCGGTTCCCTGAGCAAGTCGCACTGGGCGGGCATGCGCACCGGCTGGATCCGCGCTTCGGAGAGCCTGATCCAGAGGTTCGCCGCTGTCCGGACCACGATGGACCTCGGTGGCCCGGTGGTGGAGCAGCTGGCGGCCGCCCACCTGGTGCGGAACCTGGCCGATCCCATGCCGGCCCGCCTGGCCGCGCTCCGGGAGAACCGTTCCGCGCTGCTGGAGCTGCTCAAGGCGCACCTGCCGCAGTGGCAAGCTGAAAGGCCCGACGGCGGGCTGGCCGTGTGGTGCCGGCTGCCGTCGCCCAGCAGCACGGCTTTGACGGTCATCGCCCCGGACCTTGGTATCCGCCTCGCCGCCGGCCCACGGTTCGGCGTGGGCGGGGTGTTTGAAAACTTCCTCCGCATTCCGTTCACGCTGCCGCCGGACCAGTTGGAGACGGCCGTCCTCGCGCTCCGGGCAGCCCAGGACCGGCTGGACGCCGCCCCGCAGCTGCGCCGGACCCTCAGGGACTCCCCCGCCGCCGCCATCGCCTGACGCGCGTCCGCCCTGGCGACGGGGATAGTGCCTGGCGACGCGCATTACATCTGGCGACGCGCATAACACCTGGCGACGCGGGAATCCGGGTGTCGTCCGGCACTTTTCGCGTCGCAGGGCGGGCCCCGCGTCGCCTGCGGCCCTACGCGTAGACCTTGCCGAGGAACGCGCCCCACGCACTGGCGGTGGCTCCGGAGTCGCCACTGCCGCTGAAGTCGTGGACGGTCATGCCCACGGGTGCTCCGAAGGCGTTCCGGCCAAAGAAGCGGTAGAGGGTGTCGCCGGTGCGCAGGCCCAGGAAGTTCGCGTTCGAGAAGTCCACCTGCCCCGTGAGCCGCCCGACGCCGTCGACCTCCACATCAAAACTGTCGCCTTGCGCCGCCCTGTCCACGCCGAGCGCCTTCTTGAGCTGCACAAAACCGTCAGGCGTCTGCGATTCGGCGGGACCCTGAATGTCGGTGAAGACCACGGGCTGGCCGTCGAAGTGCTTCAGGTACTGGCCCAGGGTGTGCAGGTAGAACTCGGTGTGCTTGCTGGCGCCGTCGTACTGCTGGTCCCAGTTGTCCGCGAAGATGCCGCTGTGGACATAGTGGAGCCGGGCATGGCCGCCGTCGAGCGGTTCCAGGACGTGCTCGAGCTGGTTGAACCAGCCGTCCGGACCGTCCATGCGCGAGACCAGGTGGTGCGGATATTCCTCCACGGTCTTCACGTCCGGCCACTGGTCCGTGGGGAACATCCAGCCCGGGGTGCCCTTGGTTACGGCTTCCCAGACCCGCTCGGGGGTGCCGGGCAGCTCGGTGTCAAAAACTATCTCGAAGTTCCGGTCGTCAGTCATTGACCTGCTCCTTGGCTGGGGTGGCATTGGTTGAGTCTGTGTTTTGCGGCTTGAGTGCCGGGTGGAGTGCGACGACGAGCCGGTGCTTCCGCCCGCCGGCGCCGCCATGGTGGTACTTGTCCACGAGCCGGGTGACCGCCACGCCGAGGTCTTCGGCGAACGCAGCCCGGTCCGCGGCGGTGCGGAACGTGATCTCGCCGTCGATCGCGAACGTGGCGAGTTTCTGCCGTGCGGCGGCAGCGCCGGTGATGAGCTTCCCCATTTCCTGGACCATGCGGCCGGCGAGCGCCAGCAGCCAGAAGGCCGAGAAGCGGTCCGCGAAACGGCGCGGATCCGGCGCCACCGGCTGCAGCGCCACCGGGGAAATGAGGTATGACGCCGCCGTGGCACGCAGCAGGCGCTCCGTGACGTTGCCCTTGCGGCGCTCCTCCACCAGTTCCACGAGGCCGTGCCGCTCCAGCGCCTTGAGGTGGTAGTTCACCTTCTGCCGCGGGAGCCCCACCTTCGCGGCCAGCTGCGTGGCCGATCCCGGTTCCGCCAGCTCCTGGAGGATCCGGGTCCGGATGGGGTCCAGCGAAGCCTCCGCGGCGGCCGGGTCCTCGATCACTTCGATGTCCAACATGGTCCAAGTATCTGTACCGACAATTTTATTTGTCAAGAACTTTTTTCTCGTCCGTTCGGCGGAATCGCGGGAACGGTGCGCGGCCGCCGTAGAGTTCCGGCGGGGCGGCAGTCTTCCAGCGATTTCGACGGCGGCGCCGCGACGGGCTCGCAGGTAGCGGGAGGCGGGGCACGGCGCGGAGGGCGGGCGCCGGGCGAGACACGGCGCAAAGTAGAATGGACCGGTGATGCAATCCCCGCTTCCCGTGCGCGACGGCGTGAACGCGACCCGTCTGCGCCTTCCGGACGAGGGACCCTGGGACACCGCAATGGACTACATGATGCACCGCTGGGGGCACATCGACCCGCAGGGCATCGAGGACCGGTTCGACGCCGGCGAGATCGTGGGCGAGGGCGGCATCCCCCTGCACCGCGGCACCAGGCTCGAGGACCACACCTTCATCTGGTACTACCGCACGCTCCCGCCGGAAACCCGTTTGCCGGTCGAGCTGAACATCCTGCACCAGGACGATCACATCCTGGTGGTGGACAAGCCGCACTTCCTGCCCACCACCCCCGGCGGCACCTACATCCAGGAATCGGCGCTTGTCCGGCTGCGGAACCAGCTGGACCTCCCGGACCTGATCCCGATGCACCGCCTCGACCGCATGACCGCAGGCATCCTCCTGCTCTCGACGAACCCGGAGACCCGCGGCAAGTACCAGGTGCTGTTCGAGAAGCGCCAGGTGCAGAAGGAATACGAGTGTGTGTCCGCAGCCGAACCGGCTCCCGGGCACCCCGCCGTCGACTTCCCGGTGGTGGTCCGCAACCGGATGACCAAGTCCCGCAGCTACCTTCTGGCGGAGGTCATCGACGGCGAACCGAACGCGGAGACGCGGATCGACCTGCTGCGGACGTTCGACGGCGGCCCTCACATAAGCGGCGCCCCGGAACGCCGCGGCCTCTACCGGCTCGAGCCGCATTCCGGGAAAACCCACCAGCTCCGCGTGCACATGGCCTCGCTGGGGCTGGGCATCCTGCACGACCCGTTCTACCCCGAACTGCTGGACAAGGCGCCGGACGATTACACCAAGCCCCTCCAGCTGCTGGCACGCGGCATCCGGTTCACGGACCCCGTCACGAAGAAGCCCGTGGAGTACCGCAGCGGCCTCCGGCTGAGCGAAGTCCGCTAGGCAGCACCTTCAAGGACGCTCCGGAAGACCGCCACGGTGTCCGGGCCGAAGAGCACGAACTCCACCAGTTCCACGCCGCCTTCGGCAGGGCGGGCCGCATAGGACCGGACGGCGTCGAAGGCTATCTGCGCCACCTGGCGGGCGTCCCAGCCGTAGACGCCGGCGCTCACCGCGGGGAAGGCCAGCGAGCGGACACCCAGTTCTTCGGCAATCCGCAGGCTCTCGCTGAAGCAGGACGCGAGCAGCGCCGGATTGGTCTGCCCGGCGTGCCGGTTGGGTCCGACGGTGTGGATGACCCAGCGCGCGTGCAGACCGAATCCGGGGGTGGCCACGGCCGCGCCCACCGGCAGCCCGTCCCGGAGCGTTGTCGCCCTCAGCTCCCGGCAGGCGGCCAGCAGTTCCGGCCCCGCCGCCCGGTGGATAGCGCCGTCCACGCCGCCGCCGCCCAGCAGCGAGGAATTGGCCGCATTGACCACCGCGTCCACCGGCCGCCCGGTGATGTCACCCTCTACGATCTCTATCCGCATGCAGCCAGTGTGGCACTGCGGTGCGCCCAATCGTAGGCGCCCGCCGGACTGTGCGGTTTTCCCGGCGCGTTTCCGTCCGTGTGCGGTACTTTGTGCAGATGGACTTCGGCAACCCGGACACCTGGAGCACCGCGATCTACTTCTGGATCGTTCCGGCAGTGCTCGGCGATGCAATTTTTCCGCCCATCCCGTCCGAGATGGTCCTGATCACCGGCGGCGCGCTCTCTGCCGAAGGACGCGCAAACCTGTTCCTGGTCGGCGCCCTGTCCGCCACCGCGTCCTGGGTGGGCGACGTGGTGGTGTTCCAGCTGTTCAAGCGCCGGCTGAGCCACATCCTGGACCGCTGGAGGTGGGGCCGCAAAATCCACCACGGCATCCACGAGGCAATTGCCAGGGCGGGCAGGTCCTCCACCTACGGCACCATCATCGGCGCCCGGTTCATCCCCGGCGGGCGGCTCGCGACCTCCGCCGCCTCCGGTATCGCGGACGTTTCCACCCAGGGCTTCAGCCTGTGCGCCGGACTGGGGGCCGTGCTGTGGGCAACGTGGCTCGTGGGCCTCGGCTACTTCACCGGCTCCGCCACGCGGCTGCCGTTCTGGGCGAGTTCGCTGATCGGTGTGGCGGTCGGCCTGGTGATCGGCGCCGTCGTGGGCCTGATCGTCACGCGCCGCCGCGGGGACCGCTCCCCTGTGGACGAGCCGGACGGCCCCTCAGGGACCGCTGCCTAAACGGGCGCCCAGCGGCCGCGGCTGCGGCGGAGAACCGACAGTGAGCCTGTCAGCGCAACGCGTTCGACGGCGTCACGCATCACGGCTGCCGATTCCCGGGCTGCGCTGTTCTCACCGTTGTATTCGGTGGGCTCCACGAGGAACCGCAGGTTCAGCTGCGGGACACCGCCGGCCAGTTCCAGCTGGTGCGACTCCACATGGTGCCGCGATCCCAGGACCTCGACCGCAGTGTCCATCACGGCCTCGGGAGGGTTGCCCGGCCTAAGCCCGGTGATCTTGAGTCTGGTCTGGAAGGACGGCATCCTCCCACCCTAATGCCGGGCTCGAAGGACTCAGCGCGAACGTACACTTGTGGCCCCAAAATGCCGCTCAGCAGGGGCCACAACTGTACGTTCGCGCGGGGAACGGCGGGCCGGTATCCGGACGGTTGCGTTTTGCCGGGGGCGAGCCTATCTTGGCAGGAAGGGGCGCGATCATGCACGAACTTTCCATCACGCAGGGCCTTGTCGACGCCGTTCTCAACCGCACAGGCGAACGGACGGTCACGGCGGTCAACCTGAGGATCGGACCCCTTTCGGGCGTACTGGCTGATGCCGTGCGCTTTTGTTTTGACGTGGCGGCGGCCGGCACTCCGCTGGCCGGCGCGAGGCTGCGGATCGAGGAACCACAGGGCCGGGGACGGTGCCGCAGCTGCCGGGACGAATTCACCCTGAACGATCCCATCCTGCTGTGCCCTTGCGGAAGCGCGGACGTCGAAGTCCTCAGCGGCCGCGAGCTCATGCTGATGTCCGTGGAGGTGGCATAGGACATGTGTACAACGTGCGGCTGCGGCGACGAGGCCGGCACCCGCATCTCAAACCTCGCAGGCGAGCTGCAGACACCCGGGCCGGGGCACGTGCACGGCCATACCGATGAGCACGGGCGCACCTACACCCATGAGCATCCTGACGGGCACGGGCACTCCCACAGTCACCCTGACGGGCACCACCATCCGGCGCCGGGCACAGAGACCATCCTGCTCGAGCAGAACCTGCTGGCCAAGAACGACCTGCTGGCCGCCACGAACCGGGGCTGGCTCGCCGGCCGCGGCGTCCGTGCCTTCAACGTCATGAGTTCACCCGGCGCAGGCAAGACCACCCTCCTGGTCCGGACGCTGACGGAACTCGGCGGCCGCCTGAACGCAGGCGTCGTCGAAGGGGACCAGGAGACGTCCCTCGACGCGGACCGCATCCGCGCCACCGGGCGCCCGGTCATCCAGATCAACACCGGAGCCGGCTGCCACCTGGACGCCAGCATGCTGCGGCATGGCCTCGATGCGCTGTCCCCGGAGCCCGGCTCCACGGTCTTCATTGAAAATGTGGGCAACCTCGTCTGCCCGGCACTCTTTGACCTCGGCGAAACAGCCAAGGTGGTGATCGTCTCGGTAACGGAAGGTGATGACAAACCCCAGAAATACCCGCACATGTTCATGGCAGCCGATCTCGTGATCGTCAACAAGTCGGATCTGCTCCCCTACGTCGACTTCGACGTCGATCAGTGCCTGCACCGCATCCGGCAGATCAATCCGCGGGCCGACTTCCTCACGCTCTCCGCCACCACCGGCGAAGGCCTCGCCGCCTGGTACGGCTGGCTCGACGGCGCCACCTCCCAACCGGGGGCGCCCACCTCCGGGGCAGCCCGGTCAGTTCCCTTGACCGGCTCCCTGACAGATACACGCTGAACCCCACCCGGGGCACTGAAAGAGGCAACGATGCCTACGGAAACTTCCCTTAAGGCCGAAGAAGCCCTTATCCACGTGCTGTGGATCAACGCAGGGCTCAGTTGTGACGGAGACTCGGTGGCGCTGACCGCGGCCACCCAGCCGAGCGTCGAGGAAATCGCCCTCGGGGCGCTGCCCGGCCTGCCGAAGATCGCCATGCACTGGCCACTGATCGACTTTGAATGCGGCCCGCAGGAAGGGGCCGACGATTTCCTGGAATGGTTCCGCAAGGCGGACCGGGGCGAACTGGAACCTTTCGTGCTGGTGGTCGAGGGATCCATCCCCAATGAGAAACTCCACGGCCCCGGCGGCTACTGGTGCGGGTTCGGCAACGACCTGGAGACCGGCCAGCCCATCACCACCAGCGAGTGGCTGGACCGCTTGGCTCCCAAGGCCACGGCCATCATCGCGGCCGGGACCTGCGCCACGTATGGCGGCATCCACGCCATGGCGGGCAACCCGACCGGCGCCATGGGCGTCCCCGACTACCTGGGCTATGACTGGAAGTCCAAGGCCGGCATCCCGATTGTGTGCGTGCCGGGATGCCCGATCCAGCCTGACAACCTGTCCGAAACCATGACCTACCTGCTGTACCAGGCCACCGGCCAGGCACCCATGATTCCGCTGGATGAGGCACTGCGTCCCACATGGCTTTTCGGCAAGACGGTCCACGAGGGCTGCGACCGGGCCGGCTACTACGAGCAGGGTGACTTCGCCACCGAGTACGGATCCCCGAAGTGCATCGTCAAGCTCGGCTGCTGGGGCCCGGTAGTGAAGTGCAACGTGCCCAAGCGCGGCTGGATGAACGGCATCGGCGGCTGCCCCAACGTCGGCGGCATCTGTATCGGCTGCACCATGCCGGGCTTCCCGGACAAGTTCATGCCCTTCATGGACGAGCCTCCCGGCGGCAGGTTTTCCACCAGCACCATCCGCCCCTACGGTTCCGCCATCCGGACTTTGCGCGGCATCACGACGCACACCCTGGACCAGGAGCCCAAGTGGCGCCGGCCCGGGACTGAGCTCCTCACCGGAGCCCGGCGCACCTGGTAACCCACCCCACTTCCAGACAGGCGAAGACAATGACGTCCACAATTCCCATGGGTTCCGGAAGCGGAACGGGCAGCAGCAACCTGGTGGAGATGAACTGGGACCCCATCACCAGGATCGTCGGCAGCCTCGGCATCTATACCAAGATCGACTTCGAGAACAACCAGGTCGTGGAGTGCAAGAGCACCTCATCGATCTTCCGCGGCTACTCCCTCTTCATGAAGGGCAAGGACCCGAGGGACGCCCACTTCATCACCAGCCGCATCTGCGGGATCTGCGGCGACAACCACGCCACCTGCTCCTGCTACACGCAAAACATGGCCTACGGCGTGAAACCCCCGAACCTGGGCGAATGGATCGTCAACCTGGGCGAGGCCGCCGAGTACATGTTCGACCACAACATCTTCCAGGAGAACCTCGTCGGCGTGGACTACTGCGAAAGGATGGTGTCCGAAACCAACCCCGGAGTCCTGGCCAAGGCGGAGAACACCAGGGCACCCCATGAAGCCGACCACGGCTACCGGACCATCGCCGACATCATGCGCTCGCTGAACCCCTTCACCGGCGAGTTCTACCGGGAAGCGCTGCAGGTCAGCCGCGCCACCCGCGAAATGTTCTGCCTCATGGAGGGCCGCCACGTGCACCCCTCCACGCTCTACCCGGGCGGCGTCGGAACAGTGGCCACCATCCAGCTGATGACTGACTACCTCACCCGGCTGATGCGCTACGTGGAGTTTATGAAGAAGGTCGTCCCGATGCACGACGACCTGTTCGACTTCTTCTACGAGGCGCTGCCTGGCTACGAGCAGGTGGGGCTGCGGCGGACGGTGCTGGGCTGCTGGGGATCGCTGCAGGATCCGGACTACTGCAACTTCGAGTACAAGGACATGACCGAGTGGGGCCGGAAGATGTTCGTCACGCCGGGCGTGGTGGTGGACGGCAAGCTGGTCACCACCGACCTGGTGCGCATCAACCTGGGCCTGCGGATCATGCTCGGCTCCTCGTACTATGAGGACTGGGAAGACCAGGAAATGTTCGTCACGCACGATCCGCTGGGCAACCCGGTGGACCGCAGGCACCCGTGGAACCAGCACACCAACCCGCGGCCGCAGAAGCGCGACCTTTCGGACAAGTACAGCTGGGTCATGTCCCCGCGCTGGTTCGACGGCCAGGACAACCTCGCCCTGGACACCGGCGGCGGCCCGCTGGCCCGGCTCTGGGCCACGGCGCTCGCAGGACTCGTGGACATCGGCTACCTCAAGGCCACCGGCAGGAGCGTCCAGATCAACCTGCCCAAGACCGCGCTGAAGGGACCCGTCACGTTCGAGTGGAACATCCCGCAGTGGAGCAACACCCTCGAACGCAACCGCGCCCGCACCTACTTCCAGGCCTACGCCGCGGCCGCTGCGCTGCACTTCGCGGAGAAGGCCCTCGAGGAGATCAGGGCCGGACGCACCAAGACGTGGGAGACCTTCGAGGTCCCTGATGAAGGCATCGGCTGCGGCTTCACCGAGGCGGTGCGCGGCGTCCTGTCCCACCACATGGTGATCCGCGACGGCAAGATCGCCAACTACCACCCGTATCCGCCCACCCCTTGGAATGCCAGCCCCACCGATTCCAACGGCGTGGCCGGTCCTTACGAGGACGCAGTCCAGGGCCAGCCGATCTTCGAGGAGAACGACCGGGAGCACTTTAAAGGCATCGACATCATGCGCACCGTCCGCAGCTTCGATCCCTGCCTGCCCTGCGGTGTCCACATGTACCTGGGCAACGGGCACACGCTCGACATGCTGCATTCCCCCACCCAGACCTTGACCGGCGAGTAGTCGATGCTCGGCGGGGACCGGCCGCCGCCGCAGAGCGGCGACCAGATCGGCACACTCCTTGACGCCCTCGGCGCCGGCGGGGCGGTGGCCCGCGGCCGTGCCGAGGACCTCGTCCGGCAGGTGACGGACCTCTACGGCGCGGGTCTGCAGCGGATCATGGAGATCCTGCAGGCCCAGGGAAAACTCGACGACGCAACGTTGGACGCGCTGACCGCGGACAGCCTGGTGGCCGGCCTGCTGGTGATCCACGGACTGCACCCGCACTCGCTGGAGGCAAGGGTGGCGGCGGCGCTGGACAGCGTCCGGCCCTATCTGGGCTCCCACGGCGGCGACGTGGAACTGGAAGGCATCAGTCCCGACGGCGTGGTGCGGCTCAAGCTGCTCGGCACCTGCCAGGGCTGCCCGTCGTCGTCCGTCACGCTCAAGTACGCCGTCGAGGAGGCCATCCAGAATGCCGCGCCGGAGGTGACGGCGATCGACGTCGTCGAAGCGGAAAAGCAGCCGGGCGCACCGGCGCTGATTCCGGTGGACTCACTGCTGGTCCGGGTGAACAGCCCGGCGGGCGGAACACCGGCCGAATCGTGGCACGAGCTGTCCGGCGGCACCTGGGAGCCGGTTCCGGAGATCGCCGGGCTCGAAGCCGGCGAGGTGGCAGGATTCCTGGTCGGCGGCTACCCGGTGCTGGCCTGCCGGACCGGGCAGGACATCTACGCCTACCGCGACTACTGCCCCCGCTGCACCGGTTCGATGGCCGGCGCCGTCCTGCAGCGTGCCCTCGCGGCACCGGTTGGCGGAGGCCTGCTCACGTGCCCCACCTGCCGCGGACACTTTGACGTGAGGCGGGCGGGAGTCTGCCTCGAGGACAGGAGCCTGCACCTTGAACCGCTTCCGCTGCTGGTCCGGAACGGAGTGATGTCCGTGGCGGTCCCGACGGTCTCGCTGCCGTCCGTGCCGGTGCAGGTCCCGCCGGCACCGGCACCGCTGACGCCGGTGCAGGCGCTCCCGCTGGTGGCGCTTCCGGGGCTGGAGCTCCCCGCGGAACCCGGACCACCGGTCAACGAACCGGCGCCCAACGAACCGGCAGTCAAGGAACAGCCCGCCAACGAGCCCGCAGCAAAAGAACCGGCAGCGTCGGCGGCAAGGTCCGTCGCCGCGGCGTCCGTCGCGGCAGCGTCCGTCCTTGCAGCATCCGTCGTGGGAGTTGCCCCGGCAGGCTCAACACCGCCGGCATCAGCGGCAGTCACGGCGCCGCCCGCCGCAGCGCCGGCACCGCAGGCAGCCGCGGGACAGGACCGCTGACATGAGTGCGCAGAACGGCGGAGGTACCCGCGGCCCGAGAGCCGGCCAGGCCAACGGCACCTTGCCGGTGGCCCTACTCCGGCGGATTTCGGCGAACCGGCCCGCTCCCGCCGCCGGGGAACGCTGCGAAATGTGCGGCGAACCGATTCCCGACGCACACCAGCACGTGGTGGACCTGGAGAGCCACGCGATGATGTGCACCTGCCGGCCCTGCTACCTCCTCTTCACCGACGCGACAGCACACCTGCGTTACCGCTCGGTGCCGGACAGGTACCTCTCCTTCCCCGGCTTCGATCTCGGCCCGGGGCAGTGGGACGAACTGGAGATCCCGGTGGGCCTGGCGTTCTTCTTCCGCAGTTCCAGACTCGGCCGCACGGTGGCGTTCTACCCGGGCCCGGCCGGTGCAACGGAGTCGGAACTGCCGATCGCGGCCTGGGACGGCGTGCTGGCAGGCAACCCGGCGCTCGGCCTCGCGGCGCCGGACACCGAGGCGCTGCTGATCCGCGGCCCGGGTCCGGGAAGGGCCGCGGCGGACTGCCATCTGGTTCCCGTGGATGCTTGCTACGAACTGGTGGGCCGGCTGCGCCGCCTCTGGCGGGGGTTCGACGGCGGCCAGGAGGCACGCGACGAACTCGCCGCCTTCTTCGACCGGATCTCCCGCCGCAGCGTTCCGGCCGCGGCAGGCTCCGGCACCTCCGGCACCTCCGGCGAAGCGTCCGGCGGCGCGTCCCGCACGGGAGGCCTCCTGTGACCGAACTTTCCTTCGCCGTGCTGGACATCCGGCCCGAACCCTACGCGGCCGCCCCGCAACTGACCGCCAGGCTGCAGCTGACGGAGGGCACCGGTGCCGTAGTGCACGCGGTGGCGCTGCGCTGCCAGGTCCGGATCCTGCCGCAGCGCCGGGGCTACGCGCCCGAGGAGGAGACCGGCCTGCTGGACCTCTTCGGCGGGCGCGGACGCTGGCCCAGCACGCTCAAATCGTTCGTCTGGATGCAGTGCAGCACCATGGTGCAGGGTTTCACCGGAAGCGCCGAGGCGGACCTCCCGCTGCCCTGCACCTTCGATTTCGACGTGGCCGCCGCCAAATACCTGCATGCCCTCCGCGACGGCGAGATACCGCTGGAACTGCTGTTCTCCGGGACGGTGTTCACCAAGGGGCAGACGGGGTTCACTGTGGAACAGGTGCCCTGGGACCTTGAGGCGTCCTACCGGCTGCCCGTCGCCGCCTGGCGCACCCTGATGGACCAGTATTTCCCCAACGCCGGCTGGATCCGCCTGGACCGCGACGTACTCGCAGCGCTCGCCCAGTACAAGTCCGCACGGGGCCTCACGTCCTGGGAAGCCGCGATCGAGAGACTGCTCGCCCAGGCCACCGCCGATGTGCCCGGGGACCGGCCATGAACACCAGCCTGGCCCTTGCCCGCGCGGTCGCCGACGCCGTCCTCTACGAGGGCTACCTGCTCTACCCCTACCGCGCGTCCGCCCAGAAGAACCAGGCCCGCTGGCAGTTCGGCATCCTTGGTCCCCCGGGTGCCGCCGATGACGGCAGCGGGGAGGAACCGTCCATGTCCGCCGACTGCCTGCTGGCTGCGGGACCCCAGGCCGGGCTTGAAATCCACTTCCGCTTCCTGCAGCTGCAGACCCGCACGGCGGAAAAAGCGGACGACGGCGGCGGGTTCACTCCCGTGGACAGCCTCGCCGTGGGCGGTGCGAACTGGCTGACCTGGGACGAGGCAGTCGAACAGGACGTGGCGTTCGGGCCCTTCACCGTTGCCGAACTCCGGACCGGGCAGGTCCTGCCCGTGGACGTCCCGGCGGGACTCGACGTTGAGGAACTCAAGGACGACGCCGGGAGGCAGGCCGGGCGACTGGCGCGCCGCCGTCGTGCTCTCCAAGGCGAACTGCGGCTGAACGCCGCAGAAGAGGATTCCGGCGGGCTGCTGCGGCTGAGCATCACCGCGGCAAACACGGCCGGCCCGTTCCCGGCCGGTCCCCTGCGGGCCGGGAACCGGCAGGACGCGAGCGCGGCCTCCTTCATCGGGGCACACCTGCTGCTCAGTGTCCGCGACGGGGATTTCGTCTCGCTGCTGGACCCGCCGGCGTGGGCCCGGCAGGCAGCCGGGCAGTGTTCCCAGCACCGCTGCTGGCCCGTGCTGGCCGGCCCGGAAGGGCAGACCGACGTGCTGCTGATCTCGCCCATCATCCTGTACGACCACCCGGCCGTCGCGCCGGAAAGTTCCGTGGCGCTGTACGACTCCACGGAGATCGACGAAATCCTCACGCTGCGGGTGCTGACACTGACCGACGAGGAAAAGGCCGAGGCACGGGCAACGGACCCGAGGGCCGCCGCCGTCATCGACCGCTGCGAGGCGATGTCCCCCGAGGACCTCCAACAGCTGCACGGGGCCCTGCGGAACCCGCACGCATTCGCCCCGGATGCCGCCGAAGCATGGACCGCAGCCGGCCAGGATGTTCCCTGGTGGAATCCCGAGGCGGAGGCCAGCGTCCGGCCGGACGAGGACGCCGTAGTGATCGACGGCGTCGCGGTGGCCCGCGGCAGCCGCGTCCGCGTGCACCCGAAGCGGCGCGCCGACGCCCAGGACCTGTTCTTCGGCGGACAGACCGGGCGGGTCACCAGTGTGCATTTCGACGTCGACGGCAGCACGCACGTCGGGCTCGTCCTCGAGCAGGATCCGGCGGCTGACCTCCATGAGGGCTACGGCCGGTCCTTCTACTACGCGCCCGACGAGCTGGAACCGCTGGAGGAAAAGGAAAACCCGCAATGAAGGCAATAGGAATGACCACTGTTTCAGTGCTGGCAGCGATGGTCCTCTGGGGCATCTACATCGGCATCCGTGCGGTTCCGGATATCCGGCGCTACATGAAAGTGCGGCGGATGTGACCGGCGGTGTCCTTGTGGCCGGCGTCGGAAACATGTTCCTGCACGACGACGGATTCGGCCCCGAGGTGGCGCGGCACCTGGCCGCCCTTCCGCAGCCGCTGACTCCCGGCGTCCGGGTGGTCGACTACGGCATCCGCGGCATGCACCTGGCCTACGACCTGCTCGCCGGCGTCGACACCCTCGTCCTCGTGGACACGGTGCCCGCAGACGGCAACTCGGCGCCCGGCAGCATCCGCGTGCTGCAGGTCAGCGAGGCGGACCTGGACGGCCGGGCCGTGCTCGATCCGCACGGCATGGACCCGGCGGCGGTGCTGGGCAGGCTCCGATCCATGGGTGGCAGCCTGCCGGCAACCTACGTGGTGGGCTGCGTCCCCGCCGACCTGTCCGAGGGCATCGGCCTCTCGGCAGCCGTGGCCGCTGCGGTGCCCCAGGCCGTCGACGCCGTCGGCTCCCTGCTCGGCCGGCACTCTTCCACTCCAAGCTAAGGCGGTGTCCGGACATGTGCCTCGGAATACCCGGCAGGGTCGTCGAACTCCTCGAGGGTTACGGCGGCCAGCTCGCCCTCGTCGACGTTGCCGGAGTGCAGCGCAAGATCAACATCGGCCTGCTGGACGACAGGCCACCGGAACCCGGCACCTGGGTCCTGATCCACATGGGCTTCGCCCTGGAGCGCGTGGACGCCGCGGGCGCAGAACAGGCCATGGACGGGCTGGAACTCATGGGCCGCCCGGCAGACCCCGGGGCCGGAACCCGGCCCGCACCATCACCACAAGGAGGGGAACATGTCACCCACGAACCAGCCTGATCCTGCCGGCCAGGAGAAGGGTTCGGCACCCGGAACGGCGCCGGATCAAGGCACCGCGCCGGGCACGGCACGCGCCTTCGGCAGCGAACCGCCGCTGAAGGAACCCGCCCAGCCCGGAGCGGACGAAACACCGGAGGACGCCGCACAGGCCCCCGCTGGTGTTGGCGAGAGCATCAACCGCAGGGGTGAGGACGTCGTCAAGGAGGAGGGCTCCGAGGCGGGACGCGAGCACACGGGAAGCGACGAATCTCCTGCCGGCCGGCCAACGGGCGAGTCGTCGGCCCGTGACGCCACCGCCGTCAAGAGCCCCGAGCACCCGGACGACAGCGCGGCACCGCAGTCACCGTGAGCGCTGCGGCCGCGGCTAGTGCTCCAGCGCTATGGCCGCACCGCGGTGCTCGACGCCGCTGTTGGCAATCCGGACGTGCCGCGCCGTAAAGTGTTTGAGCTGCTGCAGCTGCGGGGCCGAGAGCCGGTCGCACACCCAGTCCCAGTGCAGCGAGACGACGTCGCCCACGGCCAGCCCGGCAACGAACCCGGTCCCGTTTACGGCAAACTTGGCTGTTTCCACAACAGGCTCCCCGATGTCCAGGGCCATTCCGTCCCATACCAGCGGACGCGACTGCACCACGGTGTCGTCCCCGGAAATCGCCAGCACCCGCCCCCAGCGGATCCGGCACCTGTCCAGCACGTTCAACGCGGTGGCGTGCCGGCGCTCGTCAAGGAGCAGGCCCAGCCACGGATAGATCTCGAACACATGGAAACTGTGGTGCGGGACCCCGCCCGCCAGGACGCCTTCCACCAGGTGCGGGAACTGCCGTCCGGTGCGCGCCCGGAAGCGGTCCTCCATGGAGTTGCCGATGTTCGTGATGCCGACGGAATCCAGCAGGCTGTTGCCCACCCAGTACGCCTCCACCACGCGGGCATCCAGCGGGTCGGCAATGCCGTGCGAGCCCGCGATCAGCTCAAGGTAGGGCCACGCGCCGGCAAAGCCCTTGGCCAGTTCGCGGAGCCCCTGGTCCGTGACGCCGGACTGCCCGTAGTGCAGCAGGGCATCACTGTCCGGCGGGCCGCAGCTGCCGCGTGAATTGGGCGGATAGGCGTAGCGGACGAACAACTGGGCACCATCGATAACCATCCCGTGGCCACCTTCTGCGAGCGTCTTCTGAAAGTAGCACCGGGCCATGACCCGGACAAGGGGACCGCCCGCCGTCGGCAATTCCTGGAACGCCGGACAAAGCGTTGACAGCCCTGTCCCTGAAGCGGATGCTGTGAAGACCCACTCGCAGGGAGTCAACGATGACAGCTGCAGACCTAAACCGCCGCGCCGCCCTACAGGTGCTCATTGCAGGCGGTTCGGCCGCCCTGCTGGCCGGATGCGGCGCATCCGGCACCGCCCCGCCGTCGTCCGCTGCGGGCAGCACCACCAGCATCAGCCTCACGGACCAGCGCGGCAAAACCCTGTCCTTCGCCCGGCCGGTGGCCCGGGTGGTGACCATCCCCATGCCGTCGGCCTCCCTGCTGGTCGCCGTCGACCGCAGCGCCGACCATCTCGCGGCCATGCATAACGCCTCCTGGGTGGCCATGCGCGGCGGCATCATGGGCACCATGTTTCCCGCCGCCCTGGACCTCCCTCACGACATCGCCACCCAGGACTTCACGGCCAACGTTGAGAGCATCCGGGCCCTCAACCCGGACGTGGTGGTCCAATGGTCGGACGCGCAGCTCATCGAGCCGCTGGAGAAGGCGGGACTCCAGGTACTGGGGCTGAAAAACTCCGGCACGCAGGAGGATGTGGATACCTGGGTGACCATGTTCGCCACCATGCTCGGCAAGCCCGAACGTGCCACCGAACTCAAAACGCGCAGCGACCGGGAGCTTGCCGAGGTCAAGTCCCTGGCCGCCGGACGATCGTCCAAGGGGCCGGGCATCCTGTACTTCAACCGCTTCACGGGCGGGCTCAAGGTTGCCGGCGCCAACAGCTACAACGACTTCTACATCAAGCTGGTGGGCGGCTCCAACCCGCCAACAGGCAAGGACCCGCTGACCGGTTCGGGCATGGTGGGCGTGGACATCGAGCAGGTCCTGCGCTGGGACCCCGAGGTCATCCTGCTGGGCAACTTCGACGCCGCCATGCCGCAGGACATCTACTCGGATCCGGTCTGGCAGAACGTTTCCGCGGTCCGGTCGAAGCGTGTGTACAAGGTCCCGCTGGGCGGCTACCGCTGGGACCCGCCCGGGCAGGAGTCGCCGCTGATGTGGCACTGGCTGGGCGATATCGCCTTCCCCCAGCAGAGGTCGGCGGTGCGGGCCAAGGCGTCCGAATACTTCAGGTTCCTGTACAACCACGAACTCACCGACGCCGAACTGGACAAGATTCTCTGGACCGCGGAAAACGGACAGTCCGCCAACTACCGGCAGTTCAATGCTTGATGAGGCCGGTTCCCCGCGACTGGGCAGGCGGCGTCCTGCGGCAGCCCGGTTGCGGCCGGCCGAACCCCCGTTACGGCCGGCATCGCCGGCACTGCCTCGGGCGGGACCGGCTTCCGCCGCAGTGAAGCGCGGCGCAGGGGAACGGTCCGCGGTGGAACGGAACGCGGGAGAACGACGGCGGGAACCCGCCGCCGTCGTTCCCATCACCCTTGCTGCCTGCTTCCTGACCGCGGTGGCGCTGCTGGCACTGACAGTGGGGCGGTTCAGCGTGCCCCTGGACCACGTGCTCCAGATCCTCACCGCGCAATTGGCCCCGATCCCGGTCCAGGCGAGCGGCACCGAACAGAACGTGGTGCTGCTGGTCCGGCTGCCGCGGATCCTGCTCGCCCTGCTGGTGGGCGGCGGCCTGGCGATCGGCGGCGCGGCGCTGCAGGCCATTTTCCGCAATCCGCTGGTCAGCCCCGAGATCATCGGCGTCTCCGCCGGCGCGTCCTTCGGCGGCGCCCTGGCGCTGCTGCTCGGCCTGGGCGCGTTCCTCCTGGTGGGCGGCTCCTTTGTGTGCGGGCTGCTGGCCCTCGGGACCCTGTTCCTGATCACCTCCGGCCGCTCGGGGACGCCGATGCTCATGATCGTGCTCGGCGGGGTGGTCACGGGGTCCTTCTTCTCGGCCCTGGTGGCCCTGGTGACCTACATTGCGGACCCCAACACCACGCTGCCCGCCATCGTTTTCTGGCTGCTGGGCAGCGTGTCCTCGGCCACCTTCGCCAAAGTGGCGGTGGCCCTGCTCCCTGTCCTGGGCGGTGCCACCGTCCTCGTGGCCCTGCGCTGGCGGATCAATGTGCTGTCACTCGGCGACGAGGACGCGGCCGCCCTGGGGGTCCGCCCGCGGCCGCTCCGGTGGGTGGTGCTGGTGGCGGTGGCCATGATCGTGGCCGGCGCGGTGGCGGTCAGCGGCGCCGTCAGCTGGGTGGGCCTGGTGATCCCGCACCTTGCCAGGATGTGGGTGGGCCCGGACCACCGCGTCCTCCTGCCGGTGTCATTCCTGCTCGGCGGCGCCTACATCGTCCTGGTGGACACCATTGCGCGCACCGCCACTGCCGGGGAGATCCCGCTCGGTGTCCTCACGGCCCTGATCGGTGCGCCCGTGTTTTTCCTGCTCCTGCGCCGGAACCGGGAGAAGGTCTGGGACAGTGCTTGAACTCGACGGCGTGGGTTTCGGCTACTCGCCCCGGGACTGGGTGTTCCGCGGCGCCAGCTTCCGTGTGCCGCCGGGAACCGCCACCGCCGTGCTGGGGCCCAACGGCAGCGGAAAGACCACGCTGGTGCGCTGCGCCGCCGGGTTGCTTGATCCGCAGGAGGGAACTGTCCGGCGGAGCGCAAGCGCCGGCTACGTTCCCCAGGCCCATGGCAGCGCCTTCGCCTACCGGGCGCTGGACATGGTCCTCATGGGGCGGGCCCGGCACGTTGGCATGTTCCGGACGCCCGGGCCCTCCGACCATGCCGCAGCGCTGGAGGCGCTCGAGCGGGTGGGCGCGGCCGGGTTGCGGAACCGGCGATTCCCCACACTCAGCGGCGGTGAGCAGCAGCTGGTACTGATCGCCCGGGCCATCGCTGCCGGCTCGCCCGTCCTGGTGCTCGATGAGCCCGCCACCGGACTCGACCTCAGGAACCAGGCACGCGTGCTGACGCTGCTGCGCGAATTGATGGCTGACGGCATGGCCCTGCTCCTGAGCACCCACCATCCCGACCACGCCCTGCACCTGGCCGACCGCGTGGTCCTGCTGGGCTCGGCGGGGGTGCGGACAGGCCCGGCTGGGGAGCTCCTGACCGACGCGCAACTGTCGGCACTCTACGGCGTGCGCGTCAGCACCGTGGCCTACTCCGACGATGCCCCCGGCAGCCCCGGCTACGGGAAAAACACAGCCCGCCGGACCATAGTCGTGCACTACGGCAACTGACGCTTCCTCACCTTTTGCAACTTTTCCACGAACGCTCCATCAGATCCCGTCGCCTGGATCCAAACCCTCCTGCAAGTCCTGTCGCCTGGATCCAAACCCTCCCTCACCCGCACTTACGATCGGTGAGGAAGGGTCCGAAACAACCCGACCAAACGTGAGGAAAGGTCCGAAACAACCCGACCAAACATGAGGAAGGGTCCGGGGTGAGAACTACCCGGTGTTGCGGAGGCCTGCTGCCACACCGTTGACGGTGATGAGCATGGCCCGCTGCAGGCGCTCGTCGATCTCGCCCTTGGAAATGCTGTCACCCTCGGCACGCACGCGGCGAAGCAGTTCCACCTGCAGGTAGCTGATCGGGTCGAGGTACTGGTCGCGGATTTCCAGCGACCGCTTGAGCGTGGGCTGGGCGTCCAGGAGCACGTTCTCTCCGGTGAGGTTCTGGATCTCGGACACGGTGAGCTCGTATTCGGCGCGGATGGCGCGGAACAGGTGGTGGAGCTCCGCCGGGACCAGGGTGTCCACGTAGTAGCTCGCGATCTCCATGTCCGTCTTGGCGAGGGTCATCTCCACGTTGGAGAGCACCGAGCGGAAGAAGTGCCAGCCGTGCATCATCTCCACGAGCTGGGCGGAGTTGCCGGCTTCCCGCGCTGCCTTCAGCCCCGAGCCGACGCCGAACCAGCCCGGCACGATCTGCCGCGACTGGGTCCAGCCGAACACCCACGGGATGGCGCGCAGACCACCGAGCCCCGCACCGGAGTCCGGGCGCTTGGACGGGCGGGAGCCGATGTTCAGCGACCCGAGCTGCTCCACCGGCGTCGAAGCCAGGAAGTACGCCGGCAGGTCCGGGTGGTCGATGAGGCTGCGGTAGCGGGCAAACGCGGCGTCGGAGATGGTCTCCATGACATGGCCGAACCGCTCGCGCTGGTCGTCCGAGGTGCGGGGCGTGCGGTGCAGCGCAGATCCCTGCAGCACGGCGGCCAGGGACAGCTCCAGGTTTTCCCGGGCAAGCTCCGGCAGCGAGTACTTGTCCGAGATGACCTCGCCCTGTTCGGTGAACTTGATTTCGCCCTCGAGGACGCCGTTCGGCTGGGCCATGATCGCGTCGTAGGTGGGTCCGCCGCCGCGGCCCACGGAACCGCCGCGGCCGTGGAACAGGCGCACGCGGACGCCGTGCTTGGAGGCGATGTCGCGCAGCTTCCGCTGGGTCTTGTGGATTTCCCACTGGCTGGTCATCACACCGGATTCCTTGTTGGAATCCGAGTAGCCGAGCATGACTTCCTGGACATCCCCGCGCAGCCGGACCAGCTCACGGTAGGACGGGTCGGACAGCAGCTGGTCCACAATCTCCGCCGAGGCACGCAGCTCCTCGACGGTTTCCAGCAGCGGCGCAAAACCGATCTTGGCGTACGGGGCGTCGCCGAAGAGGCTGACCAGCCCGGCTTCACGCGCCAGGACAGCGGCGGCCAGGACGTCATCAGCGCCTCGGGTCATGGAGATGATGTACGTCTCGATGACGTCGGGACCGTACGTGCGCAGGGCGCGGCGGATCTCACGGAAGACGTCGTACGTGCCGTCAGCGGCGCCGTCGAGCCTGATCGGGTGGCCGGACAGCGGACGGCGGGACGCGAGCTCGGCGCTCAGGACCTCGAGGCGCTCGCCCCGGGTCAGTTCGGCATAGCGGATGCCGGGGCCGCCGAGGCGGTCCATGAGCTGCCCGACGGCGTCATGGTGGTGGTCGGCGTGCTCGCGGATGTCGAGGGTGGCCAGGTGCAGGCCGAAGGAGGCGATGGCGCGGCGGACACGGGCCAGCGCGCCGTCCGCCACAAGGGACGCCGAGTGGTTGCGCAGCGACAGTTCCAGCAGCTCGAGTTCGCCGATGAGCTCCTCGGTGGAGGTGTAGTCGCGCCCCGGCTGGTGCTTCGAGCCGGCGGAGACCCGCTTGCCCGTGTTGATGAGCTTGGCCTTGATGCAGGTCAGCTTCAGCCGGTAGGGCTCCTGGGCATTGAGTTCCAGGATGCGGCGGTCCAGTCCGGGCAGCTTCGCGAGGTCGGCGTCGATGGAGTCGAGGAGCGCCTGGTCGGCACCGGCGAGCGCCGTCGAGTTGGACAGCACAGAGATGAGCTCGTCGATCATGGCGATGCTGATCCGCACCGCGTTCTGGTTCTGGAGCTGCAGGATGTCGTGCGTCACGGCCGCGGTGACGTTGGGGTTGCCGTCCCGGTCACCGCCGATCCACGACCCGAACCGGATGGGGGCGTTCTTGGCCGGGAGGGCGACGCCGTGCTCGCCGAGGAGCTCCGAGAAGTCCGTGAGCATCTCCGGCAGCGCGTCCGTCAGGATGCTGTTGAGGTAGTAAATGGCGTTGCGGGCCTCGTCCACGGGCGTGGGCCGGACCTGGCGCAGCTCGTCCGTCTGCCACATCTGGTCGATCATTTCGGACAGCTGGCGGTCCTGCCGGCGCCGGGCGCTGGTGCCTTCCTCGGTGGGCTGGGCCAGCACGTCCGAGAGCTTGCGGATTTTGTCCAGCACGGAACGGCGGGAGGCCTCGGTGGGGTGCGCGGTGAAGATCGGGCGCACATCCAGTTCGTTGACCACTTCCTGCAGCACCGCCGGGCCGGCCTGGCCCGCGATGTCCTCGACGGCCTTGGCCAGCCAGCCGTCCTTTTCCTGCCGGGTGCGCAGCCCGCGGACCCGGTGGACCTGCTCGGCGGCGTTGGCCAGGTGGAAGTAGAAGGCGAAGGCGCGGACCAGGTCGGTCGCCTGCTCGAGCGGCAGGGAGGCGAGCAGCTCGCGGACCTGGGCGACGACGTCGTGCGCGCTCCACGGGCCCGTCGCGTCCGCGCCGCCCCGGGCGGCCTCCTTGGATTCCTTTGTCAGCAGGCGGACCTGCTCCACCAGGTCAAGGAGCTCGGGGCCGTGCTGGCGGACCAGGGATTCGCCCAGCAGGGTGGAGACGCGGCGTACGTCCGCGCGGAGTTCGGCGGCGAGATCTGTTTCGGAATTCATTGCAGTGTCAGCCATGGAAACTATCTTTCGAGTGTTTGACTTTGGCTCGTACACTGCGCTGGATACTGTGAGCCGGGTTACTGTTCCTATGGGATGTTACCCGCAGCAGGCCGCAGCCCGGGAATATGTCTCAGATGCTGTCGCACCCTTGAATCGAGCATAGGGTCGCTGTATTGGGACGCTGCATCCGGGACACGGCCACCGGTTCCGGCCGGAACGGACCCCTTCACCAAGGCTACGCCGGCTGGCGCCGGAATGAACCGGCACTGCGCGGAGTTGTCGCCAAGGCCGCTCGAGGACACGCACCATTGGAGGACACATGAGCACCGCAGCAGACGCCCAGCTGGAGCGCTGGCTCCGCTTCCGCAAAGGCCGTGACACCGCCCTGGCAGCCGAACACGGCTGGCTCACCCTCACGTCGTTCCAGTGGCTGGAAAGCCGGCCGGCCGCCGTCGACCTCGTCCCCGGGCTGTGGTCAGCGGACAGTACGACGGCGACGCTCACCGCGTCAGCGTCGGACGGGCTGACGCTCGTGGAGAGCGGGGTGCGGGTGGACGGGACGATCACTGCGGGGCTCGCCGACGAGGAATCGCTGATGTGGGTACAGTTCGGCGGCACCGACGGCCGGCAGGTGGTGGTGGAGCTGGCCATGCGCGCGGACAGGTATGCGATCCGCACCCGGGATTCGGCGTCGCCGGTGTTCACAGAGTTCGACGGCGTGCCCACCTTCGATTACCGGCCCGACTTTGCGGTGGAGGCCAGGTTCGAGGCCTTTCCGGAACCGGTGGACGTGCCCATTTCCACCGCCAATCCGCTGGTGGATGGGGTGCACCGCAGCATCGGCGAACTCGTGTTCCGGCTGCCGGGCAAGGACCACGAGTACCGGCTCCAGGCCGAGGAGGAGAAGCTCGGCGCCCTGACGGTCACGTTCCACGACGAGACGAACGGGGAAGAGACAGACGAGTGGCGCAAGGTGTCCACCGCTCGCCCGCGGCCGGACGGCTCCGTGGTGCTGGACTTCAACCGCGCCATCAACTACCCCAGCGCCTTCACGCCGTACGGCACCTGCCCCATGCCGGTCCGGAACAACAGCCTGGACGCCCGGATCGAGGCCGGGGAGAAGCAGCCGGTCTTCTAAGACGTCAGGCGATCGCCGACACGCCCGTCACAGCCCGGCCCACGATCAGCGTG
The DNA here is from genome assembly GCF_042790555.1 of Arthrobacter sp. NPDC056727. Taxonomy (NCBI): domain Bacteria; kingdom Bacillati; phylum Actinomycetota; class Actinomycetes; order Micrococcales; family Micrococcaceae; genus Arthrobacter; species Arthrobacter sp. NPDC056727. The sequence goes on along the minus strand of NZ_JBHTZA010000010.1, from coordinate 51,505 downwards.
TTGATCTCGTACGAGCCCTCGTAGGTGTAGATGGCCTCGGCATCGGCGAAGATCTTGGCCATCCGGTAGTCCGTGACGATGCCGTTCCCGCCGAGGATGGACCTGCCCATCGCCACGGTTTCGCGCATCCTGGCGGACGTGTAGGACTTGGCCAGTGCCACCTGCGCCATCCCGGCGCCGTGCTCCAGGGAAGCCTGCTCCTGCAGCTGCGCGATCCGGACCATCATGCCCATGCTCGCCACGGTGTTGCCCAGCATGGACACCAGCTGCTGCTGGATGAGCTGGAACCGCGCCAGCGGCCGGCCGAACTGCTGGCGTTCGACGGCGTACTGCCGGGCGGCGTCGAACGCCGCCAGCTGCTGTCCCACCGCCTGCCAGGCGACCATGATGCGCGAGCCGCGGAGCAGCTCATTGGTGTCCTCGAAACTGCCGATGCCTGCAAAGCGGTCGGTTTCGGCAACCCGGACATCCTCGAACACGATGTCGGCGTTCTGCACGGTCCGCAGCGCGATCTTGTTCTCGATCCGGCTGCGGCTCACTCCGGGCAGACCCGCGTCCACGATGAAGCCGCGGACGGCGCCGTCGGCCTCATCCCGCGCCCACACCAGCATGTAGTCGCAGAACGTCCCGTTGCCGATCCACCGCTTGGCGCCGTTCAGCACCCAGCAGTCCCCGCCGGCGTCGGCCTCCCCCGTGAGACTGGACATGCGGCGCGCCCGGGTCTCCATGCCGCCGGCCACGTCCGAGCCGTGATCCGGTTCGGTCAGGGCAAACGCGCCCGTGGTCCTGAGGTTCGAGGCGTCGTCGAGGTACCGGCCGCGCTGCTCCTCGGAGCCGAACCGGTAGAGCGACTCGACGAAAAGGTCGTGGTGGACCAGGAAAAACGTGGCGATCGAGGTGTCCACGCGCGTCATCTCCGCGATCACCAGCCCGGCGAAGAGGTGGCTGTAACCGCGCTGGGCCGGCGTGCTCAGCTCCAGGGCGGCCAGTTTGGGGAGGATATGCGCCGGAAATTCGGCCTTGTTCCACCAGTCCCCCGCGTACGGCGCGATCTCCGCGGCCAGGAACCCGCGGAGCTCGTTCAGTTTCCGCTGTTCGGAGGCGCTGAGCAGGGACTCGTAGCCGAAAAAGTCGGCGCTGGGCAGGGTGTCGACGGCGGTCACTGGCTGTGCGGGTGCGCTCACGCCGGTGCCGTGAAATCCCGTGCCGCTCACTTCGGGCCCATCCGGATGGCGCCGTCGAGGCGGATGGTTTCGCCGTTGAGCATCGCGTTCTCCACTATGTGCGCGGCGAGGTTGGCGTACTCTGCGGGCCGGCCCAGGCGGGACGGATGCGGCACCTGCTTGCCCAGCGACTCCTGCGCCTCCTGCGGCAGCCCGGCCATCATCGGCGTCTCGAAGATGCCGGGGGCAATCGTCACCACGCGGATCAGCGACCGGGCGAGTTCGCGGGCCAGCGGCAGGGTCATGGCCGCCACGCCGCCCTTGGACGCGGCATAGGCCGGCTGGCCGATCTGCCCGTCGAACGCGGCCACCGAGGCGGTGTTGATGATGACGCCGCGTTCCTCCCCGCCGAGTTCGGACACGGCCGGCTCGGTGGCGGCCATCGCGGCGGCAGCCAGCCGGACCACGTTGAACGTCCCCACGAGGTTGATCTGGATGACGCGCTGGAAGGTCTCCAGCGGCAGCACGCCGTCGCGCCCCAGGACCTTGCCCGGCGTAGCGACGCCGGCGCAGTTCACCACGATGCGCAGCGGTCCCAGGCCGGCGGCGGCTTCGACGGCGGCCTGCACCTGCTCCTCACTGGTCACGTCAGCGGGGACGAAGACCGCCTTGGGGAGGGCGGAATTTCCGCCCGCGAGGTACTGCGGTCCGGCCGCGTTCAGCTCGTCGGCGTACGCGGCACCGTCCGAGGAGCCAAGGTCGGCGAGCACCACGGAGGCGCCGGCGTCGAACAGCCGCCGGGCCGTTGCGGCTCCCAGGCCTGACGCACCGCCCGTGATGAGCGCGACGGAACCCTCGATTTCCATCCATCCTCCTTGATGCGGAACCGGTCGATGCGGATCCGGGATACCCGGCCGCGAGCGTTAGTTAGTGAATGTTAACTGAAATCCGCGGCGGGCGCACCCCGCACCCCGCCGCCAGCTAGGCTGGCCCCATGACCCAGCCAGATGCTGACGCCACCCCGGACACCTCCAACGGACGCGCCCCCGGCGGGCCTGACAGCGCCTGGGGAGAGCGGGCCGACGAGGCAGCGAGGTCGGTGACGCACCTGTTCGGCCAGCGGCTGTTTTTCCTTCCCGGAACACACATCGCCGCCACACTGCGCCCCTCCGGCCGCGTCGGGAACCTCCGCCGCCCATGGCACTACTGGTGGCAGGCACACTATCTGGACTGCCTCGTGGACACAGGTTTCCGCGAACTTGGGAAGGCGGGTCAGCCGCCGGAAAAGTTCGACGGCGATGCCCGCCCCAGCGCCGGCCGGCTCGCTTCGCGGCTGGTCACCGGCATCCGGCTGCGGAATTTCCTGACGTACGTCAACCATTACTACGACGACATGGCCTGGCTGGCCCTGTCCACACTCCGGCTGGAGCGGCTGGCCGAGGAGAGCCGCAGGCCCAGCCCCCCGCGGCAGGAGAGAATCCGCAGAAGCCTGACGCTGCAGTTCGACTCCGCCTCCACCGACGACCTGGGCGGCGGCACCTTCTGGAGCACCAAGCGGGACTTCAAGAACACCCCGGCCACGGCGCCGGTGGCGCTCTACTACGCGCGCACAGGCAACACCGGCAAGGCGCAGGCCCTGCTCGACTGGCTGGACGCGCGGCTGTTCGACAGCACCCGGGGGCTCTATCTGGACGGAATCCGGATCCGCAGCGCCGGGGAAACGGTGCTGGAGGACGCGATTTACACCTACAACCAGGGGCCCGTCCTCGGTGCCCTGCTGGAGCTGGGCGGCACCGCCAACCTGGAGCGCGCCGCCACGGTGGTGCGCGCGGTGGCCACGCACCTGACCCTGCCGGGCGCGGCCGGCACCGGGACGCCGGCCGACCAAGCGGACACCAACTCCACGGCGAAAGACACCAACTCCAGCTTGGTCCTCCGCTGCGACGGGACCGGCGACGGCGGCCTGTTCACCGGCATCCTCACCCGCTACCTGGCGCTGGCCGCCACCGACCGGCGGCTCCCGCAGGACGTCAGGACCACCGCCGCCGGGCTGGTCACCGGCACCGCAGGGGCCTTCTGGGCGGGCCGGCGCGAAATAGCTGCCGGCGAGCCGCTGGCCCCGAGCCGACGGGCCCGCGGCCCCATTTTCTCTTCCGATCCCCGGCGGCCGGCGGGCGAGACGTATCCGGCGGGCGCCGCCGTCGAACTTTCCACCCAGCTCCAGGCCTGGATGGCCCTGGAGTCAGCGGCCAAAGTGGCGGCAGCAGACACCCGGGGAAGCGGGAATTAGGACACGCAACAGTGTCGTAATTGATGTGATCCTCATCACTTAATGCCCTCGGCGCTTGGTTGCTTAGGTTTGGCTAACCTACAGTTTTTCGAGTGAGCTTCGCCTAACTTCCCCAGCTCACCGAGGGCCTCGCCCACCTGACTTTGCAGAAAGAAGCACCCTGATGAAGATCCGCATCAACGCGCTGGCCGGCATCGCGATCGCCGCCACTGCAGCCCTTGGCCTGTCGGCCTGCGGCTCCAGCACCTCCCCCGCTGCCTCGCCTTCCGCTGATCCCGCCAAGGGTGAGATCACGGTCTACAACGCCCAGCACGAAAGCCTGACCAAGGAATGGGCGGACGCCTTCACGGCGGAAACCGGCATCAAGGTCACGGTGCGCCAGGGCTCGGACACCGAGATGTCCAACCAGATCATCCAAGAGGGCGCTGCCTCCCCCGCCGACGTCTTCCTGACGGAGAACTCCCCCGCAATGGCGCAGGTGGAGAACGCCGGACTCTTCGCCGACGTGGACAAGGCCACCATCGCCCAGGTCCCCGCGGAATTCCGGCCGTCCACGGGCAAGTGGACGGGCATTGCGGCCCGCTCCACCGTCCTGGTGTACGACAAGAACAAGATCTCCGAGGACAAGCTGCCGAAGTCCATGCTGGACCTGGCCAAGCCGGAGTGGAAGGGCAAGTGGGGAGCTTCCCCCAGCGGCGCCGACTTCCAGGCCATCGTCTCCGCCCTCGTGGAGCTCAAGGGTGAAGCCGCAGCCAAGGAATGGCTGAAGGGCATGAAGGAAAACTTCACCGCCTACAAGGGCAACAACACCGCCATGAAGGCAGTGAACGCCGGCGAGGTTGATGCAGCACTGATCTACCACTACTACTACTACGGCGACCAGGCCAGGACCGGCGAGAACTCCAACAACGTCACGCCGTACTACTTCAAGAACCAGGACCCGGGCGCGTTCCTCTCCGTCTCTGGCGGCGGCGTCCTGAAGTCGTCGAAGAACGCGGACAAGGCCCAGGCCTTCCTGAAGTTCATCACCGGCAAGAAGGGCCAGGAGGTCCTGCAGAAGGGCACGTCCTTCGAATACGCCATCGCCTCCGGCGTCCCGGCCAACGACAAGCTGGTCCCGGTCAAGGAACTCGCGGCCCCCACCGTGGACCCCGCCAAGCTCAACTCCAAAAAGGTCACCGAGCTGATGACCGAGGCAGGACTGCTCTAATTCTGTGATCACGCAAGTATCGGCGCCGGAAACTTCCGGCAGCACGACGACGGCGGGCCGGGGCAAGCGCCCCCGCCCGCCTTTCGGCGTTTCAACAGTGGCCATCCTGGCCATGCTGATCGCCCTGTTTTCCCTCCTGCCGCTGGGCTACGTCGTGTTCATGACCGTGTCCACGGGCTGGGACACCGCCATTGAACTGGTTGTCCGCCCGCGCGTCGGCGAACTCCTGCTGAACACCGTGCTCCTGATCGTGTGCACGGTGCCGCTCTGCCTCATCCTGGGTGTGGGCGGCGCGTGGCTCGTGGAACGGACCACGCTGCGCGGGCACAAAGTGTGGGCCGTGCTGCTCGCGGCCCCGCTGGCCATCCCGGCCTTCGTCAACAGCTACGCATGGGTGTCCGCCGTGCCGTCGCTGCACGGCCTGTTTTCGGGCGTGCTCATTGCCACCCTCTCCTACTTCCCGCTGGTTTACATTCCCGCGGCCGCGACGCTGAGCCGGCTGGATCCCGCCGTGGAGCAGTCGGCCGCGTCCCTGGGCCTGGGGGCCTGGCGGACGTTCTTCCGGGTGGTCCTGCCCCAGCTCCGGATCGCGATGACCGGCGGCGCCCTGCTGGTGGCCCTGCACCTGCTGGCCGAGTACGGCGCCTTCGCGATGATCCGCTTCGACACGTTCACCACCGCCATCATGGTGCAGTACCAGTCCACGTTCAACGGCACGGCCGGCACCATGCTGGCCAGCGTGCTGGTGGTCTTCTGCCTGATCCTGCTCCTCGTGGAAGTGCGCAGCCGCGGCACCGCCCGCTACGCCCGCGTGGGGTCCGGTGTCCAGGCCAAGGCCCTGCGCCTGCCGCTGCACGTGTACCAGGTGCCGGCCCAGCTGGCCCTCCTTGCCCTGACCGTGCTGGCGTTCGGGCTTCCGCTGCTGTTCGTGCTGCGCTGGATCTTCGCGGGCGGCGCGGAAATCTGGTCGGCTGACGAGTTCGTTCCGGCCCTCTGGCAGACCCTGCTGTATGGACTCGTGGGCGCCGCGGCCACCACCGTTGTTGCCTTCCCCATGGCGTACCTTGCCGTCAGGCATGCCAGCTGGTTCAGCAAGGCCCTTGAACTCTCCAACTACGTCACCAGCTCCATGCCGGGCATCGTGGTGGCCCTGGCCTTCGTCACGGTCAGCATCCGGATGTTCCCGGGCGTCTACCAGACGGCGGGCGTCCTGGTGGCCGCCTACGTCCTCCTGTTCCTGCCGCGGGCATTGGTGAACATCCGTGCCGGGCTGGCCCAGGCACCCAAGGAACTGGACGAGGCGGCGCAGGCCCTGGGCACGCCGCCGCTGCTGTCCTTCATCCGCGTGACGCTCCGGCTCACGGCCCCCGCCGCGGCCGGCGGTGCCGCGCTGGTCTTCCTCGCCATCGCCAACGAACTCACCGCCACCCTGCTCCTCTCCCCCAACGGCACCAAAACCCTCGCCACCGAATTCTGGAGCAAGAGCAGCGAAATCGACTACGCCGGCGCTGCGCCGTACGCCCTGCTCATGATCGTGATCTCGGCGCCCATGACCTATTTGCTCTTCCAGCAGTCCAAGAAAGTAGCGGGACAGTGACCGAACAATCCCCGTCCAGGCTTCCGGCACCGCGGATCTCACCGTCCGTGGCTCCAAGCACCAACAGCCACCTGGAGATCGACGCCGTCACCAAGAACTTCGGCCCGCAGGCCGTCCTCAAGGGCGTCAACCTGTCCGTGGCCAAGGGCGGAACCACCGCCATCGTGGGCCCCTCGGGTTCCGGCAAGACCACGCTGCTCCGGCTGATCGCCGGCTTCGAGCACCCGGGCACCGGCACCATCTCGCTGAACGGCTCGCCGGTGGCGGGCGACGGCGTGTGGCAGCCGGCGCACAAACGCCACGTCGGCTATGTGGCGCAGGACGGCGCCCTGTTCCCGCACCTGACCGTGGGGCAGAACATTGCGTTCGGACTCAGCCCGTCCAAGGTCGACGGCGGCCGGCGCGCGGTTAATGCGCGGGTCGAGGAACTCCTGGAGATGGTGTCACTGGACACGGCCATGGCCAAGCGCCGCCCGCACCAGCTCTCCGGCGGCCAGCAGCAGCGCGTCGCCCTGGCCCGGGCCCTGGCGCGGGAACCCGAACTCATGCTGCTGGACGAGCCGTTCTCCGCCTTGGACGCCGGGCTGCGCGTCGCCACCCGGCGCGCGGTGGCCAAGGTCCTGAACGAGGCCGGGGTGACCACCATCCTCGTCACCCACGACCAGGCCGAGGCGCTGTCCTTCGCGGACCAGGTGGCGGTGATGCGCGGCGGCAAGCTGGCGCAGATCGGCAACCCGTTCGTGGTTTACACCCGGCCGGCGGACCGTGCCACGGCTGAATTCCTGGGCGACGCCGTGATCCTCGATGCGTGGATGGAGGGGTCCCTGGCCACCTGCTCGCTGGGCGGAATCCCGGTCCGGCGCCCGCCCGCGCAGGGCCGCGTCCAGCTCATGCTGCGCCCGGAGCAGATCCGGATCGCCGAGGACGGGCCCATCCGTGGCGTGGTGGTGGATACCGACTATTTCGGCCCCGAGACCACCGTGCGGCTCAAGCTCGCCGTGCTGCCGAAACTGGCCGGCGCCATGCCGGACCACCGCTACCCCGGTGGCGGCGAGGTCATCACCATCCGGCACTGGAACGCGTCCATCGCCCAGCCCGGCACGGAACTGTGCCTGCGCGTCGTGGGTGAAGCGGTGGCCTTCCCGATCGAGTCGGCCTGACGTTCACCTGCGTCTATCGCGCGTCCAGCACCGTCGCCAGCGGCGTGTACTTGAACGACTTCAGCGTCAGCTTTCCGCCGGCCGTCGCGGCGCTGACCGCCGGCTGTCCGGACTTCGGCAGCACCACCGAGGTCAGGGTCTGCTCCCCGCCGTTCACGAAGACCTCCACCGACGAGTAATCCACGAAGATGGTCAGGTCCACACTGCCGCCTTTTTGTGAAACGGTGTTGCCCCGCTGGCTCCCGTCCCGGGGCGGGCTCTGGGCGCTCCTCCGGTCGGTGAAGAGCGGTCCGAGGGCGTCCGCGCCCGGCACCACGGCTGCGCGGTCCACCCACGCCGTTCCGGCCTCGAAGTTGTAGCCCACCGTGGCGTAGTCCGCCCCGCCGTTGCCGAGTTTCAGCAGGGCTTCCGTGCCGTTGTCGCCCGGCGCACGCTCCAGCGTCACATCCAGCCGGTAGGCGCCGCTGGCGGGCACGGGAAGCTCCCCGGCGCCCTCCGCGGTGAGCGCCCTGGTGCCGGCCGTCTTCGCTTCGCCGTCCAGGGTGGACAGGGCGGGAGTGGGGGTTGACACGAGGGTGGGCCTGCCCCGCACGGTCTTCAGCCGGATGTCCCGGACGATCGAGTCGGCACCGCCCTGCCAGTCCGTGGTGGGCAGCTGGCGGGCGTACGCCCAGTTGTTCATCCAGCCGATGGCGTGGCGGGACGCCATCCTCTCGTTTTCCGGAAGCCGGGGATCGTCCCAGGTGACGGCCGCATAGAAGTCTGACCCGGCGTCGAGCCACTGGTGTTTGTCATTCGCCGGGGTGAACGTGGTCCCGTCAAAGATCCCGGTCCAGTAGGCCACGCCGGTGGTCCGGCCTTCCTCCGTGCCGTTCGCGCTTGCGGCGAGGATCCAGGTGCGCTTGGCGGGATCGCCGTCGAGGTCCAGCTGGAAGAGGTCGGGGCATTCGAGGATCCCCAGGCCCTTACGCTCGAAGCCGGACACGTAGCGCCAGTCCTTCAGGTCCCGCGAGGTGTACAGGCCGATCTTCTCCCCCTCGGCCAGTGCCATGACCCACTGGCCCCGGGCCTCGTCGCGGATGATTTTGGGGTCGCGCCAGTGCGGCGCCCCGGGGTTGTCCATGACCGGGTTCCCGTCCGCGGCCTTGAACGTGTAGCCCTTGTCCGTGGAGTAGAACAGCGACTGCCGCTGCACGCCCTTGTCCTGCTGGGTCATAACCGCGACGACGGCGCCCTTGCCGAAGCCGGCTGTGTTGTCGGAGTCCACCACGGCGCTGCCGGTCTCAATGTCCCCGAGGCCGTTCTTGAACTTTTCGATGGCAACGCCCTCGTCCTTCCAGTGCACCAGGTCCGTGCTGGTGACGTGGAACCATTCGGTGCCGTTCCCCTCGGGGTGGTCCGCGTTGTAGAGGTAGTAGTAGTGCCACACCCCGTCCAGCAGGAAGGGGCGCTGGGGATCGTTCATCCATTCCTTGGCTGGCGTGAGGTGGTAGGAAGGCCGGAACTGTGAGGCGCCCTCCGGCCTGCTGAACGCCTGGGGGGCTTCGCTCTGAGTGCCGCTGCTTTGGGGGCCGGCACTGCCCGGCGATACGCCGTCGCCCGAACGCCCGGCCAGGCCGATCACCAGAGCCGCAGCGAGCACCAGGGCAAGGACCACCGCCGCCGCAATCCACCGCCCGCGGGGGCCCAGCGTGCGTAGGGAATACCGCTGCATGTCCGCCGTTCGTGTTGGGAATAGGCACCAATTTTAGCGCGGGCGCTCTTTTCCGGCTGGTTCAGGCCTGAACGGGCGGGCGCTTCTTCTGCGGATACGGCGTCTCGCCGCGCGCCAGCATCTCAACGAATCCGGCGATCTTCCGTTCGCGTGTAGCGGCCTGCTTGACCGAGTTGGTGCGGTAGATCAGCGCGAAGCGGTTCACGGAGGTGAGTACGTCGAACATGGCTTGCGCCTCGGGCACGGCGGCGATGGCGGCGGCCAGGTCGGCCGGGACTTCCGCCGTCGCCGGACCGGCGTATGCGGCCTCCCAGCGTCCGTCGGCCTTGGCGGCGTCGACGGCGGCCCTGCCGGCAGCGGTCATCTTTCCTTCCGCCTCGAGCCGGGCCACATGGCCCACGTTCCGCTCGGACCAGGGGCTCTTGGCACCCCGGCGGGTCATGCGCTGGAAGTAGCTTTCGCCGTCGCGCTTTTTGACCTGGCCGTCGATCCAGCCGAAGCAGAGTGCTTCGTCCAGGGCGGCGTCGTAGTCGAGTTCGGTGACGTTGCCGCCTTTCTTGTGCAGGACCAGCCAAACGCCCGGGCTGTCGCTGTGGTGGGATTCCAGCCAGGTCCGCCAGCCGGCGGCATCGGTCAGCAGCAGTTCCTCGAGTTCAACGGCCATGCGCCTATTCTGCCCGCAGGGCCATTTGATTCAACCCAGTGCTGCGTGATTCCACCCGGTGCCACGCGATTCAAGACGTGGCATCATGGCCATTGTCGGCGCCGTTTTCGAAGATCCTGGTGTTTCGAGTTCGAGGAGAGAGCATGCTTCGTGTCCGCCCCATCCACTTCACGTCCCGCATCGAGCCCTGGGAGCGGTTCCTCACCGATCTGGGGATGATCAAGTCCGCCGGCGAGGGGTCCTGGCGGGAGTACGACGCCGGAGCGGGCCGGCTGGCGCTGCACCAGGCCGAGCCGGGCGCCGCGGAGGACGGCATCACGCACTTTGGCGTGGAGGTCGGCGACCTCGAGGAGTTTGCCCGCCGCACCAACCAGGCTGGCGCGGAATCGGACACCTCCACCGCAGAGCTCGTCCAGGCGGACCACGGCGACTCCTGCCGGATCACCGGCGCGGACGGCTTCAGCTTCTTCGCCGACAAGGCCGCCCACGGGGCCAACTGTGCGGATGCTGATCCCGCCCTGGCCGTGGTGGAGGTCTGGTTCAGCGAGGACGTGACGGCCGCCGCCCAGGCACTGCGGGACATCGGCGCCCGGTTCCGGCCGGTCCCGGACGATGACGAAACGGCCGATTTCACGGCCAAGAACGGCGGCGTGCTGATGGCAAGGCCCGGGACGGGCGCGGCGCACGCGGGTCTCGGTTTCGAATACACCGGTGACCTTGACGCCCTGCGGCTCGGCCTGACCGCCGCGGGGCACGAGGTGACGCTGACCGAGGAGGCCTTCGGACGCACCCTGCACGTGCCGCACCCGGACAATGAGGGCGCGGCATCCCAGCGGGCCCCGCTGTGGATCTCGGCCCGTCGCCCGTCGTAGCCGGCGGGCACGCTGCCTAATCCGCGGCCGCGCCCGAACGCGAGGCGGATCTAGGGGTGGGATCTCGCCGCTTTGGCCGCCGCTAAACGCCGGGATCCCACGCTTCGGCGGCCGGACCTGTGGCGATGGGGTAAAAATGATTCATGAACGTGCGCACCCCTGACCCCAACCCCGGCTGGCTCTCGGACGAGGATCTCTTCGAAGCCCGAGGCAGGCTCCCCATGGTCTACGTGGAGGCGGTGCCCGTCCGGCTGGATCCCCTCGGGTTCGTCAACGAGGTGGGCACGCTGCTGCAGGCGGACGAGGACGGCACCATGGTCCGGTCCCTCGTCTCCGGCCGTGTGCTTTACCGCGAGACCATCCGCGCTGCCCTGCTGCGCCACATGGAAAAGGACCTCGGACCGCTGGCGTTCCCCCAGCTCCCTATCAGTCCCGTGCCGTTCACCGTGGCCGAATACTTCCCCGCGCCCTCCCACACGGGCTTCACCGACGACCGCCAGCACGCCGTTTCACTGGCCTACATCATCCCCGTGACCGGCGAATGCGAACCCCGCCAGGACGCGCTGGAGCTGACCTGGATGACGCCGCAGGAAGTGCTCAGCGATGGCGTGCAGCTCGAGTTCACCGGCGGCCGCGGCGCCCTGGTGCGGCAGGCGCTGGCCTACGCCGGTGTGGGCGCCTGACGCCCGGGCGCCCGCGCCTCCCCGACTTCGCACCCTCTCCTTTGTAGACTGTTGGGCGGACCGCAAGAGAACTTAAGGACTCCCGATGAACCACCCCGCAGCTGCCAAGACCTACCGTGAACAGCAGGCAGGATCTCTGCGGGCGGGCGATCACCTCCTCCTGCCGGACGGCGAGCGGTCCGCGGAAATCCACTCCGTGGAAGTCGAAACCGATGATTTCGGCAGCCCCGCCATCATCCTCGCAACCCTCACCGGGGGCGGCACGCTGCGGATCGCAGCCGGCTCGTCGGTCCGGATCCCCGGACCCGCCGCTGAGGACTTCTTCTCCCCTGAGGATGCCCAGGACACTTCTGCCGCAGACGGCGACGCAACGGCAAACGGCGACCGAACAGCGGACGGCGCCGCCCCGCCGTCGGACATCCAGCCGCCGGACATCCAGGCGTCCGACGCCGGCACTCCCCTTTCCGTGGCGGGGAACCCGGGTGGTGACGCGCCGCAGCGCACGGCGCCTGCCGCCGTCGTCGTTCCTCCCCTGCCTTCCACCACGCCGGTGGTGATCGGCCCCGGCGCCGAAGACCTGGCCCTGATCCCGGAGCCCTCCGGAACGCCCGAATCCGTGGTGGAGGCTGTGGCTGAGGCGCATCCTGACTCTGTCGGGGTGCAGCTGCTGGCCGACAAACTTGTCAAGGGCATCAACACCAAATCCGGCAGCTGCCTGAAGGACCTGAGCGACCTCGCGCATGAGCTGTTCATCATGCTCAAGGACGCCGACGCATCACTGAGGGTGGCCGATTTGCTGAACGTGCTGCCGTTCGACGGCAACCCGGGGCGCTGGGGATCGGTGGAGGCGTCGCTGGCGCTGTCCAGTTACGTGTGCCGCCAGACGGGGCACAAGGACCGCGCCGCCGTGTATGAGAAGCTGCTCCGGGCCCCGGACAACCAGGAGACGGATCCGTTCAAGGCGCGGATGCAGGCAAGGGTCCGCCAGCGGTCGCTGAACGAGCCGAACCTGTACGACAAGGAGATTTTCCGCTCCATCGACAACTCCAACCACGAGGCCGAGCGCGAGTGGCGGCTGCTGCGGCTGGAATCGCTGCTGTTCCTGCGCGCGCACGGCGGATCACAGACCATCAGCCCGTCCGAACTCGAGCGGCGGATCGCGAACGAACTGGAATCCGTCCGGGGTTAGGCGGCCCAGTCCTCCGCCGGGGACGACTCAGCCTGTTTTCGGCCGGAAATTTCCCTAGCCCGGTTGCGCCCCAAGTTGTAGATTCAGGCCATGACGAACAATCTCAGCGTTGTGATCAATTCGGACGCGCCACAGGTTTGGACGATGCTGCGTGAACCCTCGAAGGTCGCGCAATGGCATGGCTGGGAAGCCGATGAGCTGGCGGCGGAAATCAATGATATCTACTTCAGCAAGAACGTGGTTGAAGGGCCGGACCACACCGAGCTGACGGTCAATAACGGCGATGTCTTCGAGCTCAAACCCGTGCCCACCGGAACCGAGGTCTGCGTCACCCGCGCCGGTGTGGACCACAACTCGGAATGGGCCGCGTGGGACGAGGACATCACCCAGGGGTGGCTGGTCTTCCTCCAGCAGCTGCGGTTCGCGCTGGAACGGCATCCCCACGGAAGGCGCCGCACCTGCTACTTCTCCGTGCCCGGCTCGGGCGGCTCCGCCATCGAGAAACTCGGCCTGAAGGAAGTCCCTGCCACCGGCGAGGAGTACTCGCTCACACTGGGCACCGGCGAGGAGGTCTCGGGCAGGGTTTGGCACAGGACCAACCACGTGGTGGGGCTCACCGTGCACAGCTACGCGGAGCACGGCGAGGGCCTGCTGATCGTGGCCGACCAGCCCGTGATCCCGGACAAAAGGCCCGACGGCGGCTCCATGGTGATCCTCTCGCTGTACGATCTGGGCGCTGGCAGCATGGAAACGATCCGCACCCTGTGGGACGACTGGCGCTCTGAGAACTACCCCACATCCGAACCCATCCAGTGAAGGTCCGCCGCCGTTAGCTGGCACACTTGAACCGTGCCAGCCAATCCTGAACCGCCCGCCCGGCGTGAACTGTCTTTGTCGGAGGCGGTGACGGCCGCGCGTCAGTCGGAGTTTTCTTTCCGCGTGGGCAAGCGGCTGACTGAAACGTGCAGCCCCTCCGCAGAGCAAGTGGCCGACAACGGCGGCGGGTTCCTGGGGCGGACCGGCACCATCACCACCCCGCACGGCGAGATCCAGACGCCGGCGTTCATCGCCGTCGGCACCAAAGCCACGGTGAAGTCAGTGCTGCCCGAATCAATGGCTGACCTCGGCGCGCAGGCCCTGCTGGCCAACGCCTACCATCTGTACCTGCAGCCCGGCCCGGAGATCCTGGACGAAGCGGGCGGCCTCGGCGCGTTCATGAACTGGCAGGGACCCACCTTCACCGATTCCGGCGGCTTCCAGGTGATGAGCCTCGGCTCGGGGTTCAAGAAGGTCATCGACATGAAATCGGTTGACTCCTCCGGCCCGGATGATGCGGTGGCGCCGGGCAAGGAACGCCTGGCCCACGTGGATGACGACGGCGTGTGGTTCAAGAGCCACCTCAACGGCGACCGCCACCGCTTCTCGCCCGAGATCTCCATGCAGGTCCAGCACCAGATCGGCGCGGACATCATGTTCGCGTTCGACGAGCTCACCACGCTGCAGAACTCCCGGGGGTACCAGGAGGAATCGCTCGAGCGCACGCGGCTCTGGGCTTTGCGGTGCCTCGAGGAACACTTCCGGCTCACGGCGTCCCGGGCGGGGAAGCCCTACCAGGCACTCTTCGGCGTGATCCAGGGAGCGCAGTACGAGGACCTCCGCCGGAAGGCCTGCCGGGACCTCGGTGCCATGGCGTTCGACGGCTACGGGATCGGCGGCGCCCTCGAGAAGGAGAACCTGGGCACCATTGTGCGCTGGTGCAATGAGGAACTCCCGGAGAACAAGCCGCGGCACCTGCTCGGCATCTCCGAGCCGGACGACATCTTCACGGCCATCGAGAACGGCGCCGACACGTTCGACTGCGTCTCCCCCACCCGTGTGGCCCGGAACTCGGCGTTCTACACCCCCGACGGCCGCTTCAACCTCTCCGGCGCCAAGTACAAACGGGACTTCGGCCCGCTGCAGGACGGCTGCGACTGCTACGCGTGCCTGAACTATTCGCGGGCCTACATCCACCACCTGTTCAAGGCCAAGGAGATGCTCTCCGCCACCCTCATCTCCATCCACAACGAGCGCTTCGTGGTGAAGATGGTGGATGACGCCCGGCTGGCGATCGAGTCCGGCGACTTCTTCGCGTTCAAGGCCGAGACCCTGGGCCGGTACTACTCCTAGGCGCTGCGCCGAACCCGCCGGAAACGTGCCGGGCCGCCGGAAGGCAACAGCGGTCCGACGGCTCTCCGGCGGGTTCGCGTTTTCCACATAGCGACGGCGGTGTGTCGCCTGCTGCGGGACGCTCGCCGAAGCTGGTGCCATGCCTTCTCACAACTCCCCTGGACTCCCGCCAACCGGCAAACTGTGGCGAACTGACGAGCTGACGGACCTTGGATATGGCTCGCGGTCCATCAAGTCCCTGCTGGATTCGGGGTCGCTGGTCCGGCTGCGCTACGGCTGTTATATCCGCGCCAGCGTCTGGGAAGCCCAGTCGCCACGCGTCCGCAGCCTGCAGCTGATTTACTCGCACGCGCACGGAACACGCACGACGTCGACCGGTCACTTCGCATACAGCCACACCTCCGCGGCACGCCTGCACTCTCTCTACCTCTGGAATGTGGACGATCTGATCCATCTTCTGCAGCGGGTGAATCCGTCAAGCGAGCGCCACGGCAGGGACGTGAAATGCCATACCCGTCCCTTCTCGGACGACGAGATAGTGACGCTGAACGGACTCCGCGTGACTTCCTTGGAACGGACCTCAGCGGATTGCGCGATGTTGCTGACATACCGGCAGTCATTGATCGTTATGGACCATGCGCTCCGGCGGGGCGCGGACCGCTCCCTGCTGCAGGCGATGGCGGATTCACTGGATGGGCGGCGCGGCGTCCGCACGTTCCGCCGGGCGCTGGAGAACGCGGACGCCCGTGCGGAGTCCCCCGGCGAAACGCTCACCCGGGCACTGATCCTCCGGCTCGGGATCAAGCCGCCCACGCCCCAGTTTGAGGTCACGAGCCCGATTGGCCGGCACCGTCTGGACTTCGCCTGGAAGAAGGAGAAAGTGGCTCTGGAGTTCGACGGCAAGGTCAAGTACTTCGACTACAAACGCACCGACGAAGTCCTTCTCGAGGAGCGTCAGCGGGAGAATGCCTTGACGGAGGAGGGCTGGAAGTTCCTTCGGATCGTGTGGAAGGACTTGTTCAACGAGGCACGGTTTAAGCACCGCGTGCTCCATGCACTGGCTGGCCGGTGAACCGCCTGAGCGGGGCCGGGGCACCGAACTCGCCGGAACGCATCGCGGACGCCGGAGTGCTACGGCGTCGTCGAACGATTCCGGCGTCCTCGGCGCAGCAGGAAACGGCGCCGAGACTACGCGTAGCTCGGTTCGCGCTTCTTGACCCAGCCGATCGCCAGGGCGGTCACGGGGACGAAGAGGAACTCCACGAGGGTCTTGTACAGGAAGCCCACGAGCACGTAGTTCGCAAACATACCGAAGTCGCTGATGCCGATCACGGAGGCGGCGATGCTGCAGAAGATCACCGTGTCCACAAACTCCCCCGCCACCGAGGAGCCCATGATGCGTGCCCACAGGGACTTCTCCCCGGTCCGGGCCTTCATCCGGACCAGGATCCAGGAGTTGATGGTCTGCCCGGCGAAGAACGCGAGAAGCGAAGCCAGCACGATCTGCGGAACCGGCCCGATGGCGCCTTCGAGGGCGGCCTGCTTGGCGGTGCCAAAGTCGTCGTCGAAGCCGGGCAGGGCAATGATCACCCAGTAGCAGAGCGAGGCGAAGACCGACAGCCCGAACGTGGTAACAATGGCCTTCCGGGCAACCCTGAAGCCGTAGACCTCACTGATGACGTCGCCGAGGATGTATGCCAGCGGGAACAGGAAGAAGCCGCCGTCCGTGACGATTGGGCCCAGTGCCACGCCCTTGGAAGCGCCGATGTTGGACAGGATCAGCACCACGGCCATGACCGCGAGCATGATGCCGAAGTAGGGCGAACCCACCGAGGCGAACTTGGGCGCCTCTTTGGGCAGGGAGGACTGGGCGGTGGTCATGGGTTTCCATTCGTGGTGGTTCGCCTGGCCCCTGCTTAAGGTGCGGGCGCCGGCTGTATTAGCACTGGACGGGTCCCGCCGGCTGGCCACCGAAACCGCCCTCCATTCTGGCACCCCCCGGTAACGGACGACGGCGGGCTGCCGCCCCGGAGACCCGAAGGTCACCGCGGCGCCGGCCACCCGCCGTCGTGCGTTACATGAGTTGTGCGTTACTGGGGATCAGGCGTTGACGAAGTCCTCGTCGTCGTCCTTGCGTGTGGACGCAGACCATGCGTGTCCCTGCTCGCGGTCCAGGTGCGTGGTCTTCTTGTTCTTCAGCGCGAAGATGTAGACCAGCAGCGACAGGCCGATCGCGATGGTGACGTAGGTGAAGAAGACGTCCACCTGGTCCGACTTCTGCAGGGCGGCGCCGACCAGCGGAACCGTGCCGCCGAACAGTGAGTTGGCGATCGCGTAGCCCAGGCCGACGCCGAGCGCGCGGATGGAGGCCGGGAAGAGCTCGGCCTTCACGAGGGCGTTGATGGAGGTGTAGCCGCCCACGATCAGCAGGCCGCCCATCATCAGCAGGAACGCGGTGAACGGGTCCTTGGTGCCGGCGAGGGTGGACAGCAGCGGCCAGGTGAACAGCACACCGGTGATGCCGAACCAGAGAAGCAGCGGCTTGCGGCCCACCTTGTCGGAGATGATGCCGTAGACGGGCTGGAGCAGCATGAAGATGAACAGCGCCCAGAAGTTGATCACGGACGTGTCGGTCTTGGCGATGCCGGAGGTATCGTTCATGAACTTCAGGATGAAGTTGGTGTAGGTGTAGAAGGCCACGGTGCCACCCAGGGTCACGCCGATGCAGACCAGCAGCGGCTTCCAGTGCCGGGTGAAGAGCAGCCTCAGGGTGCCGGGCTGGGCCTCGCCGGATGCGGCCGGAGCCTTGGCGGCCTGGACCTGCTCCGCCGAAACCGTCTCCTCCATGGAACGCCGCAGCCACAGGACCACCAGCGCCGCAACACCGCCCACCGCGAACGGAATGCGCCAGCCCCATTCCTTCAGAAGGCCGTCGCCCAGGGAGTTCTGCAGGATCACCAGCACCAGCAGGGCGAGCATCTGGCCGCCCACGAGGGTCACGTACTGGAAGCTGGAGAAGAAGCCGCGGCGCCTGGAGGTGGCGGCCTCGGACATGTACGTGGCACTGGTGCCGTATTCGCCGCCCACGGAGAAGCCCTGCAGCACGCGGATGAGGATCAGCAGGACCAGGGCCCAGATGCCGATGACGTCCTGGGTCGGGAGGACCGCGATCGCGAAGGACCCGGCGGACATCAGGGTCACGCTGAGGGTCAGGGCAGCCTTGCGCCCGTTGCGGTCGGCGTAGCGGCCGAAGAACCAGCTGCCGATGGGGCGCATAAGGAACGACGTCGAGAAGACGGCCATCGCCTCGAGCCCCGCCTGCAGCTCGTCCTTGGAATTGAAGAAATGCGCCTGGAAGTACGCCGCGAAGACTGTGTAGACGTAGAGGTCGTACCACTCCACGAGGTTGCCGGCGGAGCCTTTGAGGATGTTGCCGACCGCCCTGCGTGTCTGTGCGGCCTCGCTGGATGCCGCGCTGTGGGGCGCGGCGTGCTGGGTGCTCATCAATGAACCTTCCTGGGTCGGTGCCACCGTCGGCGTCCGAGGTGCGAAATGGTGTCCTGCCGGAATTCCGCTACGGTTTCCGCTGCGTCTGTCCGGCGGCGTTGAGCGGTTCCCCGCCGGCAGCCCCGGACCGGGCGCCTTGCCGGCGGATCCTGCGATTGGACACCTGCCAACCTATGCGTGATCCTTGGCACATCCAACGTGGAGAGGCAATTCCTAACACTTCCTTAGGAATTGGAAACTGCCGACGGCGGCGGGTCGGCTTTGCGCTCCACCCAACGGCACTGAAGGCACTCCGTCATCCCGCCACGGCAGCAACAAGGCGAAATCCGCAGACAAGGAGTAATGTCCAAACGGACTCCGATGGCCCCCAACAGCAACGAAGGCAGAGGACACAGGCAATGCGCGTGCTCATCGTCGAGGACGACGACGCGATGGCGTCGGCCCTCGAGGCGGCTGTCGTTTCCGCAGGCCACAAGGCGCATCGGGTGTCCCGGGGTGCGGATGCATTGCTGGTCCACCGGGAGCACGATGTCATCCTCCTGGACCTCGGGCTTCCGGACATGGACGGCCTCGAGCTCCTGCGCAAGCTTCGCCAGGTCACGGGCTGCCCCATCCTCATCCTCACAGCACGCGACGACGAGCGGAGCGTGGTCCTCGGGCTCCGCTCCGGCGCTGACGACTATCTGGTCAAGCCGGTCAAGCTGGTGGAACTCCTCGCCCGGATCGAAGCCGTCACACGGCGGACGGGCCGCGGCGGCCCCGGGAAATCCCACAGCATCGTCCTCGGGGAACTCGACGTCGACCTCGACCGGCGGGTGGCGGCCATCGGATCCCGGGTCCTCCCATTGACCGCAACGGAATTCGATCTCCTGGCCCTGCTGGCCCGGAACGCCGGCTCCGTGGTGACCCGCGAACAGATCCTCGATGCCCTGTGGGGTGATGCTTTCCTGGCCTCGTCCCGGTCCCTGGATGTGCACCTCACCGGGTTGAGGTCCAAGCTGCAGATGCCCGGCTTCATCATCAACGTCCGGGGCGTGGGATACCGGGTCGAAGCGGAACCGGCGTGAAGCGCCGGGTCCTGGGCATCCTGAGCCTGTTCGCCCTGGTGATGGTGCTGGCGGTCTCCAGCGCCATCCTCACCTCGGCCGGGCGGGAGCTGACCCAGGAAGTCCAGATCAACCGCGTCTCGGCACTCAACCGGTTTGCCCAGGTTGCCTACGACGCCTCTCAAAGCGGCGACCCGACGCAGCTCCAGCACGAGATGGAGCGTTATTCCAGCCTTTACGGCGAAGGCGTGCTGGTTCGACTGCAGGAGGCCGCCACGGTGCAGTCCGGAGGCCTTAACCCTGACCGCCCCGATGTGCGGGATGCGGTCTCCCGCGCCGGCCTGAACCTCAATGACACAAAGCTCGAGCCGTTGCAGCCGTTTGGCTCCGGCAGGGCCCTTATTTCGCGCTCGTTCGGCAGCGCCAGCCAGGTGCTGGGCGAAGCGGTCCTGGAAGTGGACCTCGAGGCTGCACGGCAGAAACTTCGCGAACGCTGGCTGCTGGTGGGCCTGGGCGCGGCAGGACTTTCGGCGGTCCTGCTCCTGGGGGCGCTCCGTGCCACGGGATGGGTGATCCGGCCGGTGCTGCGGTTGAACTCGGCGGTGGCGGAACTGGAGGCCACCGGCAGGGCCGCGCGGCTTCCCGAAGCCGGGCCGCCCGAGCTCAAGGAACTGAGCCGTTCCTTCACCAAAATGGCCGAGACCGTGAGCAACAGCACCGAGTCCCAGCGCCGGCTCATCGCCGACACCTCCCACCAGCTGCGCAACCCCATCGGCGCGCTGCGGCTGCGGATCGACCTGCTGCAGCTGGAGCTCCGGACCGACGCCGAACGGGCCAAAGCTGCGGGGGTCGTGAAGGAACTCGAGCGCGTTGAGGAAATCCTGGACGACGTCCTGAAGCTGGCCACCGCCGAGCACCGTGCTTCCGAGGGTGCGGCCAAAACCGTCAGGCCTGGCGCGGGCGGCTCCGTGCAGCCCATCGATCCGTACCCCGTGCTGCAGGAGGAAGCGGACCGGGCACGCCCCGCAGCCAAACACGCCGGCTCCAGCCTCGTGCTGAAGGCTCCTCCCGCGCCGCCCCTGCAGCTTCGCTGCAGCGCCGCCGAGCTCGCCCAGATGGTGGGTGAACTGATCACCAATGCCATCAAGTATGCGCCCGGGGCCACCATAACGGTGGACGCCCGCCCGCTGGCCGGCTCGGTGGTGGTTGAAGTGTCCGACGACGGCCCGGGGCTGCCGCCCGAAGAGCTCGCCGCTGCGGCCACGCGGTTTTGGCGCTCCCCGCGTCACGGCGACATTCGGGGCACGGGACTGGGAATGACCATTGTGGACCGGCTGGCCGGTGCGAACGGCGGCCGCCTGACGCTTCGCGGACGCCATCCGCACGGCCTGCTCGCGCTCCTGGAATTTCCTGCCGCCCCGGCAGCAGCCGCTCCGGCACCTGCCGCTCCGGCACCAGCCGCTCCGGCTACAGACAGGGACCGCAGCTCCGGAGGGACCCCCGGGACGGGCGCTGGAGACCGGGAAGGACGGCAACCATGAGGCCGGCAAACCAGCACCCGGTGGGCCGGCGCGGGGTCCTGAAGTCCGGACTGGCCCTGGTCCTCGGGGCCGTTGGCTTCCCGGGCATTGCGGCATGCACTGCGCCACCGGGGCCGGCCAGGGTGACCGTGGCCGGCGGTGAAGCCGGCGGCTTCTACCTTGAGTTCGCCACGCTCCTCGCAGAGTCGCTCCAGCGCCACGGAAT
Source organism: Arthrobacter sp. NPDC056727 (assembly GCF_042790555.1). Lineage (NCBI taxonomy): Bacteria > Bacillati > Actinomycetota > Actinomycetes > Micrococcales > Micrococcaceae > Arthrobacter > Arthrobacter sp. NPDC056727. The sequence continues at coordinate 30,495 of NZ_JBHTZA010000010.1, read as the reverse complement.
CGCCCAGCGCGCGGAACCCCTGACCACCGGCGGCAGCCTGGACAACATGAAGCGGCTGATCGCCGGCGAGGCAACGTTCGCCGTCGCCCTCCTCGACGCCGCAGTTCAGCAGTCAGCAGTGCAGCAGGCAGGTGGGCAGCAGGCGGTGGGCCAGGCCGCCGGGGCGATGGCCGCCGTCGGGAAGGTCTACGAAAACTATGTCCACTGCCTGGTGCGGCGGGACAGCGGAATCGGGAACTACCGCGACCTCACAGGCAGGAGGATCGGGATTGGTGAGGCGGGGTCCGGAACGTCGCTGACGGCCAACAGGATCCTGGAAGTGTCAGGGCTGGGAGGCTCCGGCAGGGCCGTTACGAAGGTCAATCTGGGCCTCAACGACGGACTCGCCGCGCTCCGGAGCAAAGCCGTGGACGTGCTGTTCTGGTCCGGCGGAGTTCCCACCGCCGCCATCACGGACGTGAACGACGGGCCGGGGCTTCGGCTGCTCGACCTGTCCAACCTGGTCCCGCCCCTTCGCGAGCGCTTCGGCGCCTTCTACGACCGCGTGCTGATTCCCGGGAGCGGCTACCCGGGAGCCGGGTCGGTCTGGACCGTGGGCGTGGCGAACCTCCTGCTGTGCCGCGGCGACCTCGACGCCGACATCGTCCGGAACACCGTCAGGCTGCTGGTGGACCATGCAGACGAGCTCGTTCCCCGTTCCAGCCTCGGCGTACAGTTCCTGAGCCCGGATACCCTGATCAACACGGCCGACCTGCCCCTGCATCCTGCCGCCGCAGAGGCCTACCGCACGCTGCACGGTTAGGCAGGGTCCCCGATGCGGCCGGCTTCCGGGGCATGGCAGGATGGAACGATGACTTCTGTTGCTTCTGACAACCTTTCCGGGGCGAATCCCGCCGCCGCCCCCGCCGTCGTACTGACCATCGCCGGCTCGGAGGCTACCGGCGGCGCCGGAGCGCAGGCGGACCTGAAGACGTTCCAGGAACTGGGCGTCTTCGGCATCGCCAACCTCACGTGCATCGTCTCGTTTGATCCGAAGAATGAGTGGGGCCACCGCTTCGTGCCCGTGGACCAGGAAGTCATCGCGCACCAATTGGAGGCGACGACGGCGGCCTACGGTGCCGCTTCCGGCGCACCTTCCGTCCTGGACACCGTGAAGATCGGCATGCTGGGCAGCCCGGCCACCATTTCGACCGTGGCCTCCGCGCTGTCCGCCGGTGCCTTCAGCAACGTGGTGCTGGATCCGGTGCTGATCTGCAAGGGGCAGGAGCCGGGCCACGCACTGGACACGGACCAGGCACTCAAGGCGCAGATCCTGCCGCTGGCCACGTTCGTCACGCCCAACCACTTCGAAGCTGAATCCCTGTCCGGCCTGGAGATCAACGACGTCGAGTCCCTCAAGGCTGCGGCAATCCGCATCCACGAACTGAGCGGGGCAGCCGTCCTGGCCAAGGGCGGCGTGCGCCTGACCGGGCCCGACGCCGTGGACGTTTTCTTCGACGGCGAAACCCTCGAGGTGCTGACCGCCCCGAAGGTGGGCGAGGTGGCCGTGTCCGGCGCCGGCTGCTCGCTCGCCGCGGCCGTGACGGCAGAGCTGGCCAAGGGAGCCACACCGCTGGAGGCAGCGCGGGCGGCGAAGGCGTTCGTGACCGCGGGCATCCGGAACCGCGTGGCCTCCGGCGCTCCGTTCGACGCCCTCTGGCAGGGCGGCCCGCGCTAAACCCGGCCGTCAGGAGCGGGGGTCGGCCACTATTCCCATGAACAGCGGCAGCCCTGTTTCAACGTGCACGATCTGGTAATGGAACGGCCGGTCGAAGTCGATGGTCTGCTCGGGCCGGGGCGGCGCGCTGGTGGCCCTGCCGTTGATCTGGGTTACCGCGGCAGCCACGGTTCCCTTCTCGGCCACCGTGATGTTGGCGGCCTGCGCCGCCTGCGTGATGGTCATTTTCGGCTGGATGGCGTTGAAATCCTCGGTGGTCGAGAGGGTCTTCCGCAGTCCGGCGGATTCCAGGACCTTGCGAAGGTCGAAGCTGCATCTGTGGTCCCAGCGCGGCAGCTGAATCTGCACAGTCGCCAAGGGCGCGGCGTCCAGGGCATCCGCAATTTCCCCGAGCTGTGCCACCCCGAATAAGGCGTCTGTTCCTGAGTCCGGCAGGACAAGCCGCATCACGAATCCCTCAGCATACGGGAGGTCCACGCCCCGCCAGCCGGGACCGTCCGCGTACTTCATCCCAAGCAGGTTCTGCATGGCGGGAACGTCGATTTCCGTTCCCCCGCCCGTGGTGAAGGGCAAATCCGATGTGGCGCTTGGGTCAAACGGGGCCTGCCAGGCTGCCGCGACGTACAACGAATTGAGCAGACTGAACGTGTTCCGGGGATCGTACTTCGCGGGCGCCTCCTTGATCCGGCCGCCCGTGTTCCTGTCCACCCAGGCGTCCATAGCGGGCTTGGTCACGCCCTCGTTGCTGAAGTCCACCGGGTAGACGCCGGTCCCGTAGTGCCTGGCCAGCGTGCCGAGATATGCCTCCCCGGTTGGCACGTCCTTGTCCACGAACAATCCGTTGGCGGCATGCATGACAGGCTTCCGCGGCGGATTGTCCTCATCCACGGCGCCCGGGTCGCCGTCGAACTTTGACAGGGACGCGAGCAGCGCATTCATTGCCTCGTCACGCCCTTCCGGCGGAAGACCCAGCACGGCGTCCAGCTCGGCGGCAGATTCCCCGGCGGCGCCGGCGCGAAGCATCGCCAGCGCAATGAGCAGGCTGCCGGGCGAGGACACCACATTCCCGCCTGTACCGTCACCGCCGTCGGCCAGCAGTTCACGCCCGAGCCCCAGCGCGGAGTCCCGGAAGGCGCGCAGCTCGGCGGCGTAAACCGCTGCATCCACCGAGACCCGCTCCACGCCGTCGGCCTTCAACAGCTCCGGCACCGGGGGCGGCGCCGAACACGCTGCCGCAAGCGCAACTGCGGCCGAGGCCGCCGCCATTTTGGCCATTCGAATCCTGTTCATTGCAGTCCTCGGCTCATCCGCAGAACACCGTATGTCCCCAGTCAACCAGTGGGCACTGACAGTATCGATGCCGGACCGGTCACGGTTTGCCGTCGGTTTGATCTCAGGCCCCCGCGCTCTCATTCCTGCGCAGGCGTATTCTCAAGGCATCCCGATGGATCCTGGAGGAGCGCGGCATGGCCCAGCATTTCGACAGCGTTGACGAGTACATTGCACAGTTTCCCGGCGAAGTGCGGGATGTCCTCCAGGAGGTCCGACGCCGATGCCACGAAGCCGTGCCAGGTTCCGGCGAAATGATCAGCTATGGCATCCCCACGGTCACCCTCGGCGGCATATACGTGATGTACTTCGCGGGCTGGGCACACCACATTTCGGTGTATCCCGTTCCAACCGGCGACGACGCCTTCCAGACTGACATTGCACCCTTCCGGGCCGGCAAGGGCACCCTCAAGTTCCCACTGGGCAAGCCTGTCCCCTACGGCCTCATCGAACGGACGGCGGCGCTCCTCGCCGCCGGACGCCGCGGGCGGTAACGCCCGCCTGCAGCTACCGCCGCGGAATGTTCCGAAGGTTGCTGCGGGCCATGCTTACGGCTTCGCCGGCGCCGCGGTTCAGAACCACCTTGGACATCGCTGTCGCGAAGCCGAGCACCTGCGAGCCCTTGATTTTTGGCGGAATCGAAAGTGCCTTGGGATCGGTGATGACCTCCACGAGCGACGGTCCCGGATGGGCGAAGGCTTCCCGGTACGCGTCCTCGATCCTGGTCGGATCAGTGACCCGGACCGCATGGAAACCGAGTGCACGGGCGACTGCGGAGTAATCGGCGTCGGGCACGTCCACGCCGAAGTCCGGTAGCCCGTCCACCAGCATTTCGAGTTTGACCATCCCGAGCGTCGAGTTGTTGAAAACCACCACGTTGACCGGCAGCCGGTGCGCGGCAACGGTGATGAGCTCGCCCAGCAGCATGGACAGGCCGCCGTCGCCCGACACTGAAATCACCTGGCGTCCGGGGTACGCCACCTGCGCCCCGATGGCGTGCGGCAGCGCGTTGGCCATGGAGCCGTGGAGGTACGAGCCGATCAGCCGGCGGGTGCCCAGCGGGTTGATGTAGCGCGCCGTCCACACGTTGCACATGCCGGTGTCCGCGGTGAAAACGGCGTCCTCGGCCGCCACCTGGTCCAGGATCGAGGCAGCGTATTCGGGATGGATGGGCACCTTCTTCCCGACATTCCGGGTGTATGCGCCGACGGCCTTGTTCATGAGCCGGTCGTGCTTCTTCAGCATCTGGTTGAGGAATCGGCGGCTTTTCTTGGGCTGCAGCAGGGGCATCAGCGACTTGAGGGTCGGCAGCACGTCGCCATGGACGGCTACGTCGACGTCGGTGCGCCGGCCGAGCTTGTGGGCAGCGCGGTCCACCTGGGCGGTGCGGGTATCCGGAAGGAACTGGTCATACGGAAAGTCAGTGCCGAGCAGGATCAGCAGGTCGGCATCCTCGATCCCCTCTGCGGCGGCACCGTAGCCCAGCAGGCCGGTCATGCCGATGTCGTAGGGGTTGTCGTACTGCAGGAAGTCCTTGCCCCTCAGGGTGTGGCCGATCGGGGCGCCGATGAGCTCCGCGAGCGCGACGACCTCATCATGGGCTCCCTGGGTGCCCGCACCACCGAAGATGGCCACCTTGTCTGCCGCGTTGATGGCATCGGCGAGTTCCCTGACGCTTTCGGAGGCCGGGATGAGCGTCGCGGGCCGGAACGTCGCGGGAAGCGGGGTTGCGCCGGTGGCCTCCAGCCCGGCTATGTCGCCGGGAAGGGTGACGACGGCGACGCCGCCCAATGCGACGGCGTGCTGGATCGCGCTGTGCACCACCCGGGGCGCCTGTTCGGCTGTGCTGATGAGCTCGGAGTAGACGGAGCATTCGTTGAAGATCCGGTCCGGGTGGGTTTCCTGGAAAAAGCCGCTGCCGATCTGCTTGCTGGGGATGTGCGAGGCGATGGCCAGGACGGGTGCGCCGGAACGGTTCGCGTCGTACAGGCCATTGATCAGGTGCAGGTTGCCAGGGCCGCAGGAGCCGGCGCACACGGCAAGTCTTCCGGTCAGCTGGGCCTCGGCCGCGGCGGCGAAGGCTGCCGCCTCTTCGTGCCGGACATGGATCCAGTCGATGCCGCCCTGCTGTGAGCCGCCGGTCTGGCGGACGGCGTCGACGATCGGGTTGAGGCTGTCCCCGACGATTCCGTAAATCCGCTGCACACCTGCAGCCTGGAGTTGTTCGATGAGCTGGGTGGCAAGTTCCTTGGCCATGGGTGCACGCTCCCGCGATCAGATGGGTGGGCTGACAAAGGCCAATATAGTCCGCCCACCTTGGCGCGGGGTCAGATGCAGGACCGGTGGGGCCCGTTCTCCACATACGGGTTCGACCCCATGGAATCCCAGTGTCCCGGCTCTTAGCCTCGTGGAAGGGCAATCTGTCTGTCTCCCTATCCACAGTGAGGATCGATCTTGGCCCACAAATCACCAAGAGTACGGGATACTGCCAGACGTTAACCCCGTCCTGGTGCAACTGAAGGCGTTGTTTCCGGTCTACGCTGAGCTGTCTTCCGGCGCCCCAGTGAGCGCAATGGATCCCGGACTGGTTGCTCAACATGTGGAGTTACTCGAAGATCGAGATCCAGAATTTGCATCCTATTTCTGTGCCGTCCTGTTTGAATACATGCACTTCCTGAAGGAAACGGGCCGCGGGTCCGGTACGGAAGAATGTCATCGGGTTTTGCACGACGCTGTACTACGGGATGCTCAATGAAAAGTTCTCCCCCGTCGGGTGGCCGCGCACGCGGGCAGGGAGTAGCCAACAGGCCTCCTCCAGGAGCGCGTGAGCGTTTCGGAGAAAGCCCGCAGGGCCGGCGGAAGCCGGATCAGCTTCCCGAGTGGGCCTGCAGGAAGGTGTACACCTCGGTCTCGTCCACGCCGGGGAAGGCGCCCGGGGGCATGGCCGCGAGCAGGTGGGCGTGGGCCCGGGCGGACGGCCAGGCGTTGCCTGCCCACTCCGAGGTCAGTGAGGCCGGCGGCCGCTTGCAGCAGTTGGGGTCGGGGCAGTTGGACGTTGCCCGCGCCGTGGTCTCGCGTCCGCGGAACCATTTGACGTGCTGGTACGGCACCCCGATGCTCAGCGAGAACTGCCCGGTGGCCGACCGGTCCGTGCGGGCGGTGCACCAGTACGTGCCGGACGGGGTGTCGGTGTACTGGCTGTAGGCGCTGAACTTGTCCGGCACGTCGAACACGGCGCGCGACGTCCAGGCCTTGCAGGACGGCTGCCCCTCGATCGCACCCGTGTGGTCCTGCGGGAAGTTCACGCCGTCGTTCTCGTAGGCCTTGTAGATGATCCCGCTCTGGTGGGTCTTCTGGAAGTGGGTAGTGATCCCCAGGTGTTTGGTGGCCAGGTTGGTGAAGCGGTGGGCTGCGGTCTCGTAGGAAACCGCGAAGGCATCCCGGATGTCCTCGACCGCAATCTCCTTCGCCGCTTTCGCTTTTTGCAGAAATTCCACGGTGGCCTGCTCCGGCAGCAGGAGCGCAGCGGCGAAATAGTTCGTGGCCACCCGCTGGGCCAGGAAATCGCCGTAGTTCTTGGGCGTCTCATGCCCCAGCACGTAGTGCCCCAAAGCCTGCAGCAGCACAGAGCGGGGGTCGTGGTCCTGCCGTTGGCTCTGCGTCAGATAAATTTTGCGGTTCTTCAAATCGGTCACGGACCGCGTGGAATGCGGCAGATCACCCACGTGGTGGAGGGTGAATCCGAGGTGCGCGGCGATATCTGCGATGACGTGCTGGCTGAGCGGACCGGACGTGTAACCCACCTCCTTGAGCACCTTCTGCGCCTCGGCCTCATACTCCGGAAAATAGTTGCCGCGTTCACGCATCATGGCACGCAGTTCACCGTTCGCGCGGCGGGCCTCCTCGGGCGTCGCCACCTGCTCGTTCATCTTGCGTTCCAGCTCCTGGAGCAGGCCCACCTGGGCCTCCAGCACATCCATCGGCAACCGCGAGCTGATGCGGATTTTGGGCAGGTTCAGAGACTCGTAGAGAGGGCCGCGCTGGTAGCGTTCGAGTTCGATTTCCAGGCCGGCCCGGCGGCTCGGCGGCTCGGCCCCCAGCAACTGGTCGATGCCGACTCCGAGTGCCCCGGCCAGGTGCTGCAGCAACCCGAGTTTTGGTTCCCGCTTGCCGTTCTCAATCAGGCTCAGCTGGCTCGGTGCGGTTCCGACGGCGGCACTCAGGTCATCGAGCGTCAGGCCGGCCTGCTTGCGCAGGTGGCGCACCCGGCGGCCCAGTGCAATCACGTCCAGTTCCGCGTTGGGCGCGGACGACGGCGGCTGCGAAACTTCCCTGTTCCAGCTTGAAGGCGACATTTCTGAAGAATACGTGAAGAAACGCATTTCTTTCCAGCTTTTTCCTCTAGAAAGCGCTTTGAAAGTGCAGAAAAGTAGGTGTCACGAAGGAAAACCCCTCCGGAAACTGGCTGGACCTGCAAAGGCGCAGGGACGGCCGGCCCGGAACCAGAACCCCCGGAACGGCCCGGGAGCTAACAAGGAGACAAAGATGACTGCAGCATTTGAGCCCACCCAGCAGACGCCCGAACAGCAGGCCGCCGCACTGGAGCTCGAGTGGGCTGCCAACCCGCGCTGGGAAGGTGTCACTCGGGACTACTCAGCCGCCGACGTCGTCCGCCTCCGCGGCAGGGTCTCCGAAGAGCACACCCTGGCCAAGCGCGGCTCCGAGAAGCTGTGGAAGCAGCTCACCGAGGAGCACAAGGAAGGCAAGTACACCAACGCCCTGGGCGCCCTGACCGGCAACCAGGCCGTGCAGCAGGTCAAGGCCGGCCTCCGTGCCATCTACCTTTCCGGCTGGCAGGTCGCCGCCGACGCCAACCTCTCCGGCCACACCTACCCGGACCAGTCCCTCTACCCCGCGAACTCGGTGCCGCAGGTGGTCCGCCGCATCAACAACGCCCTCCTCCGCGCCGACCAGATCGAGTTCTCCGAGGGCATCCAGACCGTCGAGGACTGGCTGGTCCCGATCGTCGCAGACGCCGAGGCCGGCTTCGGCGGCCCGCTGAACGCCTACGAGCTGATGAAGTCCATGATTGCCGCCGGTGCTTCCGGCGTGCACTGGGAGGACCAGCTCGCCTCCGAGAAGAAGTGCGGCCACCTCGGCGGCAAGGTCCTGATCCCCACCCAGCAGCACGTCCGGACCCTGAACGCGGCCCGTCTGGCTGCCGACGTCGCGGGCACCCCGTCCGTCGTCATCGCCCGCACCGACGCCGAAGCAGCCACCCTGATCACCTCCGACGTCGACGGGCGCGACCAGGAATTCATCACCGGCGAACGCACCCCCGAAGGCTTCTACAAGGTCCGCAACGGCATCGAACCCTGCATCGCCCGCGCCAAGGCCTACGCCCCCTACTCCGACCTCATCTGGATGGAAACCGGCACCCCGGACCTGGAGCTGGCCCGTAAGTTCGCCGAAGCCGTCAAGGCCGATTTCCCCGACCAGATGCTCTCCTACAACTGCTCGCCCTCGTTCAACTGGCGCAAGCACCTGGACGACGCCACCATCGCCAAGTTCCAGCGCGAACTCGGCGCCATGGGCTTCACGTTCCAGTTCATCACCCTGGCCGGATTCCACGCCCTCAACTACTCGATGTTCGACCTCGCCCACGGCTACGCCCGTGAAGGCATGAGCGCGTACGTCGAACTGCAGGAGAAGGAATTCGCCTCCGAGTCCCGCGGCTACACCGCAACCAAGCACCAGCGCGAAGTCGGCACCGGCTACTTCGACGACATCTCCACTGCGCTCAACCCGAACGCATCCACCCTCGCCCTGGTCGGATCGACCGAAGAAGGCCAATTCCACTAATACTTTCCCAACCAGATCGCAGTAGATGTCGTTTTGAGCCTTCAAAACGACATCTACTGCCAGTCAGTTGGGTGCTCCCAAGGAGACAGAGATGAACAGCTTTACTGACAACTTCACGATCAACGGGATCACACTGACCGCGCAGCCCATTTGCCGGCAGGGCGAGGTGCTCACTCCGGATGCGCTGGCCTTCGTTGCAAAGCTGCACAAGGCTACGGCCGGGCGGCGTGAGGAACTTTTGCGGGCGCGTCGTGCCCGGCGGGACAGCATCGCCCGCGGCCAGGACCCCCGGTTCCTACGGGAAACGGAAGAAGTCCGGAACGATCCGCACTGGCGCGTTGCTCCTCCGGCACCGGGCCTGGAGGACCGGCGGGTCGAGATCACCGGACCGGTGGACCGCAAGATGACCATCAACGCTTTGAACTCCGGCGCCAAGGTGTGGCTGGCGGACATGGAGGACGCCTCCACGCCGTCGTGGCGCAACGTCATCCAGGGCCAGCTGAACCTCACCGACGCGCTGGAACGCCGCATCGACTTCACCTCGCCGGAGGGCAAGGAATACAAGCTCAAGGCCGCCGAGGACCTGCCCACCATCGTGGTCCGCCCCCGCGGCTGGCACCTGCCCGAGAAGCACATGCTGATCAACGGCGAACCCATCGCCGGAGGCATCGTGGACTTCGGCCTCTACTTCTTCCACAACGCCCGCCGCCTCCTGGCCCAGGGCAAGGGCCCGTATTTCTACCTGCCGAAGATCGAAAACCACCTCGAAGCCCGGCTCTGGAACGACATCTTCATCCTGGCCCAGGACCTGCTCGGCATCCCGCAGGGCACCATCCGTGCCACGGTGCTGATCGAAACCATCACCGCCGCCTTCGAGATGGAGGAGATCCTCTACGAACTGCGGGACCACGCCGCGGGCCTGAACGCCGGCCGCTGGGACTACATCTTCTCCCTCATCAAGAACTTCCGCACCCGCGGCCCGCGCTTCGTCCTCCCGGACCGCGGCCAGGTCACCATGACCGCCCCGTTCATGCGCGCCTACACCGAACAGCTGGTGCGCGCATGCCACAAGCGCGGCGCCATGGCTATTGGGGGCATGGCCGCCGCAGTTCCCAACCGCAAGGACGAGGCCGCCAACGCCAACGCCTTCGAGAAGGTCCGCGCGGACAAGACCCGCGAGGCAGCCGACGGTTTCGACGGCTCCTGGGTGGCGCACCCGGACCTGGTCCCCGTGTGCCGCGAGGTGTTCGACGGTACCCTCGGCGATAAGCCCAATCAGCTGGATCGCCTGCGTGAAGACGTCACCCCGGACGACCGCGCGCTGATCAACGTTGCCGCAACCCAGGGCACCATCACCGAGCAGGGCATCCGGAACAACATCGAGGTGGGCATCCGCTACATCGAGTCCTGGCTCCGTGGCAACGGCGCAGTCGCCATCCACAACCTGATGGAGGACGCCGCCACCGCCGAGATCTCCCGCTCCCAGCTGTGGCAGTGGATCTACTCCCGCGCCATCACGGACCACGGCGAGATCATCAGCCGGGAATGGGTGGAGGAGATGCTGGACGAGGAATTCGCCCGGCTGGAGCGCTTCGACGGAGACCGGTTTGCCGACGCCCGCGACATCTTCGAGGAGGTCACGCTGAGCGACAAGTTCCCCAGCTTCCTCACCGTCCCCGCCTACGCCCGGTACCTGCACGAAGCCCGCGAAGGCATCGACGCCACGGCCGAGGCCATCGAGGACGAGCTCGTCGCCGCCTAGAACCGCCCAGGCAACGCAGCCTGAACCGGTGAACATTTCCGTCCGCCGGGCCGCCACGCCCTTCGCAACAGGCACCCCGAAGGCCGGGGAGGCGGCCCGGCAGCGGAACCACCCTTGAAGCGCGAACTGGCAGCTAACAACCCGAAAACCCAGGTTTGAGGGCATTAGCTGACAGTTCGCGCCTGGGTTTTAAGGAACGTGCGACGGCGGAACGCACCTTAGCGCTGGCGGGGCACCTTCCGTACGGAGAGGGTCGTCGAAATAAAGAACGTCAGCACGGAGCCGAGGATCACCAGGAGCGGCACGGACCAGGTGCCCGAGGCGCTGTGGACGTAGCCAACCGCCGTCGGCGCCAGCGCCGCGACACCGTAGCCCACACCCTGGACGACCGCCGACATCCTGCCCGCCGAGGCCTGGTCCCGTGCGAGCTTGATGATCGCAATGAAGATCAGCGTGATGCCGCCGCCCTGGGCCACTCCCCCGAGCGAGGACCACAGCCACCACAGCTGCGGAACGAACAGCAGCCCCAGCGGAACGGTCAGCCACATGGCACCCAGGGTGACCGCAACCGCCGTCGTACTCATGAACCGGGCCGCGAGCGGCACACCCAGGCCGCCCGCGATGGCCATGATTTGGAACAGGGACGAACCTGCCCCAGCGGCTGCCGGCGTCATGCCGAGTTCATCGGAAAGCAGGGTGGGCAGCCAGGCGGTCACGCCGTAGTAGGAGATGGCCTGCCCGGCGAAACCGACCGTAAGGCCCGCCGTGATCCACCGCGACGCCGGGCGGCCGGCTGCGGGCGGACCGCCCGTACCGTCGTCGGCCGCGGGGAGGAACGCCCGGCGGCCGGACGCGAAAACCCAGAAGCCGACGGCCGCAATGGCAAAAGCCGCCGAGGCCGCAATGGCAGCCCGCCAGCCGGCCAGCTCGGCCAGCGGCGCCGTGACCACGGACGTGACAAACGATCCAACGTTCAGGGCGGCCGTGTAGATGCCCATCGCGGTCCCCTGGCGCCTCGGCGAGAAGTCGCGCCGGATGATTAGCGGCACCGCGATGTTGCCCACGGTGATGGCCAGGCCGAGGATGACCGTTCCCGCCATCACCATCGCGCCGCCGCCGGCCGAACGGACCGCGACGCCTGCGAGGACGCCGGCGAGCGTAAGGGTGATGGCCAGTTCCGCGCCAAGCCGGCGCCCTGCGAGCGAGGCAAGGGGCGCCGCGAGGGAGAAGCACAGCACGGGGATCCCGGTCAGCAGGCCCAGCTCAACAGGCGAGAACCCCGTATCCTGCTGCATCGGGCCCAGCACCGGTGCCACCGCCACGAAGGGACCCCGCATGTTGAGGGCAATGAGGCCAATGCACGCGAGGAGGATCCAGCTGCGGGGAATCGCGGTTCCGGTGGTGCCCCTCATGAGGCGCAGGGGGCAGGGGGCTGGAAGCGGGAAAGGGGTTTCATCACTCTTATTGCTATCACGCGGCGCCTCTAGCGGCGGAAAAGTCCGCTCGTGGTGAGGGCCACAAGTGTACGTACGCGCTCGGTACGTTCTTTTAGGGGGTGTTCAGGAACCAGTCGCGTGGGGCGTTGCCGACGGCGGGTGCTTCGCGGAAGCGGCCGGGTTGCGCCGCCCAGCCCACGCCGTTGGCGATCACCTGCCGGATTTGGGGTTGGTGGTAGACGGGGTATTCCTGGTCGCCGGGGCTGAAGTAGAAGATCCGGCCCTTGCCGCGGGTGAAGGTGACGCCGGAGCGGAACACCTCGCCGCCTTCGAAGGAGCTGATGAAGATGAGGTCGTCGGGTTCGGGGATGTCGAAGAGTTCGCCGTACATTTCCTGCTTCGGGATCACGATGGGGCTCTGAACGCCGGCGGCGATCGGGTGTGAGGGTTTCACGGTCCAGACGAGTTCCCGTTCGCCCTCGTTGCGCCATTTCAGCGAGCACGTGGTGCCCAGGAGCCGGGTGAAGATTTTGGCGAAGTGCCCGGAGTGCAGGACGATCAGGCCCATCCCGCCCAGGACGTGCCGTTGGACGCGTTCGACGACCTCGTCGCTGACGTCTCCGTGGGCGACGTGGCCCCACCAGAGGAGCACGTCGGTGCCGGCGAGGGTCTCCTCGGAGAGGCCGTGTTCGGGGTCGGCGAGGGTGGCGGTGGTGATGCCGGCGTCCGGGTAGAAGCCCTTCAGCCCGTCGGCGATGGCGCCGTGGATGCCGTCCGGGTACATTCCGGCCATGGTTTCGGGCTGGTTGTTCGCCTCGTGGACGCCTTCGTTCCAGACCAGGATGGTGAGTTTGTCGGTCATTGTTTTAGAGCCTCACTTCGCGCTGTTCGAGGGCGGATTGGTAGCAGGCGTCCAGGACCAGGGCGCGGGTCAGGGCGAGGGACCCGTCGTGGGCGCCCCACACGGTTTCCCCGCCGCGGACGGCGTCCACGAAGTCCTCTACCACGCCCTGGTGCGCCGTCCCGGGCTCGGCCACCACCGTGTAGTCGGCGTTCTCGCCGTCCTTCTCCTTGAAGATCCGGACATCGGCGACGGGTGTGTTGGAGGCCCCGACCGCGCGGAGTTCCGCGCCGCCGTCGGTGCCGTAGACGGTGAAGTCGATCAGGTCCTCCTCGTCCCGGTAGGCGGCCCAGCCGGCCTCGAGGATCAGCGTGCCGCCGCCTTCAAGCCTGATGAAGGCCGAGGCGAAGTCTTCCACCTCGAACTTGTGGGTGGATTTCATCGCGGTGTAGCGGGCGTTGCCGCCCAGTCCGCGCGGGCCCAGCTCGGAGTGCGTCGACGCCGAGACGGAGAGGACCTTGGGTTCACCGAGCAGGTGCAGGGCGTAGTCCAGGACGTGGACGCCGATGTCTGCCAGCGGGCCGCCGCCGGCCAGGGCGGGGTTGGTGAACCAGCTGCCGAGCATGGGGATGCCCTGGCGGCGGAGCCAGGAAGCCTTGGCGTAGTACGGCCGGCCCAGCTCGCCGTCGTCGATGATGCCCTTGAGCTTTTGGATGTCGCCGCGGCGGCGGTGGTTGAAGGCCACGTCCAGGACCCGGCCGGCCTTCCGCGCCGCTTCCACCATCTGCCGGCCTTCCGCGCCGTTGCGGGCCAGGGGCTTTTCGCTCAGCACGTGCAGGCCGCGGTCCAGGGCGGCGATCGCGATCGGGGCGTGCAGGAACGTCGGCACCGCCACGCTCACGGCATCGAGGCCGTCCAGTGCGATCAGGTCCTCCCAGCGGGCAAACGTGTGCGCGACGCCGTACTCCTCCTTGATGCCGGCCAGCAGGTCCGCCTCCATCGCGGCAACAGCAACAAGCTCCACGCCGTCGATGTTCCTGTAGGCATCAATATGTTGCCGGCCGGCCCAGCCGATGCCGATCACGCCCACCTTCAGGGGCGCGTGCTTCTGCGTGCTCAATTTTCAAGACTCCGTTTCGCGTGGATGTGAAAGTTGGTCTGCCTGCGGCTGCCAGCGCCCGCTGCGGGGTCAGCCGGTGGCCTGCAGCGTGGCTTCGATGACTGTCGGGGACAGGACGTGCTGGGTGACCATCTGGCTCGCGCCCAGCACGGCCGCCTGGCCGCCGGCCATGGACAGGCCGATGCGCAAGTGCGCGGTGGCGAGCGGCAGCGATCTGCGGTAGACCACTTCGCGCACGCCGGCCATGAGGTGTTCGCCGGCCTGGCCCAGGCTTCCGCCCACCACAATGACCGAGGGATTCAAGAGGTTCACCACGGTGGCGAGCACGTCGCCCACGTCCCGGCCGGCCTGGCGCAGGGCCTGGATGGCCTGCAGGTTGCCCTCCGCCACCAGACGAAGGACGTCGGCGCCGCTCTCAGCTGCGACGCCGTGCGCCGCCAGTGCGCGCGCCACGGCAGGACCGGACGCGAGCGCCTCGAGGCAGCCGTAGTTGCCGCACCGGCACAGGACGTCATCGCCCCGGGGCACGCGGACGTGGCCCAGGTCGCCGGCCGTGCCGTTGGCCCCCCGCTGCAGTTCGCCGTTGCTGATGATGCCTGCCCCGATGCCCGTGGCCACCTTGATGAACAGGAAGTTGTCGTGCTCCGGCCAGTGGGCCGTGCGTTCACCGAGCGCCATGATGTTGACGTCGTTGTCCACCAGCACGGGCACGGGGAACGAGCGCTGGACGTGGCTGACCACGTCAAACCCGTCCCAGCCCGGCATGATGGGCGGCTTCACCGGCATGCCGGTGGCATGTTCCACGGGTCCGGGCAGGCCGATTCCGACGCCGGCAAGATCGCCCGCCGTCCGCCCCGTCTCCGCCAGCAGCGACGTCGCTTCCGTGACCACACGGCCCAGCACCGCTTCCGGGCCTTCGGCCACATCCTGGGCCAGGCGCCGCTCGCTGAGGATGTTCCCGCCCAGGTCGGTGACCGCGATGATCACGTGGGTGGCGCCGACGTCGACAGCCAGCACCGCCCGCGCGGCGGGCTTAAAGGCAAAGCGCGACGGCGGCCTGCCGCCGCTCGATGTTGCCTCACCGGCCGGGCCCACCAGCCCGGAGGCGATCAGGGCATCGATGCGCGACGCCACCGTGGAGCGGGCAAGCCCCGTGGTCAGCGCCAGCTCGGCCCGGGTCCGGGCCTTGCCGTCGCGGAGCAGCTGGAACAGGTCGCCGGCGCGGGACAGGCTGCCTGCACCGTCGGCCGAGGCCGGCTCCGCAGTTTGGCCATTTCCTGTTCGTGGATTCATGGGTTCAGTGATAGCACGAATGCTTCTGGGTGTCACAGGACAGAAAGAATGCCGATAACTTTCTGACTTTTGCTTGACGATCGGCAAAAGTAGTCCTAGGTTGAGCTGTGAGCCGCATCACGGAAATGGACCGGGCGGCGGCAAATCTTTTTCCGCGATTACGAAGAGGTAATGAATTTGTCGAGCCAGCACCAATCAGGGACGCCCCTCGGCGTCGGCATCCTGGGCGCCGGGCCTGTCACGCAGGCCATCCACCTTCCGTCCCTGGCCAGACTGACCGACATTCTTCAGGTACGCCACATCATGGACGTGGATCCGGCCGTGGCGGAATCCGTCGCCGGCAGGGTCGGGGCGCGTTTCAGCACCAGCATGGAGGAACTGCTGGCCGATCCTGACGTGGACATCGTCGCCATCTGCAGCCCGCACCAGTTCCATGCGGCACAGGTGATCGCCAGCTGCCGGGCCGGCAAGAAAGCGGTGCTGTGCGAGAAGCCCTTCGCGATGAGCGGGGAGGAAGCTGCCGGCATTTCCGCCGTCTCAGCCGAAACCGGCGTCCCCATCATTGTCGGAGCGATGCACACGTTCGATCCGGGCTGGCTCGCCGCCGAGGCGGCCTGGGAGGACCTGCCGGAACAGGTCCACACCATCCGTTCCTCCATCATCCTGCCGCCCAACCCCCGCTTTGAGGACTTCGCCACCGAGATCGTGGGCAGGGTCCCCATGCCGGAGCGCGACACCACCGACCCCGGGGTCATCAAGGCCATGCTTCAGGGCGGCGTGATGGGCCTGGCCATTCATGATCTGCCGCTGGTCCGCCGTTTCACCCCCGATTTCGCGTCCGTGGAGGTCCTGCACGCTGAGCTCACCTTCCCGTTCGGCTACATCATTTCCCTGCGGGCGGGAGCGGTCACCATCGAGCTGCGGGCCGCGATGAACAACACCTGGGAGCCTGACTGGGTGTTCGAGGCCATCGGCAACGATGCCGCACTGAGGATCGACTTCACCCCCTCCTACGTCCATGCCGGCTCAGCCACCGCCCACATACGTAAGGCCGGCCAGACACTGGTCCTCGGCCCCTACGGCCACAACGGCTACGAGGGCGAATGGCGCAAGCTGGCCGAGCTGGCCCGCGGAACGGGACAGCCGCCGTCGGCCGAAACACTTATCCAAGACCTTGAGTTCGCCCTGTCCATCGCCGACGCCGCCGTCGGTCTCGTGGACGCCGGCACCTCCGCAGGTGAGGAGATCAACGCATGACCACGCAGCTGTCCCTGTACGCGGACCCGCAGGCCGACGCCGCGGGCGCCGTTGCCGCCGTCGCCGCATCCCTTCCCCTGTCCTTCGGAGCGGCTGCTTCAGCCGGCGCCACCCAGGACGGTTCCCCCGACGTCGCCGCCGTCGCCGGCCACGCCGGTTGGACCCGGCGCGCAGCCGAGGCGATCCGCAGCGGCGCCAAGGGCGTCGTCGTCTCCTCGCCGGCCCCGGAGAATGCGGATCTGCTGGCAACCGCCGCGGCCGCCGCCGGCGCCCCGGTGGTCCTGGACCAGCGCTGGGCCGGGAACCCGGCCATCGCCGGCTCCAACACCGACGCCCGCCGCGTCATTGCCGACGCGCTGGCAGACGCCATGCTGCTGGACTCCGTTGCCGTCGCACCGCCGGGCACAGAACCTATGCAGCTGCTGACCGAACAGCTCTCCGTCATTCTGCAGTGCGGCATTGAGCTGCGAAACGTTCGCGTGATCCAGCGTAGCCCCAACGGCTACACCGTGGCAGCCGTACTGCCCAACGGAGCTCCCGCAGCCCTGCAGGGCATCCTGAGTTCGGCGCTGCCGGCCACCGCCAGCGTCTCCGTCCTGACGTCTGCCGGAAGTGCCGACGTCGTTCTCCCGGACCCCGCAGCGGCGTGGCCGGCAAAGGTCCGCGCGGTAACCGCGGAGGGAGCGACGACGCTTCCCACGCTTTACGAATCGGCCCACCGGACCAGCTGGTCCCGGGCCCACTCCCACATCACGTCCGGGAACGCCGCAAGCGACCTGGCGCAGTTCACCGCCGTGATGTCACTCCTCAGCCAGCTCACCGACTAAACAGTTTTCCCAGCAACTCCAGTTAGACCTTCGCTATCCACTCACCGTCGAGAAGGGCCCCGGCGCTCAACAGCCCGGGCCTGAAAGGAAACACCGTGTCTTCCAAATCCTCCATCGCATCCTCCGCCTTTTCCCGCCGGGGATTCCTCGGCTTCGCTGCCGCTGCTGCCTCCGCCCCGCTCCTGGCTGCCTGCGGCGGCGGTTCGGCCACCAAGGGAGGCGGCGGAGGCGCCGGCGGGACCGTCAAGTTCTGGGATATGCCCTGGGCCACCCCCGCATACAACGACGCCGCCAAGGGCATTGCTGAGGGCTTCTCCGGAGCCAACGGCGCCAAGGCCAGCTACCAGATCATCCAGTGGAACAACTTCTACCAGACGTTCTCGTCAGCCATCGCGTCCAAGACCGGCCCGGCCGTGTCCACCGGCGGCGGCTTCCAGGCCTTCCAGTTCGAGCAGCAGGGCCAGATCGCCTACGCGGACAAGGTAATCGAGAAGCTGAAGTCCAACGGACAGTTCAACGACTTCCTGCCGGGCGTGCTCGATCCGTTCAAGTCGGACAAGGGCTATGTGGCCGTCCCGTGGCAGCTGGACATGCGCGTCTTCTGGTACCGGAAGTCCCTGTTCGAGAAGGCGAACGTTGCCCTCCCCACAGACTGGCCGTCGCTCCTTGAAGCCGGCAAGGCACTGAAGAAGGTCGGCGCCTTCGGGTTCACCACCGGCGCCGGCGCCGGCAACAACTACGCCAACCACTCCATGATCATGATGATGGTCAACAACGGCGGCGGCGTGTTCAACAAGGACGGCGAGCTGGACCTTCTCAACGACCGGAACGTCGAGGCCATGGAGTTCGTCCTGGAACTCGTCTCCAACGGCATCGTCGATCCCGCGGCTGTCAGCTACACCACCGACAACATGTCCGCCCAGTGGAAGGACGGCAAAGCCGGCTTCGGCCTCTTCCAGGTGAACGTCCCGCAGCGCGTGGGCGACACCTCCGGCGACCTTCTCGTCGCCGACCCCCTGACCGGGCCGCACGGGGACAAAGCCACCATCGTTTTCCCCAACAACATCATGATGTACACCAACACCCCGTCCCAGGACGCGTCCGAGGAATTCCTGGTTTACTACCTGGGCCAGCTCAAGCAGCTGTGGCAGAAGAAGCTCATGTCCGCACTGCCCGTGTTCAAGTCCATCACCGAACTCCCCGAGTTTGCCAACGACCCCAACAACGTCAAGATCGTGAAGGACTGGCAGCCCATCGCCAAGACCTTCGCCTCGCAGGGGAACACGTTGAACGCCAACCTTGCCGCCCTTGACGGCGGGCAGGCGCTGAACCAGTTCAGCCAGACCATCATCACCGGCAAGTCGGACGCCAAGACCGCGCTGCAGACGTTCCAATCCGGCCTCGAATCCGTCCTGAAGAAGTAGGGCGGAACCAGCCATGTCCACCACCACAACCCAGTCCGGCCTCGCCCGGGCCCGCCGGGGCCTCGCCCCTGCCGGGTCCGGGGGCGGGTCCCGCAGCAGCGGCGCCAACCGCAAAAGCAAGCTCTCCGCCCAGGCAACCAGGACGTTCTTCTGGCTCCTGCTCCCCTCCGTGGTCCTGCTTGTTTTGATTCACGGCTACCCGCTGGTCTATGCGGCCGTTCAGGCCACGCACGACGGTAACCTGCTGCAGACCGGCAACTTCGTCGGCGGCGAGAACTTCGCCACCGTCCTGAGCTCGCCGGCCTTCTGGAAGGCCGCGCAGTTCACCCTCTGGTTCACCATCGTCGGCGTCTTCGGCTCGTGGCTCCTCGGCCTCGGCCTGGCCCTGCTGCTGCGCACCAAGATCCCCGCCGGCGGCACCTTCAAGGTCCTGCTGCTCCTGCCCTGGGTGGTGCCGATCGTGGTCTCCTCCACCGCCTGGAACTGGCTCGTCGCCACCCCGGACAGCCTCATCCCCTCCCTGTTCCGCAACCTTGGCCTGGGCACCCCTCTGTTCCTGGCGGACCCCACCCTGGCCTCCATCACGGTCATGGTCTTCAAGGTCTGGGTCAGTTTCCCCTTCATGATGATGATGACCTCGGCAGCCCTGGCCTCTGTGGACAGCACCGTCTACGAGGCGGCCAGCATGGACGGCGCCACCCGCTGGCAGCAGTTCAGCCAGATCACCCTGCCGCTGATCGCCCGCTCCACCTACATCAGCTGGATCCTGATGACCATCTTCTGCGTCAACGACTTCCCCACCATCTACCTGCTCACCGGCGGCGGTCCGGTCAGCGCCACCACCTCCCTCGTGGTCCTGGCCTACCGCACAGTGTTCCAGGACTTCGCCACCGGCCCCGGCGTTGCCATCGCCTTCCTCATGACCATGACCCTCGTGGTCATCTCGGTCATCCTGTACCGCCAGATCCGAAAGTCGAGCGTCGAATAATGAGCGCAGTCCTCCACGCCCATCCCGAAACCGGCCCCGCCCTCGGTGTCGGCGCCGGCAAACGCCGCACCCTTTCCGAAGCCGGCATGCGCGGACGCTGGTGGCGCTTCACCGCCATCCTGGCCATCACCGCCGTCGTCCTGGTGCCCATCATGGTCACAGTGCTCCTCGCCTTCACCCCCGGCCCCAACAGCACCGCCACAGGCCTGACGTTCGAGAACCTCGGCAACGTCTTCTCCAAAACCCTGGCCGCCACCTGGCTGCAGAACAGCCTCATCACCACGCTGTCCACCGTGGTGGTCTCCGTCGCCGTCGCAGCACCGGCCGGCTACGTCCTCTCCCGCGGCCGCTCCAAGGCCGTCTCCGGCTACTCCCTGCTGCTGTTCGTGATGCAGTCCCTGCCCATCATCACCTCCGTGGTGCCGCTCTTCATCCTGTTCGCCGGCATGGGACTGGTGGACAACCTGCTGGGCCTGACCATCATTTACGTCGGTTCCACCATGACCGTGGCCACCTGGATGATGGCCGCCTACTTCGACTCCATCCCGATCAGCCTCGAGGAAGCCTCCTGGATCGACGGCTGCTCCGTCTTCGGCTCCTTCACCAAGGTCGTCCTCCGCAACAGCCTCCCCGGCGTGCTCTCCACCGCGATCTTCGCCTTCCTCCTGGCCTGGAACGATTACCTCGTCGCCATCGTCTTCCTCCGCTCCAACGAGATCTTCACCCTCCCCATGGGCGTGCAGTCCTTCTTCCAGCAGAACGCCACCGACTGGACGTCGGTCATGGCCCTCGCCGTGGTCATGATGCTCCCGCCTGTCATCGTCTTCGCGGCCCTGAACAAATACTTCAGCGTCGGCGGCATCGGCGGATCCCTCGCCGGCCGCTGATCACCCATTTTTTCGAGAACAAACCAACTCCCGCAAAGGAACGACATGTCTTACTCTCTCCAGCTGTACACCCTCCGCAACGCCATCCAGGAGGACCTGCCCGGCACCATCCGGAAGGTGGCGGGGATCGGTTTCACGCAGGTGGAGCCCTACAACTTCGTGGCAACGGCCAAGGAGCTTGGTGCCGCGCTGAGGGAGAACGGCCTCACCGCCCCGTCCGGCCACGCGCCGCTGCTCAGCCAGGACCAGGACCAGATCTTCGCCGCCGCGAAGGAACTCGGCATCACCACCGTCATCGACCCCTACCTCCCGGCGGAGCACTGGCAGGATGCGGAGACCATCCAGGCCACCGCGGCCAAGCTCAACGCCGCGGCCAGGAAGGGCGCCGAATACGGCATCCGCGTCGGTTACCACAACCACGCGTGGGAGCTGCAGTCCACCATCGAAGGCAAGACCGCGCTGGAGTACTTCGAAGGGCTGCTCGACCCCGAACTGGTGCTGGAGGTGGACACCTACTGGGTTGCCGTCGGCGGCCAGGACCCGGTGGACATCCTCACCAAACTGGGCGACCGGGTGAAGTTCATCCACATCAAGGACGGCCCGCTGAACACCGACACCAAGGCGCAGCAGCCTGCCGGCCAGGGCAAGATCCCGGTGTGGGACGTCATCAACGCCGCGAAGTCGCTGGAGGTCGGCGTCGTGGAATTCGACGACTACTCCGGGGACATCTTCGACGGCATCACGCAGTCGCTCAGCTTCCTGAACTCCTCGGCCAACGCCACCGAAGGGGCACAGGCATGAGCGCCGCCGCCTCTTCCCGCCGCGGTCCGGTCGGCGTCGGTGTCATCGGCGCCGGCAACATCAGCAAGCAGTACCTGGACAACCTGACCGTCTTTCCGGACCTGAAGGTCCACGTCATCGCCGACCTCTTCGAAGAGGCCGCCGAGGCGCGCGCCAAGGAATACGGCATCCCCGAGTGGGGTGGCGTGGACGCCGCGCTGAACCATCCCGACGTCGAAATCATCGTCAACCTGACCATCCCGGCCGCCCACGTGGAGGTGGCCACCGCCGCCGTCAACGCCGGCAAGCACGTCTGGACCGAGAAGCCGTTCTCGCTGGACCGCGAATCGGGCCTGGGGCTGCTGAAGACGGCCGACGCCGCGGGCATCCGGCTCGGAACCGCGCCTGACACGTTCCTCGGCGCCGGGCTCCAGACCGCCCGCCGGCTCATCGAACGCGGCGACATCGGCACCCCGCTCACCGCCATGACCACGTTCCAGACCCCCGGACCGGAGTCCTGGCACCCGAACCCGGCGTTCCTGTTCCAGTACGGCGCCGGCCCCCTGTTCGACATGGGCCCGTACTACCTCACCGCCCTGGTCCAGACGTTCGGCTCGGTCCGCAAGGTGGCCGCCGTCGGCTCCAAGGCCAAGGAAGTCCGTGTCATCGGCTCCGGCCCGAAGGCCGGCGAGGAATTCACCGTGGACGTCCCCACCCACGTCTCCGCCATGGCCCAGTTCGAGGGCGGCCAGTCCTCGCACAGCGTCTTCTCGTTCGAGTCGCCGCGCCTGCGGATGGGATTCGTGGAGATCACCGGCACCGAGGCCACCCTCTCGCTTCCGGACCCCAACTATTTCGACGGCGACATCAGGCTCTGGCGCGCCGGCGACGAGGACTGGACCGTCATCCCGGCCACCGGACCGGCCAACGGCCGCGGCATGGGAGTCCTGGACATGGCCCGCTCCATCCGCGCCGGCGTTCCGCACCGCGCCACTGGCAACCTCGCCTACCACGTCCTGGACACCATGGTCTCGATCTCCGAGTCCATGGAGTCCGGAACCTTCGTCGACGTCGCAAGCTCCGCCCCCGCGTCCGCAGCCCTCCCCGAGGACTGGAACCCCACCGCCCCCACCCTCTAGGAACGACCCATGACTTCCTCCGAATCCCCGGGCACACCGCCGGGAGCCCAGCGCCCCCTGGGCGTGGCAATGATCGGCTACGCGTTCATGGGCAAGGCCCACTCGAACGCGTGGCGGAACGTTGCCAGCTACTTCGACGTTCCGGCCTTCGAGCAGAAGGTGCTCGTGGGCCGGCACGCCGGCCAGGTCGCCGCCGCGGCGGCAAAGTACGGCTGGGCCGAGTCCGCCACGGACTGGCGTTCCGTCCTGGAACGGGACGACATCGACATCGTTGATATCTGTGCCCCGGGGTGGATGCATGCCGAGATCGCCATCGCCGCACTCGAGGCGGGCAAGCACGTACTCGTGGAGAAGCCGCTGGCCAACACCCTCACCGAGGCCGAGGCCATGACCGCCGCGGCGCAGGCGGCCCGTGCCAGGGGCGTGCAGTCCATGATCGGGTTCAACTACCGCCGCGTGCCGGCCCTGGCCCTCGCCCGGGAACTGATCGCGGAGGGCCGGCTCGGAACCGTCCGGCACGTCCGCGCGGCGTACCTGCAGGACTGGCTCGCCGACCCGGAATCCCCCATGACCTGGCGGCTGAACAAGGAAACCGCCGGATCCGGCGCGCTCGGTGACATCGCCTCCCACGCGATCGACCAGGTGCTGTTCCTCCTCGGCGACGCCGTCACCGAGGTCTCGGGCCGGCTGCACACCTTCACGCCGGTCCGGCCCGGCAAGAACGGGCCGGAGGATGTGACGGTCGACGACGCCGCCTGGGCCACGCTGTCCCTCGCCTCCGGGGCCATCGCCTCCGTTGAAGTCTCCCGGGTGGCCACAGGCCAGAAAAACTCCCTGAAGCTCGAGATCTACGGCGACAAGGGCACCATCCTCTTTGATCTGGAGAACCTGAACGAGCTCGGCTTCCTGGACGCCACCGTCCCGGTGCGGGAGCAGGGTTTCCGCCGGATCCTGGTCAACGAACCCGAGCACCCCTACCTGGACGCGTGGTGGCCGCAGGGCCACATCATCGGCTGGGAGCACACCTTCACGCACGAAATCCGCGACTTCCTGGCCGCGATCGGCAGCGGCGGTTCGCCGTCGCCGTCGTTCGAGGAGGGCCTCGCCGTCCAGCGCGTGCTGGCCGCCGTCGAGGAGTCAGCGAACGCCAAGTCCTCCATCATTCAACTCACCGTCCCCGTTACCGAAGGAGCCTGACCATGCCCCGCCCGTACACCCTGTTCACCGGCCAGTGGGCCGACCTCCCCTTCGAGGAAGTCGCCAAGCTCGCGTCCGGCTGGGGCTACGACGGCCTGGAAATCGCCGTCTCCGGCGACCACCTGGACGCCTGGCGCTGGGACGAACCCGGCTACGTCGACTCCAAACTCGCCATCCTCGAAAAGTACAACCTCAAGGTCTGGGCCATCTCCAACCACCTCAAGGGCCAGGCCGTCTGCGACGACCCGATCGACTTCCGCCACGAAGCCATCGTCGGGTCCAAGGTCTGGGGCGACGGCGACCCCGAAGGCGTCCGCACCCGCGCCGCCGAGGAAATGAAACACACCGCCCGCCTCGCCAAAGCCCTCGGCGTGGACACCGTCGTCGGCTTCACCGGCTCCTCCATCTGGCAGTACGTCGCCATGTTCCCGCCCGTCCCCGAAAAGGTCATCGACGCCGGGTACCAGGACTTCGCCGACCGCTGGAACCCCATCCTGGACGTCTTCGACGAAAACGGCGTCCGCTTCGCCCACGAAGTCCACCCCTCCGAGATCGCCTACGACTACTGGACCACCGTCCGCACCCTCGAAGCCATCGGCCACCGCGAAGCCTTCGGCCTGAACTGGGACCCCTCCCACTTCATGTGGCAGGGCATCGACCCCGTCTCCTTCATCTGGGACTTCAAGGACCGGATCTACCACGTCGACTGCAAAGACACCAAGCTCCGCCCCACCGGCCGGAACACCGTCCTGGGCTCCCACCTGCCCTGGGGCGACCCCCGCCGCGGCTGGGACTTCGTCTCCGCCGGCCGCGGCGACGTCCCGTGGGAATCCTCCTTCCGCGCCCTCACCGCGATCGGCTACACCGGCCCGATCAGCATCGAATGGGAAGACGCCGGCATGGACCGGCTCCACGGCGCCCCCGAAGCCCTCAACGCGCTCAAAAAATACGACTTCCCCGCATCCCAAACCAGCTTCGACGCCGCCTTCAGCACCAAGGACTGACCCCTTCCCATTGGAGTTTTTGTACAGATATCGGCCGCTAAAGTGCCTTTTGCGGCCGATATCTGTACAAAAACTCCACGGACACAGCCAAAGAACCAGGACCGCCAAAGGAATTACCCCTATGCACGAAACACCGGACGGGTTCGTCCCGCTTTTCGACGGCGTGAGCCTGGCCGGCTGGCATGCGGCGCCCCGAATCTACGGCACCGTCTATCCGGGCGGCCCGTCAGTGCTGGAGCACTTCGACCAACGGGGCCTCGCCCGCCCGGTGGACCCGGAGAAGCATCCGGCGCGCTGGTTCGTCGAAGACGGCGTGCTGGTCGGCGAGCAGGACGCCCCCGGCAGCGGCTACGGCGGCTACCTTGTCAGCGACGAGGCGTTCGGCGACTTTGAACTCGTGCTCGAAATGCGCCCGGACTGGCCTGCAGACACCGGCGTCATGATCCGGCGCCAGCGGGACAGCTGGGAGGGGTTCCAGGTGCTGGTGGACCACCGCCCGTCCGGCGGCATCGGCGGCTTCTTCGGCAACGGCCTGGCGAGCTTCTCCGCTGTTCCGTTCGCGATCGACGCAAAGTACGACGACGACGGGCGGCCAGCCGGGCTTGTCGCCGATGATCCGGCCACCTCCGTGGAACCGGTCACGGAAGCAAAGCGCTCCCGCCTGACGCACGCCGCCGCCGTCGACGACTTCCTGAACGTCTGGCGCTGGGACGACTGGAACGAGCTGCGGATCCGCTGCGTCGGACCGATGCCCGTGATCACCACCTGGGTCAACGGCCTCAAGGTCGCAGAGCTGGACACCGCCGCGCTGGAATCCCCCAACTACGATCCGGAGGCAATCCTCGGAGTGCTCGGCAGCCGGGGGCACATCGCCCTCGAGGTGCACGACAACGACGCCATGTTCGGCGAGGCCCGCTGGGGCAAGGGCGCACAATGCCGGTGGCGGAACATCCGGATCAGGGAACTGGCCCCCGAAGCCGGGAGGAACGCCCAATGATCCGCACACTCCAACCCGGCCAGCGCTGCGAGGTCTGGATCGCCTCCGTCACCGGCGAGCGCAAACTGGTGTTCAGCACTGACGAGGTACTCCTTGAGGCGCCCAACTGGACGCTCGACGGCGGGTCGTTAATCCTCAACGGCGACGGCATGCTGTGGACGTTCGAGGTTGCCGGCCGGACCATCAGCCCTGTCCCGCTCACGGGAATACCCGACCTCAACAACGACCACGTCCTGGACCCCGACGGCCGGCACATCTTCCTCTCGGCCAACGACGGCCACATCTACCGTGCAGCCCTTGGCGGCGGCGCGGCCGTACGCATCACCAAGGACGACGGCGACTTCCATTTCCTCCACGGCGTCAGTCCGGACGGCCGGGAGCTGGCCTACGTTGGCATCCAAGCCGGGGATTTCAGCCAGCCGGGCAGGCTGATGACCATCCCTGCCGGCGGCGGCGCCTCCACACACATCAGCGTCGACGGCCACTGCGACGGGCCCGAGTACTTCCCCGACGGCGACTGGCTGTACTTCAACACCGAGGCTTTCACTAGCAAGCCCGGACACGCCCAGCTTGCCCGGCTGAACATTTCCCGCGGCGGCGCACCGGAGCAGCTCCTCAAGAGCGACTCCGTCGACTGGTTCCCCCACCTCTCCCCCGACGGCCGGCTGGCCAGCTACATCCGTTTCCCCAGTGGCACGGAAGGGCACCCCGCGGACCTGCCGGTCGACGTCGTGCTTGTCTCCACCGACGACTGGGACACCCCGCTGCACACCTGGCCGCTCTTCGGCGGGCAGGGAACGCTGAACGTCAACAGCTGGTCGCCCGGCTCCGACCGCTTCGCCTACGTCGCCTACCCGCTCGCCGACACCTCAAAGGACTAACTACGTGACCACACAACACACCGGCACCTCCGACGGGCATATCCGCTGGGGAATCCTCGGCACCGGGTTCATCGCCGGCCTGCAGACACAGGACCTGGCCGACCACGGCTTTACCGTCCATGCCGTGGGCTCCCGCACGCTGGAAGCCAGCAAGTCGTTCGCCGAAGAGTTCGGCATCCCCACTGCCCACGGGAGCTACGAAGCACTGGCCGCAGACCCCGACGTGGACGTTGTCTACGTTGCCACGCCCCACACCTTCCACCACGCCCACGCACTGCTGGCTTTGAACGCCGGCAAACACGTGCTGGTCGAGAAGCCCTTCACCATCAATGCCCGGGAAGCACAGGACATCGTCACGCTGGCCAAGCAGAAGGGGTTGGTGGTGCTGGAGGCCATGTGGAGCCGCTTCCTCCCCCACATGGCCCGTCTCCGCGAGATCATCGCCGAGGGCTCACTGGGCCAGGTCCGGAAGGTCACGGCCAGCCACAACCAGAACCTTCCCAAGGACCCCGCGCACCGGCTCAACGATCCTGCCCTGGGCGGCGGCGCCCTGCTGGATCTCGGCGTCTATCCCGTCTCCTTTGCATTCGACGTCCTCGGCAAGCCGGACAACATCGGGGCGAGCGCCGCGATGACGGCAACAGGCGTGGACCGACAGACTGCGGCGATCTTCGAGTACCCGGACGGACAGCAGGCGATCGTGGACTGCGCCCTGGACACCGCGTCCAACAACCGCGCCGCCATCATCGGGACGGACGGGTGGATCGACGTCGAACCCACCTGGTACAACCCCACGCCCTTCACCCGGTTCGACAACCAGGGAAACGTGGTGGAGCGCTTCGACCAGCCGGTGTCCGGCAGGGGCATGCAGTACCAGGCCGCCGAGATGGAACGCCTCATCCGGGCCGGCCTCACGGCTGGCACCGTCCTTCCTCCTGGGGAGAGCGTGGCCGTCATGGCCGCGATGGATGAGATCCGCCGCCAGATCGGACTCAAGTACGTCGCCGACGCCGCACCGGATGCGGTCACGAATGACTGAGGCTGTCCCGTCCCGGATCACCGAACTGCAGCTGCACGAGGAAGAACTCGTCTTCCCCGGATTCGACCACCACGATGCCTGGCGGCTCGGCTCGCTCATCGCCAACCATGCGGTCGAGGCCGGACACGCCGTTGCCATCGACATCCGGCGGCACAACCTGGTCCTCTTCCGCTGCGTCCTGCCCGGGGCGACCGCCGACCAGGAGGAGTGGATCCGCCGCAAGGCGGCCAGCACCCTGCGCTTCGAACGCAGCACCGCCCTGCTCTCCGCGGAGTTCGCAGCCAAGGAGTTTGACCCTACGCAGGGCGGATGGCTCGCGCCGGAGGACTACACGCTGGCCGGTGGCTCGTTCCCGATCCGGGTCCGCAGGACAGGCGTCGTCGCGGCCGTCACGGTATCCGGCCTGGCCTCCGACGACGACCATCAGCTTGCGGTGGACGGCATCAGGGAGTACCTCCGGACGGCCAGCGGCTAACCACCAGCGCTGGAGTTTTTGTACAGCTGGCGCGACTTGAGGGGACTCTTCGGGCCATTATCTGTACAAAAACTCTCCGCCTGAGCCCGCCGCTACGGACGCAGGCGGCCGAGGATCTGTTCATACAGCGCCAGGTGGTCGGCCACCATGCGGGCCGAGCTGAAGCGCTGCTCCGCCGATGCCCGGCAGGCCTCCCGGCTGAGGCCCGCGGCTTCGGCGGCGAACGACGCCAGCTGGTCGACGCCGCCCAGGTAACCCGTGACGCCGTGCTCCACGATTTCCGGGGCAGCACCGGCGGGTGTTCCCACCACTGGCGTGCCGGTGGCCAGCGCCTCGATCATCACCAGGCCGAACGGTTCGGGCCACTGGATCGGATTCAGGAAAGCGACGGCACCGCCCACCAACTCGTATTTTTCGGCGTCGGACAGCTGGCCCATGAACTCGACGTCCGGCCCCAGGACCGGCCGGATGACGTCGTCGAAATAGCCCTGCTCGTCCGGTCCCTGGATCCGGGCGCTGGCGCGCAGCGGGATTCCCGCCGCGCGCGCAATGTGTATTGACTCGAGGATGCCCTTGTCCGGGGACAGCCGGCCGACGAAACACAGGTAACCGCCGTTCCCCTGGCCGACGGGCACGGACGCCACATCCATGCCGTGGTGGATGACCTTCGTTACCGGCACCTCCGGCGAACGGCTGACCTGGTCGCGGGAGATGGCGATGATGTCGGTGGTCTTTCCGATTGCGCTGTACAGGTCCACGGCCTGCTGGGCCAGGCGGATGTGGATCGTGGTGACCACCGGGACCCCGGCCGGCCGGTGTGCGTACAGGGGTCCGCTCATGGTGTGGTCGTGGATGATGTCCGCGCCTTCCATGCCATCGTAGGCGCGGATGATGTGGCTGAGCTCAGACAACGCGAATCCCATGTCCGCCGGTTCGGAGGGGCGCATCCGCGGGGCGAGGGGAACGGGGCAGGTGCTGTCGGACGGGGCGGCCAGCAGGACGTCGTGTCCGGCCTCCGCGAATCCGCGGGCAAGGCTGTCCACCACCCGTTCTGTGCCGCCGTAACCGGGCGGCGGAACCGGGATCCAGGGTGCCGATATCAGTCCAATGCGCACTCTTGCCTCCCAGGAATGTGTGGCGCGCCGGCCGGGAGTTAGTCCAAAGAATATGGCGGGCCCCTCCCGCCGGACAAGGGCTGTATGAAGCCCGGCTCGGGACAGCACCGTTGAGCCGGAGTGACCAAGGCAACTGTCCGGGGCAGGAATGCCGGGCATGGAAGAGGAGTTGTCGCAGGCATGAAGATTGAGATCTGGTCAGACGTCGCGTGCCCGTGGTGCTACATCGGCAAGCGCAGGTTCGAGGCCGCCCTTGCCGAGTTCCCGCACCGCGACCAAGTGGAGGTGCAGTGGCGCAGCTACCAGCTGGACCCGGGCCTGCCGGAGCACTATGAGGGGACCGAACTCGATTACCTCAGCACGCGCAAGGGCCTGGCCCCGGACCAGGTCACGCAGATGTTCGACCATGTAGCAGCCCAGGCCAAGGGCGAGGGGCTGAACTACCGGTTTGACGCCGTCGTCGTTGCCAACAGCTTCACGGCCCACCGGCTGATCCACCTGGCCGCAGCGCACGGCAAGCAGGATGCCGCGAAGGAGCGCCTGCTCAGCGACCACTTCGAGCACGGCAAGGACATCGGCAGCCGCGACTACCTCACGTCGCTCGGTGCGGACCTGGGGCTCGACGCCGGCGAAATCGATGAGCTGTTCAGCACCGACAAGTACGCCGACGACGTCCGCCGCGACTTCGCCGAGGCCCGCGCCCTTGGCATCAGCGGCGTCCCGTTCTTCGTGATCGACCGCAAATACGGGCTGTCCGGAGCCCAGCCGGCGGCCACCTTCAGCATGGCCCTGGAGCAGGCATGGCAGGAAGCGCACCCGCTGGTGATGGTGGGCTCCCCCAAGCCCGACGGCGGAACGGCCGGCGAAGGGGCGGGAGAAGCCTGCGGCCCGGACGGCTGTCCGGTCTAAGTTCCTGAACCGCTCCGGAGTTTTTGTACAGATATCGTCCCCTGGAGGGCGGCAAATTCAATGGGTGCGTGCAACGCGTGGGTTTATGCCGCTTGTAGCAGCTGGGTGAGTCGGTTGGCTGGGGTGTCTAGGTTGAGGGTTGGCCGGGGCCGGCGGTTAAGTTTGGCTGCGATGCGGTTGAGGTCATCGGGGGTGTGGACGGAGAGGTCGGATCCT